>NZ_JBFTMO010000005.1:0-332500 GCF_056396985.1 Rhizobium sp. 05N430 | reverse complement strand
CGCTTGAGAGAACTATGTTGAAGGAACTCGGCAAATTGCACGCGTAACTTCGGAAGAAGCGTGACCCCAATTTACGCAAGTATATTGGGGTGGCACAGACCAGGGGGTAGCGACTGTTTATCAAAAACACAGGGCTCTGCGAAGTCGCAAGACGACGTATAGGGTCTGACGCCTGCCCGGTGCTGGAAGGTTAAGAGGAGAGGTGCAAGCTTTGAATCGAAGCCCCAGTAAACGGCGGCCGTAACTATAACGGTCCTAAGGTAGCGAAATTCCTTGTCGGGTAAGTTCCGACCTGCACGAATGGCGTAACGACTTCCCCGCTGTCTCCAACATAGACTCAGTGAAATTGAATTCCCCGTGAAGATGCGGGGTTCCTGCGGTCAGACGGAAAGACCCCGTGCACCTTTACTATAGCTTTACACTGGCATTCGTGTCGGCATGTGTAGGATAGGTGGTAGGCTTTGAAGCAGGGACGCCAGTTTCTGTGGAGCCATCCTTGAAATACCACCCTTATCGTCATGGATGTCTAACCGCGGTCCGTTATCCGGATCCGGGACAGTGTATGGTGGGTAGTTTGACTGGGGCGGTCGCCTCCGAAAGAGTAACGGAGGCGCGCGATGGTGGGCTCAGACCGGTCGGAAATCGGTCGTCGAGTGCAATGGCATAAGCCCGCCTGACTGCGAGACTGACAAGTCGAGCAGAGACGAAAGTCGGTCATAGTGATCCGGTGGTCCCGCGTGGAAGGGCCATCGCTCAACGGATAAAAGGTACGCCGGGGATAACAGGCTGATGACCCCCAAGAGTCCATATCGACGGGGTTGTTTGGCACCTCGATGTCGGCTCATCGCATCCTGGGGCTGGAGCAGGTCCCAAGGGTTTGGCTGTTCGCCAATTAAAGCGGTACGTGAGCTGGGTTCAGAACGTCGTGAGACAGTTCGGTCCCTATCTGCCGTGGGTGTAGGAATATTGACAGGATCTGTCCCTAGTACGAGAGGACCGGGATGGACATATCTCTGGTGGACCTGTTGTCGTGCCAACGGCATAGCAGGGTAGCTACATATGGACGGGATAACCGCTGAAGGCATCTAAGCGGGAAACCCACCTGAAAACGAGTATTCCCTATCAGAGCCGTGGAAGACGACCACGTTGATAGGCCGGGTGTGGAAGTGCGGCAACGCATGAAGCTTACCGGTACTAATAGCTCGATTGGCTTGATCGTTCTCATTGATCAATGCTCATCTCCCGGGCAAGGCAAAGCCTTGCTCCGGACGGTGATGCAAGACGTGTTCACACATAAAAGCGGTTGAAAAACTGCACCAGCTTCTCAAAGTTGCGCTTCGCTGACCTGGTGGTCATGGCGGGGTGGCTGCACCCGTTCCCATTCCGAACACGGCCGTGAAACGCCCCAGCGCCTATGGTACTTCGTCTTAAGACGCGGGAGAGTCGGTCGCTGCCAGGTCTGCAAAACGCAACTAATCTTCTCATCACAGTCTACGGCCCAAAGCCGATCAAAGGGCCGCTCGCAAAGCGGCCTTTTTGGTTTGAAACCCTATATCAGACTGAAAAATTGGCGCATCACATCTATAATGGTGCGTCCCTCGCGGGGTGGAGCAGCCCGGTAGCTCGTCAGGCTCATAACCTGAAGGCCGCAGGTTCAAATCCTGCCCCCGCAACCAAATCATCTTCATGGATACAAAACAGAATAAACAAAGCCCGCGTTAAGCGGGTCTTTTGCGTTCAACTCTATTGTGAGCGGACGGCACGCGGGATTGGGCGGGGAAGAAATGAAGTAGGCCAAAAGGCCGAAGACTCTACCGCTCGCCATGTCTCACGACGCAATCTTCACGACAGTATATTTACGTGCTAATGTAAACCTGCAGTGATAGATTTTGATCATGCCCTGCGTGGCGACAGTTTGTCAGGCCAGCGTTATTTCATCGGCCCCGCCACGTATCTGCATATATCCAGATAATTTCTTCCTCGGGGAGGGAACCATGGGGAAATTTGCGGCCTTTCTGGCGAATATTCTGCATATCAGATTCTCGTTTTCAGCGAGCAGGGCTTTCGGCCTTCTTGTCTCGTCCGCGATGTGCCTTGCAGCCGGCGCAACTTACGCGCAGCAGCCGACTGATGCCCAGCGGAATGCGGTCCGGTCGGCGTGTCGGTCCGATTTCATTGCGCAATGTTCGGGTGTGACGCCCGGGGGCATGGAGGCGTTAAATTGCCTTCAGCAGCATGATGCATCGCTCTCCAAGGCCTGCCGCGACGCGATCTCGGCTTTGGGCGGGACGAAGAAGAAATCGACCGACGCGGCGCCGGCGCAAACGCCAGCGGTCCAGCCAACCACAGCCGCAGCTCCGGCCGTTTCACCAAAACAGACTGCGCAGCCGACGGAGGCGCAGCGCGATGCGATCAAATCGGCCTGCCGCTCGGATTTCATGGCGCAGTGCTCGGGTGTGACGCCGGGTGGAGCGCAGGCGCTTGCCTGCCTGCAGCAGCATAATCCAGCGCTTTCGCCATCCTGTCAGGCCGCCATTGGCGCGATTGGAGGAAACGGATCATCTCTTCCTGCTGCCAATACAGCCAAGGCGGCCGGTGGTGCTGGAGCGATGGCAGCGATGCCGATGGCGTCTTTCACGCCGCGCGAAGAACTGATTGTTCTCCGGCGCACCTGCGGGCCGGATTTCCGGTCGCTTTGCCGCTCCGTGCCGCTCGGTGGCGGCCGTGGGGTCAATTGTCTGCGGGACAATTTTCAACGGCTGTCGCCAACATGTCAGCGGGTGCTGACCAGCGGCCTATAGCTTCGCGATCTTCAGACGTTCCCATTGCCGTGGAGGGGGAGATGGGAGTGGCGTGCTCCATTCATGATTCCCTCAAACCTTGCGGCCGCTCGCGGCTGAACATCGCCTGCATCGATAATGCTGAAATTTCATCCATTCTCTGATCTTGCAGATCGCCGGTAGGATTCTCGCTGAAGGGCACCTGTCCGGAGACTTGGGGATCAACATGATCGAAGGGAAGGCATTGCAATGTCATCGGTTCCCCATTTCAGAACGCTGCGGCACCTGCTCGTCTGCAGCTCCTTTGCCGCCTGCCTGATCCTGCCCGCGACCGCTGCGGCCGACGATGCGAAAGATATCCTGAAGTCCATGTCGGATTATCTGGCGGGGCAGAAGGCGATATCGTTCAGCTACCAATCGTCGATCGAAGCGGTCACGCCCGACTTCGAGAAGCTGCAGTTCGTCAGCTCGGGAACTGCGAGCCTGGCACGGCCGGACAAGCTGCGGGTCACCAGAACCGGCGGATTTGCCGATGTCGATGTCAGTTTTGACGGGACGACGCTGACCGTGCACGGCAAGAACCTCGATGCCTATGCCAGTATTGAGGCCAAGGGCTCGGTGGACGAGCTGTTCGAGCGGTTGGCGGATGCGGGTATCGAGGCGCCGGGAGCTGATCTGCTGTCGGCTCATGTTTTCGACATTCTGATGACCGACGTGACGGATGCCAAGCATATCTCCAGCGCCTATGTCGGTGGGGTCGAATGCGAATATCTGACGTTCCGCACGCACGAGATCGACTGGCAGATCTGGATACAGTCGGGCGCCAAGCCCGTGCCGCTGCGCTATGTCATCACCAGCAAGCATGTCGGGCAGGCGCCGCAATACACGCTGGAGATCAGCGATTTCAAGAGCGGGCCGGATGTCGCCAAGGCGTCCTATGCGATCGAGATTCCGAAGAGCGCCAAGAAGGTCGATCTCAGCGAATTGCAGTCGCTCGATGAACTGCCCGCACCCACCCAACCTGGAGACAGCAAATGAGATATCCGAAATCCCTGCTTGTTGCCGGGCTGACCGGCGCCTTTCTCCTTGCCGACGCTCATGTCGAGCCGGGCGGATGGGTACCGTTATCGCTCAGCTTCGGCACGCCCGCCAACGCCGTGATCGGCAGGCCGTTGACACCGCTTTCCTATGCTGGCGTTGCGCGCCGGACTACGCGGCGCGTGGTAACGAGGACAACGACGACGATTGCCGTCTTGCCCGCGGGCTGCGTCTACGGCGCCTATTACGGTGGCTATTATTACAGGTGTGGATCCGGCTATTACGCCAAGAGCGGCGGCGTCTATGTGCGCGTCGTCGTTCAATAGAGCGAAGCGCTGATCACTCTGCCGCCTGCGGCGCCGTGTTCGTGCGCCGCTTTCTGTATTCCTCGAACCGTTGCAGCACAACATAGAACGACGGAACGAAGAGAACAGCAAGGCAGGTCGAGGCGATCATGCCGCTGAAGACCGATATGCCGATCGACTTGCGGGCCGATGCGCCGGCGCCGCTCGCCAGCACCAGCGGCAGGACGCCGAGGATGAAGGCGAAGGATGTCATCAGGATCGGCCGGAAGCGAAGGCGCGCGGCCTCCACCGCGGCCTCAAGAATCTCCATGCCCTCGGCCCGCTTCTCGCGCGCATATTCGACGATCAGGATCGCGTTTTTCGATGCAAGCGCGATCAGCAGTATCAGGCCGATCTGCGTGTAGAGATTGTTGGCAACACCGGCCGCACTTAGTGCGCCGACCGTTCCGAGAAGCGCCAGCGGCACCGCCAGCAATACGGCGAGTGGCAGGATCCAGCTCTCATATTGCCCGGCAAGCACGAAATAGACGAGCAGCATGGCAAGCGCGAAAACGAAGTAGATCTGCCCGCCGACGGTTTTCTCCTGATAGGAGAGGGCTGTCCACTCGTAGCCTGCGCCGGGCGGCAATGTTCGGTCGGCGATCTGCTCCATGACATCGAGCGACTGCCCCGAACTAAATCCGGCGGCAGCCCCGCCGACGATGGTGGCGGTCGGATAGAGGTTGTAGAGGCTGATCAGCGACGGCCCCTGAACGCTCTTAACGTCGACGACAGTGCCAAGCGGCACCATCGTGCCGTCGCCAGCCTTGACCTTCAGGTTGCGGATATCGTCAGGGCGGACGCGGAATTCGGGCGCTGCCTGCGCGTAGACCTGGAAGGTTCGTCCGAACTTGTTGAACTGGGTGACGTAGCTCGATCCGACATAGCCTGACAGCGCTGAAAACACCTGCCCGACGGTGATGCCGAGCGTCTCGGCCTTGATGCGGTCGACCGACACCGAAAGCTGGGGCACGCCAGCGCGAAACGATGTGCTCAGCCGCTGCAGCGACGATTGGGCATTGCCGTTGCTGACGATGGTATCGGCCATGCTCTGCAGCAGCGGATAGTCGAAATTGCCGTTGCGGATTTCCACCTGCATGGTGAAGCCGTTGGCATTGCCGATGCCCTGGATCGGTGGCGGGACGACGACCAGAGTCTTCGCCTTCAGCACATCCGACAGTGCGCCGTTCAGGTGCTCGTAGATCGACAGCAGGTCCTGTCCCTTTTCCTTGCCCCTGACATCCCAGTCCTTGAGCACGACATAGGCGACACCGGCATTCGGCAGGCTGGCGCTGTTGTCGAGGATCGATATGCCGCTGATCGTCAACACCTGATCGACGCCCGGCGTCTGCTGCGCGATCTTGCCGACCTCGGCCATGACGGCGTCGGTGCGCTCTTTCGAGGCGCCGTCGGGCAGCTGCGCGCTGATCAGCACATAGCCCTGATCCTCGAGCGGCAAAAATGCCGTCGGCAGGCGGGTGAGCCCCCAGATGGCGACGCCGATCAGCGCCAGAGCAAAAAGAACGGCAATGGCGCTGTGATGGACCATGCCGCCGATCAGCTTCGCATAGCCGTTCTCGGCCTTGTCATAGACCTTGTTGAAACCACGATAGAAGACGTTGCGTTTTTCGGGAGGCACCGGCGTGCGCAGCCAGAGGGCGCATTGCGTCGGCTTCAGCGTCATCGCATTGATGGCACTGATGAGTGCGGTTGCGGCAATCACCAACGCAAACTGCTTGTAGAGCTGCCCGGTCAAGCCCGGAAGGAAAGCGGCGGGAATGAATACCGCCATCAGCACGAGCGTGATGCCGATAACAGGGCCGAAGAGCTCGTCCATCGCCTTCTCGGCGGCCTTCTTGCCGGGCATCCCTTCCTCGATATGGCGGGCAACACCCTCGACGATGACGATGGCGTCATCAACGACGATGCCGATCGCCAGCACGATGGCGAAGAGCGTCGAGAGATTGACAGTGAAGCCGAGCGCCGCCATGGCCGCAAAGGCGCCGATAATCGTCACCGGCACCGTCGTCGCCGGAACCAGCATCGCCCGCCAATCCTGCAGGAAGACGAGAATAACGATCAGCACGAGAACGCCGGCTTCGATCAGCGTGACATAGACCTCATCGATCGATGCCTTCACGAATTTGGTCGTATCGAATGGCACGGTATAGGCGAGACCGGGGGGGAAGCCTTTCGAAAGCTCGGTCATCTTCGCCGCGACGTCCTTGGCGACGTCGATGGCGTTGGCCTCGGGAAGCTGGAAGATGCCGATACCGGCCGCCGGCCGCCCGTTCTGCATGAAGGACTGGCTGTAGGTCTGCGCACCCAGCTCGACGCGGCCGATATCGCGAATGCGGGTGATCCGGCCTCCGCTCTGGTCGTCGACCTTGATGATGATGTTCTCGTAGTCGACAGCGTCGTTCAGCCTGCCGTTGACATTGAGCGTGTATTGGAAGTCCTGACCGGCAGGCACCGGCGGAATGCCGACCTGACCGGCGGTCACCTCCTGGCTTTGCTGCTGCACCACGTTGATGACATCCTGCGGCGTCAGCCCGCGGGATTGCAGCAGCCCGGGGTTCATCCAGATCCGCATCGCATATTGGCCGGCGCCGAAGACGGCGACGTTGCCGACGCCGGGCAGGCGGGCGAGCTCGTTCTGCAGGTTGATGACGGCATAGTTGGAAAGGAAGAGACTGTCGTATCGGCTGTCAGGCGATGTCAGGCTGACGAATTCGAGGATCGAGGTCGATTTCTTTTGCGTCGTGACGCCCTGCAGCTGAACCGCGTCCGGCAGCGAGGGCATGGCGATCGCCACGCGGTTCTGTACCAAAACCTGCGCCTGATCGGGATCGGTGCCGATTGCGAAGGTAACGGTCAGCGAATAGGTGCCGTCGCTGGCGCTCGTCGACTGCATGTAGAGCATGTTCTGAACGCCGTTGACCTGCTGCTCGATCGGCAGTGCCACGGTGTCGATCAGCGTCTTGGCGCTGGCGCCGGGATAGCGGGTCGAAACCTGCACGGTCGGCGGCACGACATTCGGATACTGGGCCACCGGCAACTGGAACAGCGCAACGGCGCCGATGAGAACGAAAACCAGCGCCAGGACATTGGCGAGGACCGGCCGCTCGATGAAGAAGCGCGAGATCATGCCATCCTCCTCCGCTGAGCTGACAATGCCGGGCGCGGGCTCATTGCGCGACAGCCTGGGGTGCGGTAGCGGCTGAGGCCTCCGCCGCTGGAACGTCCATCGTCACCTTTTCCGGTGCTACCCTGTTGCCCGGAATCGCCTGCTGGATTCCTTCGATCACCACCAGGTCTTCAGCACTGAGGCCGGATTCGATAACGCGCAGGCGGCCCTCGCTCTGGCCGGTCTTTACGGTTTTCTGCTCAATCGTATCGTCCTTGCCGACAACCAATACGTAGCTGCCCTGCTGGTTGGTGCCGATCGCATCGTCCCGAACCAGAAGCGCCTTGTCCTGATGGCCAACAGGCACACGAACGCGAACGAAGAGGCCCGGGATAAGGGCATGGTCCTTGTTGTCGATGATCCCGCGCACGGTCAGCGTGCCCGTCGCCGCATCGACCTGTGGCGCCGCATAGTCGAGATGGCCCTTGAAAGGATAGCTGGTCTCGCCCTGCAGGCCGATTTCGAACGGGATGGCGGGAAGATCTGTCTGCTTGAAGGTCCTGCCCTGAGCGGCCATACCCTGCTTGATCAACAGCACCTGCGTCTCGCTAATGCTGAAATTGGTATAGATCGGATCCGTCTGGACGATCGTCGCCAGCGTCGTCGGGCCGGATACACCGACCAGCGTGCCGACATCGACGAGATGCGCTGTCACTGTGCCATCGAACGGCGCCTCGACCTTGGTGTATCCGAGGTTGATTTTGGCGAGATCGAGACTCGCTTGGGCATTGAGGATCGCTGCGTTCGATTGGTCGAGCGTTGCCTTGGCGCTGTCGAGTGCCGTCTGCGTTCCGACCTTCTGGGCGCTGAGATTGACCTGACGCGTATATTCCTGATTGGCGCCGACCTGTGCGGCCTGCGACGAAGCGAGCGTTGCCTGCGCCTGGTCGACCTGCGCCTGATAGGTGTTGCTCTGGATGCCGAAGAGCTGCGTGCCCTTGGTCACCATCATACCGTCGCGATAGTCGATGGTTTCGACGAACCCTTGGACGCGGGCTTCGATATCGACCGATTTGAACGCCGCCGTGTTGCCGGTCAGTTCGAAATATTGGGTTACATTCTGCTGCAGCGGCGGTGCCACATGCACTTTTGCCGGCGGCGGGGCAACATAGGTGTTGCTGCCGCTGTCGCATGCTGCAAGGCCCGTCGCGCATAAAGCCGCGGCGAACAATTGCAGACCTCGAGACCCCCCCTCACGCATCCTGTCACCTCATAATTTACGAGTTGCAGTCCTCATGCGCGTCCCTTTGCAGCCTACCGGTTGCAAGGTTCAAAGCTGCCACAATATGAAGCCGCATTTTGAAGAATTGCAATAGCCCTCGATTGCACAGGAAGGACGGCATCAGGCTAAGACCAAAGGGCTAGGCCGCGCGGACTTTCCGATAGGTCAATGCGCAGGCGATCACGAGGGCCACTGCGGTCGCGATGGCGATGAGAACGTGCCGGTGAAGCGGCAGATGGCCAAAAATCTGTTCGATGCCTTGTCCGAAGAGATAGCCGATGGCGGTGAAGACCGTTCCCCAGATCACGGCCGCGGCGGCATTGACGGCCATGAATTTCGCGGCCGGGACATCGGACATGCCGATCGCAACCGGGCTGATCGTCCGCAATCCGTAGATGAAGCGAAATGCGAAGATGAAGCTCGCAGGGTGGCGCTCCAGAAGCTGGGTAGCGCGCTGAAAGGCCGGTCTCCCGGCGATTTTCTGGATTCGCGGCCAGCGCCGCGCATGGCGGCCGGTGAAGAAAAACAGCTGGTCGGCGATGAAGGAACCGGAGCTCGCAGCAATGGCTGCCTCCCAGAACGTCATGAGGTGGCGATGCGAAAACACGCCACCCAGAATGACGATCGTCTCCCCTTCTATCCCGGCGCCAAGAAAGACTGCCAGCAAGCCGTATTTCGCAATCAGAAGCTCGAAAGTCATTGCTGCAGGCTCCTGCCGTTGCGGCTTATTGCTGGAAGATCAGCAGGACGTAGGCCAGGAAAAGCACCAGATGGACGGCTCCCTGCATCATGTGGGTCCGGCCGCTGGCAAACGTGATCATACTGACGGCAAGCGTCAAGGTCAGCATCACCAGATCGCTGCCTTCGAGACCCAAGGTGATGGGATGACTGGTTAGATGGGCAACGAGCAGCATCGCCGGCACTGTCAGGCCGATGGTCGAAAGCACGGAGCCGAGAAAGATGTTGACCGAGCGCTGCAGGTTGTTGGCGATCGAGGCGCGAACGGCGCTGAGCGCCTCCGGCGTTGCTACCAGCACTGCCATGATGATGCCGCCCAGAGCGGCGGGCGCGTGCACGGTCTCGATGATGTAGTCGATCGGCCGTGCCAGTTGTTCGACGAGAAAGACCACCGGCGCCATATAGGCGAAGAGCAACACGGCATGGAGCAGGATCGTGCTCTTCTGCGCTGCGCCATCGCGCTTCTCATGCCGCGGTTCGCTGCCATCGGTGAAATAGCGGTGATGGCGTCCTGCCTGGAGCATCAAGAACACGCCGTAGAGGCCAACCGAAATGACAACCAGGATCATCTGCCTTGGCGTCGAGGCCTGGCTGCCGTCGGTATGAAGAAAACTCGGCAGGATCAGGCTTAGCGCCGCCAACGGCACGATGAGACCGAGATAAGCGTTTGCGCCCTGCATGTTGTGCGACTGCTCCGGACGCCGCCAGCCACCAACCAGAAGCGACAGGCCCACCATGCCGTTCAGGATGATCATGACCACGGCAAAGAGCGTGTCGCGGGCGAGTGTTGGATTGTTCGCCCCGTGGATCATCACGGCCGAGATGGCCATGACTTCGATCGAGGTGATTGCCAGCGTGAGGATCAGCGTGCCGTAGGGCTCGCCGAGCTGTTCTGCCAGATGATCGGCGTGCCGTACCACCGACAGCGCCGAGCCAAGAACCGCCGCAAAGAGCCAGAAGAAGACCAGCACGAACCCGGCCGGACTGGACATCTGTGCAAACAGAGGCTCGCCGAAACCGAGGATGATGGCGCTGGTCAGCAGCCCGACCGCAAGAAACCATTCCCGGCGCAGGAGGCGCGACATGGTGAAGGATGGGACGGTGAGACTGTTCGTCATGGCCGCGGCAGCCGTTCAGGGATATGCCGCCGCCGAATGATCATCAACGCCATCAAGTCTCCCAACCCGGCCGCCCGCCTCTCGCGCACCGATCCTCGCTAAACCTCGCCGCAGATTACATCTGTTTGCGATTTTCAGCGAGGGCCGTTTGCAGCTGCGCTCAGGTCAGATCAGCCGGCGCAGGTCAGGCTGTCCGCAAACTGTACCCGTTCACCGCGTCAAGCATCTCGCGGACCTTGCGGCGCTCGGCTTCCAGTTCCTGCATCAAAGCCTGATTCTGCTCGGTCAGTTTCCGGGACTGGCTCACCAGATCGCGGATATTGGCGAAGTTGATTCTCCGGCCGAGAGGCGCCACCAGCGCCGAGGCGTTGGGTTGCAGATTGATGCCAGTGACGGAACTATGGAAGCGGAGATCTGCAACGTAGTAGTCGATGATCGTCTGAGCAGCCACGTCGTATCCCAGATGCTCGAAGGTCTGGAAGATCAAGTCGCCGATCTTATCCTTGGTATCGGAAGTGGGAGGCGCCACGCCGCGCATGTCCGAGAGCAGGTCCCACAATGCGCGGAAAATCAGGTAGCCGAATTCGATCGGCTGGTCATAGGACCATTCGAGGTCGATGAAGCGCTGCTGTTCACCGACGATCAGGTTGCGCGGAATGGCGTCGAGCAGCGAGCCCGGGATCATATCCGTCAAAGCTGAGGGTGCCGGATGGCCCATGCCGGTAAGGTGCTGTGCCAGCGCCTCGCGCCAGACACCGATCCAATTTGCCAGATGAGCGGCGGACCATCCATCCTGCAGCAGGCACCGCTTGCCGATGTCGCGCCACAGCAGTCCGTTCTCGAAACTCTCGTTCTCGAGATTAATCTTCAACGGCCTTCCGGCATCATCCTCGGAAGGCTTGAGTGCCTCGCGCTCGACCACCAGTTCATTGCCCTTACGGACGAACTGCACCAGCTTCTGGTAATGGGCTTCGCGCCCGCCGGTGAAATGCGTCGCCATGACGTCATGTGCGGGGATAGCCTGATCGGAGGACACGAGAAGGAACGAGTTTGCGAGGTCGCCCTGAAGACCGTTTCGAGCGATCACATCCCAGGCGAGGTCCTGCTCGAACGCGAGAAGGCTCGGCCGCTGCGGGTCGGTGTTGACGGCGCTGCGGATCAGCGACGAAAAGTCGGTCGGCAGGTCGGCATCAAGTGCCTCGTCGTTCAGCACGAAGCGGGGCAGCTTGTAGTCCGGGAAGGGGAACCAGTATTTCTGATGCGGCAGGCCGGCAGCCTTGACGCGGTGCGACAGCTCGCGCTTGCCGAAGGTGACAGGCCCCGTCTGCGTATACTGGTCCTCGACGCCGACCATCGGCCGCGACAGGTGATCCTCGGGGAAGCCTGCGAGATACTTGAGACCGATCTGGTTTTCGATGGCGATGATCAGCTGACCGCCGGGCTCCAGGAAGGACCGGGCCTTTGCCAGCATGTGATCGATCGCGTCCTGGCCTGCTTCCGCGCCGAAGAAGACGCGGGCATATTCCAGCACGCCGATCAGTGTAACCGTCGCGAATTTCTGCTGCACTTCGAAATGCTGCAGCGGCTCGGCGAGGACGGTGACATTCGGAAGGTCACGGCATCTCTCGGCGATCGTGTTTGCGCGGCGCGCACTGCCCTCAAGCGCGAGAACGGTGTGGCCTTCCTCACCTAGAAATCGGGTGATCGCGCCGCAGCCGGCGCCGATCTCGAGGATAGGTCCGCGCAGCATATGCTTGATCGGACGGAAGAGATTGGCGCGTATCGGGCTGAGATGGTAGTTCGACGGCCAGTCGGAGATCGCGCCTGCGAGCTCTTTCGAGAAGAGCGAGGTATCGGTCGCCGACTGCATGATATTCAGAATACGCGTTTCGGATGCGTCGCCATCGTTATACCGAAAAGCGCCTCGGGCGTCCTGATATGTCCAGATTTTACCGTTCTTGCGGTAACCCGATGCCTGTAAGAGGTCTTGCATGTCTTCTCCATTACGGCCGTGCTGATTCTGACGGGTGGTGGGAAACCAGTGGCACGACAGGCTGGATTGAAGCTGACGAAGGCCCTTTCCGGAGGGAGGAGTGCTCATTGCAAGATGATAGACTTCCGTGGTCTCGATCTTGCTGCCGCCAACTGCAACGCAAAAGAGCCCGCATCGACGGGCTCTTTCGTTGTTTTCAGCTGAAACTTCAGCTTCTGATCGTCGCCTTGCCTTCTTCGACGAGCCGCTGCGCAGCCTCGGCGGGCGTGGTTCGTTCGAAGGCGAGTTCATCGGCGATCGGGCGGAACAGGCGTTGGTCGAACTCCGTCGATCCCAATGGCGCCGGTGCCGGATAGTCGCCGACCTGGTCCTTCAGAAGATCCACGTATTTGACCGCTGCCTGCTCCGTCGGGTTGAGATTCGGCAGGATCGCCTGGCGCACGGCCGGCGACATCGGTACGCCGCGCTCGACGCCGAGGATCTTGCCAGCATCGGGGTCATTGACGAAGAAGTCGATGAACTTGGCGGCGGCCTCGCCATTCTTCGTCGTCGCGCCGACGCTCCAGATCAGTGCCGGGCGATAATAGTGGCCGGAAGGTCCGCCCTTCTTCTCGCGCGGCAGCGTGGTGATCGCCAGCTTGTTCTTGGAGATCAGCTGGTAGCCGACGAGCTGGTTGGAATAGGCCATGCCCATAGCCGACTTGCCGAGTGCCAGCGCGTTGGTATCGATGGTGTTCTGGTCGAGTGTCTGCACATCGGCAGCGACCGTGCCACCTTTCTTGCGCAGATCCTCCCAGAAGCTGTACCACTCCTTGGCATCGTCGACGCCGAAGCCGAGCTTGCCGTCAGCATAAAGGCTCTTGCCGCGCTGGCGCAGCCAGGCATCGAAGACATAGGTATAGCGGGCACCGTAGGGACCGCCCCAGTAATTATCCTTGCCGCCGGCCTTGGTGAGCTCGACGGCAAGCTTGGCATATTCGTCCCAGGTCAGGTCCGTCGTCGGAAGCGGCAGGCCCGCCTTTTCGAATACGGCTTGGTCGAAGAACAGCGCAAAGGAATTCAGTCCAAGGCCGATGCCATAGAGCTTGTTGTCGACAGTCGTCAGCTTCAGCATGTCCTTGCCAAACGCATCAACCTTCAGCGTCGATGGGACGAACTCGTCGAGAGCAAGGCAGGCGCCGCGCTTGGAATAATCGGAAATCGTTCCCGGCTCGAGCTGGAAGACGTCGGCAATGGCGCGGCCGGCCATCTGCGTCGCCAGTTTCGTCCAGTAGCCATCACCACTCATGGATTCGCCAACGATTTTCACACCTGGCGTCTTGCCTTCATAAAGCTTGGCAACGTCGAGTGTCCGCTTGGCGCGATCGTTCGATCCCCACCACATGGCGCGCAGCTCTGTACCCTCTGCATAGGCCGGGATGGCGCTTCCGGCGCCGAAGGCAAGCCCGGTGGCGACGCCAGCCGAACCCATCAGAAATGTCCGTCGATTGATCTGCATGATGTTCCTCCTTGTGCCTGCCCCTCGCCGTCCTCCAACATCTGAGGGCAATGCGGCGAAGACTACGCAAAAAAAATAAACTTGCAAGAAATTATATAACAATTGCAAATTTGCATTATTTGCATAAGATCGGGCCATGAACGAAATGAAACCCAAACGGCCGCGACAGGCCGATATCGCAACAGCGGCCGGCGTGTCCGTTTCCACGGTTTCTCGCGTGCTCGCCAATGAGCCGGGTATCAGCGGCAATGTGCGCGAGCATATTCTGCGGGTGGCCGCCGAGCATGGCTATCAGCCGAGGTCCACGGTCGAGCCGCCGCCCGGCGGCTTGGCGCTGATCGCCAGCGATGGGGTCACGGGTGGGCTCAGCGTCTTCTACGAAGCGATCGTCGAAGGTCTGCGGGCGAGCGCTCTGGAAGCTGGGATGGCCTTCGAAGTCCGGCTCATCCGGGAGGACCGCGCTACGCCCGAGGTTGTTCGCAGCTACATGACGACGGCGCGGGCCGAGGGGCTCTTTCTCGTCGGTATTGATCCGAGCGATGCGCTTCGCAGCTGGATCGAAGCGGAGAAAGTGCCGGTGGTGCTCGTCAACGGAACGGATCCCCGCCTGCAGATCGACGGCGTGTCTCCGTCAAACTTCTTCGGTGCCTATCAGGCAGCCGAGCGTCTGCTCGATGCCGGACATCGCAAGATCCTTCACTTCACCGGATCGCATCGCCATACGATCCGCGAACGCGTTCGCGGCTTCGATGCGGCTGTCGCCGTTCATGGCGGCGAGCGGCGCCTAGTGTCGATGGGATTTCAGGGCAGCGCCTCGCGCGAGGCGCATGAACTGATGGCTGCCGTTCTCGCAGAAAACAAGGGTTTTACCGCCGCCTTCTGCATGAACGATTTCGTCGCCGTCGGCGTCCTCGAAGCCGTCACCGAAGCAGGTCTTCGCGTTCCCGAAGACTTTGCGATCGTCGGTTTCGACGATCTCCCCTGTGCGATGATGACCAACCCACCGCTGTCGACGATGCATGTCGACCGGGCCGCAATCGGCCGTGAGGCGATTGCCTTGATGATAGCCCGCTTCCGCGACAGGACGGCTCCTGCGCGCCATGTATGCCATGCGGTCGTCCCGGTTGCCGGGGGGACTGTGCCAGATGCAAGAATCGATGAGTGATGCAGATGACCTATGATCCGGCCAGCGCCAATCCGCTCGCAGGCAATCCTCTCCAGACGCGCAGCGACATGAGCCGCGCCCTTCATGATCTCTTCAATCCGCTGCTTCCCTATTTTTCCGAGGGCAACGCGCGTGTCAGGCTCGATGGCGCGGGCGCACATTTCGACCGGGCGGCCGCTGATCTTGAAGGTTTTGCCCGGCCTCTCTGGGGCCTGGCGCCGCTTGGCGCCGGAAAGGGCGACTTCGCACATTGGCAGCGTTTCGCCGACGGTATCGCCAACGGCTCCGATCCCGATCACCCGGAATATTGGGGCACGGTCGGGGGCCGCGATCAGCGGATGGTGGAACTTGCGGCTCTGGGCTTTGCGATCGCGCTGGTGCCGGAGAAGATCTGGGAACCGCTCGATACCGCCCAGCGCGCCAATGTTATCGCCTATCTCAAGCATGCCCGCCAATTCGACTATGCCGACAACAACTGGAAATTCTTCCGCATCTTCGTCGACATCGCACTCGATCGCGTCGGGGCCGATTTCGATCGCAGCCTGACCAAGCAATATCTCGAAGAGCTCGAAGGCTTTTATGTCGGTGATGGATGGTACCGCGATGGCAATGTCCGCCGCGTCGATCACTACATCCCCTTCGCGATGCATTTCTACGGGCTGATCTATTCGAAGCTAGTCGATGACGACTATGCGAAACGCTACCGGGAACGGGCCCTGCTCTTTGCCCGGGATTTCCAACATTGGTTTGCCGACGATGGCGCGACCATCCCCTTCGGCCGCAGCCTCACCTACCGTTTCGCCTGCGCAGGCTTCTGGTCGGCGCTTGCGTTTGCGGATCTGGAAGCGCTGCCCTGGGGCGAGGTCAAGCATCTCTGCCTTCAGCATCTGCGCTGGTGGCGGGACAAACCGATGACGAACCGCGACGGTATTCTGTCGATCGGCTTCGGCTATCCGAATTTTCTGATGTCCGAGAGCTATAATTCGGCCGGTTCGCCATACTGGGCGTTCAAGGCTTTCCTGCCGCTGGCAATCCCGGAAGATCATCCGTTCTGGACGGCGAAAGAGGTGGTGCCGGCCGCCGCGCCCGTCACACCGCAGCGCCATCCCGGCATGGTGATCATGCACACTGGCGAAGATGCGGTGGCCCTGTCATCGGGGCAGGAAAATCTTCAGATGCGGTTTGGTACCGAAAAATACGCCAAATTCGCATATTCGGCCCGCTATGGCTTCAGCGTCGAAGCCGACGAGCGGAGTTTTGCCGGCGGCGCCTTCGATTCGGCACTGGCTTTCAGCGATGACGGCTTTCACTATCGCGTCCGTGAAACCAACACGGTGGCGAAGATTGCCGGCGACGTGCTCTATGCAAAATGGTCGCCTTTCAAGGATGTCAGCGTCGAAACCTGGCTCGTTCCGGCCGCGCCCTGGCATATTCGCGTCCATCGCATCCAGTCGCCGCGTGCGTTGCAGATTGCCGAGGGCGGCTTTGCGATTGCCAAGCAGGATTTCGACCTCGATACGCTCGAAGCCGCGGCCGGCCAGGCCTGCGTCCTTGGCGAAGCTGACTTCTCCGGCATCGCTGATCTCGGCTCCAGCATCGAGCGCCACGGCCTCGTGCAAAAGGCATTGCCGAATACCAACATGATCGTTGCCAAGACCCTGGTGCCGCAGCTCCGTGGTGAAATTCCGGCGGGCGAGACCGTGTTGTTCACGGCCGTCATAGCCACGGGAGATCGGCAGGCTGTGTCGCGGGCGTGGCTAACGCCACCTGGGAAGCCGGATTTGTCTTCGCTGGAAGCGATCGTCGCCAAGGAAGGCATCACGGTCAGCGCCATCGAGGCGCCAGGGCAAATGCCATGAGACAAAGAGGTATTGCGCTCGCCATGCAGCCCGGGCAGCGGACGGAGCATGTTCTCCCTGATGCCTTGCTCGACCGGCTGGAACAGCTCGGTGTCCTGCTCGACCGGCATCCGCTCGAGAATTTCAGCGATGAGCGCGCCAGGCGCATCCTTGCCGAAACCGAAATCCTGATCACCGGCTGGGGCGCGCCTCATGTTGGTGCCGATGTGCTTTCGGCCGCGAAAGGGATGAAACTTGTGGCCCATGCCGCCGGCACGGTCAAAGGCATCATCGGCGAGGAGGTCTTCAGATCAGGTGTGCAGGTCACCCATGCGGCAGAGGCCAATGCCGTTCCCGTCGCGGAATTCACCCTTGCGGCGATCCTGTTTGCCGGCAAGCAGGTCTTTCGCTTCCGGGACTACTACACGGATGACCGGAACCGCGAGCGGACCTATCCGATGCAGCGGCTGGCGATCGGCAACTACGGCCGGACGGTCGGTATCATCGGCGCTTCGCGTATCGGGCGGCGAGTGATCGATCTGCTGAAACCCTTCGAATCCAAGATCCTGCTTTTCGATCCGACATTGAGCGCCTCGCAATGCGCAGAGCTGGGCGTTGCGAAATGCGACCTCGATACATTGATGCGGATGTCGGATATCGTTTCGCTGCATGCGCCGTCGCTTCCATCGACCCGCCATATGATCGATGCGCGGAAGTTGGCGATGATGAAGGATGGCGCAACGCTGATCAACACGGCGCGCGGCGCAATCATCGACGAGGCGGCATTGCTGACGACGCTGGCCACCGGCCGGATTGATGCCATTATCGACGTCACCGATCCGGAAATTCCCGAGACGAGCTCGGCATTCTACGACCTGCCGAACGTGTTCCTCACGCCGCATATCGCCGGCGCGGTCGGATTGGAGCGTTCTAGGCTTGGCGCAATGGCTGTCGATGAGATCGAGCGCTTTCTGAAGGGCGAGCCGCTGCTCTACGCGCTGACGCTGGCCGATCTCGACCGGCTTGCTTAGGGCCTGCGCCAACATTCGAAATTGAAAGCGCCAGCTCCACTCGAACTGGCGCTTCGATTTTATTAGCCGGCTTTTACGCTATTCGGCGAGCCGTCGTTGGCCAGCTCCGGCATCAGGTCGGCGAGCGTCACCACCTTGCCCGTGCGCGAACTTTGTAGAGCTGCAATCCCGCAGAGAACAGACATTGCCCCGGCGCGCGTACCGGCGCGCTGATGCAGCCCATCTTCCATGCCGGGCTTGAAGATCATGTTGCGCATCCGGTCGTCACCACCGTAATGCCCGCCGGACGAATGCGGAACGACGATGCGTTCGAGCGCTTCCTTGCCGTTGGGGAAGTTGCGGATCAGCAGGATTTCGTCTTCCTTCTTCACCTCCCATGGCTGCGTTTCATGCTGGCGAACCTCGATCCGGCCCTTGGTGCCGTTGAACGCCAGATGATGACCCTCGATCGGCTGGAAGGTGTTCAGCGAGTAGGAAACATGCACGTTGTTGCGGTAGCGGATGCTCACCACCATCGTATCAGGGATGTCGATATCCTCGCGGAAGACGCAGCCGTCGCGGAAGTAACCGTCGATCTTCGAGGGGTCTTCGTAAAGCGTGTCCAGGAACGGATCTGCCTCAAGGTCGAGGTAGTAATCGCAGTCGGCGGTGTGAGGACAGAGCTTGCAGCGCGGGCCGCGGAAGGGGCCTTTGCGGCCGTAATTCTGCAGATCGGCAAAGGATGTGACGGCTTCGGGATCGCTGTCGAGATACCAGTTCAGCAGATCGAAATGGTGTGTCGCCTTGTGGACGAAGAGGCTGCCCGAGTTCTCGGTATAGGCATGCCAGCGACGGAAATAATCGGCGCCGTGCTTGGTGTTCAGGTACCAATGAAAATCGACAGAGGTGACGCGGCCGATCTCGCCTGAGTTCAGCAGCTCCTTGATGCGCGCTGCCGTCGGCGAATAGCGGTAGTTGAACGAAACATCGACGCGCTGGCCTGTCCGCTTCTCGGCGTCCATGATCCGCCGGATCTTGTCGACCGCTGTCGTCATCGGCTTTTCGGTGATCACGTCGATCCCGGCCTCGAGCGCCCGCACGACGATCGCGTCATGGGTATGATCAGGCGTACAGACGATCACGAGGTCGGGCTTCACCTCCTTCAGCATCGCCTCGATGTCGTCATAGATGGGGGCATTGCTGCCGATCATCGTACGCGCACGCTCGCCGCGCAGCGAGTTCTTCTCGACGATAGCGACGAGATCGACATGCTCCCGCCACCCGGCGAGCAGATCCTTCCCCCACATCGTGGTCCCGCGATTGCCGGTCCCTATCAGTGCAAAACGGCGCTTCTCCATCGAATGATCCTCCTTCATACGTGCTGAAACGAATATATCCAATTAAACCAGGCAGCAGCCATGATACCGGTCGACGCAGGTGGCGATGACCTCCTCCGCCGGGCGCTTCCACCAGTTGTCTGCCGAAAAGATCTCCACCTCCTGCGCGCCGAAGAAGCCCGCCTTCTCGATCATCCGCCTGATGCCTTTGAGATCGATCACGCCGTCGCCCATCATGCCGCGGTCGGTGAGCATGTCCTTAGTCGGCACCAGCCAATCGCAGATGTGATGCGCGAAGATGCGCTTCATCTGCCCGGCGCGTGCGATCTGTTCGGCGAGTTCCGGATCCCACCAGACGTGATAGACATCGATGGCGACGCCGACGTCGGTGCCGAGAAGCTCGCACATGTCGAGCGCCTGGCGCAGGGTATTCACGCAGGAGCGGTCGGCGGCATACATCGGGTGCAGTGGCTCGATCGCCAGCGGCACGCCTGAGGCTCTCGCATGCGGTAAGACGGCGGCGATGCCGTCCGAAACCATCTGCCGGGCAGCACCGATATCCCGCGATCCACCCGCCAATCCACCGACAACGAGCACCAGGCAATCGGCGCCGAGCGCAGCGGCCTCGTCGATCGCTCGTCGGTTGTCGTCGAGGTTTTTCTGCCAATCGCGGTCATTAGCCGCCGGAAAGAAGCCCCCTCGGCAAAGGCCGGTCAGCTTCAGGCCGTTCGATTTCACGATGCGGACGGCTTCGTCGAGACCGGCCTTGGCGATCTGATCGCGCCAGGGCGCGATCTTGGTGATGCCGTGCTTCAGGCAGAGATCGACGGCTTCGGCAAAGCCGCATTGCTCGCGGATCGTTGCGAGATTAATCGAAAGTCCTTCGACCTGCATGTCATGCCCTCCCTGCCTGATGGTTCACTGTACGCCGTGAACGGCAAGCACCTGCTTCATGCGGCTGACCGCGAGATCGGGATCGGCGAGGACCCGCGCCTTGTCAGCCAGTCGGAACAATTCGGCGAGATGCGTCAGCGACCTTGTGCTCTGCTGCCCGCCGACCATCACGAAATGGTCCTGCAGGCCGTTCAGATAGGCAAGGAACACCACGCCGGTCTTGTAGAAGCGGGTCGGCGCCTTGAAGATGTGGCGCGACAACGGAACGGTCGGGTCGAGCAGATCGAAAAACTCGTTGTTGCTGTGGCGCCCGAGCGCATCCATTGCCGCCGAAGCTGCCGGTGCGATCGCATCGAAAATGCCGAGCAGGGCGTCCGAATAGCCCTCTTCATCGCCGGCGATCAGTTCGGCATAGTTGAAGTCGTCGCCGGTATACATGCGCACCGCCTTGGGCAGCTGGCGGCGCATCGCCACTTCCTTCTCCTTCGAAAGCAGCGAAATCTTGATGCCATCGACCTTGGCGGCATTGGCTTCGATCACCTGAAGGCTCGTCGACATTGCCTTGATGTGGTCGTCATTGCCCCAGTAGCCGGCGAGCGCCGGGTCGAACATTTCACCCAGCCAATGGATGATCACGGGTTCCTTGACCTGGCGAAGGATGCGGTCATAGACCCGGATATAGTCGTCCGGGCCCTTGGCGGCGGCGGCCAGCGCCCGGCTTGCCATCAGGATGATGCGCCCGCCTTCCGCCTCGACGGCCTCGATCTGCTCTTCGTAGGCCCGGATGATTGTGTCAACCGTTACGTCAGGGCCCGGTGTCAGATGATCGGTGCCGGCGCCGCAGGCAATCAGCGCGTCCTTTCGGGTGCGTGCCTCGCGCAACGCCCGGCGGATCAGCTCGCGGGCCTCAGGCCAGCCGAGGCCCATGCCGCGCTGAGCCGTATCCATCGCCTCGGCAACGCCGAGACCGAGATCCCAGAGCCGGTGGCGGAACGCAAGCGTCCGCTCCCAGTCGATCGCCGGTGTCAGCCACGGGTCGTTGTCTTGAAGCGGATCGGCTACCACATGGGCGGCCGCATAGACGACGCGCGGAAAATCCTTGGCATCGCGCTTCTTCAGTTCGATCGGCACGCCGGTCAGCTCATAGGGCGCGATCTTGCCGTCCAGCGGGAGATTGATCGTTCTTGCCATGATCAGAATTCCAGCCGGGGAACGTCGAGCCAGCGGCGTTCGGCCCACGACTTGAGGCCGAGTTCTGCCAGCTGCACGCCCTTGGCCCCGGCCTCCATGCCATAGGGCCACGGCGCATCCTCGGCGACATGGCGCAGGAACATTTCCCACTGCGCCTTGAAGCCGTTGTCGAAGACCTGCGTATCCGGCACTTCGTCCCAGGTCTTGTAGAAGTCGATTGTCTGCGGCTGGTCGGGATTCCAGACCGGCTTCGGCGTGTTGACGCGGTGCTGGGTCCAGCATTTCGTGAGCCCCGCGACCGCGGAACCATGCGTGCCGTCCACCTGGAACGTCACGAGGTCGTCGCGGCGGACGCGAACCGCCCAGGAGGAGTTGATCTGCGCGATCACCCCGCCTTCAAGTTCGAAGGTCGCGTAGGCGGCGTCGTCGGTATCGCAAGTATAGGTCTTGCCCTGTTCGTCGACGCGGCTGCCGATATGGGTGGCACCGAGGCAGGAGACGGATTTCACTTCGCCAAAGAGATTGTCGAGCACGTAGCGCCAGTGGCACAGCATATCGAGGATGATGCCGCCGCCGTCACCCTTGCGGTAGTTCCAGGACGGGCGCTGTGCCGGCACGCCCCAGTCGCCCTCGAACACCCAGTAGCCAAACTCGCCGCGCACCGAGAGAATCTTGCCGAAGAAGCCGGAATCGCGCAGCAGCGCCAGCTTGCGCAGGCCGGGCAGGAACAGCTTGTCCTGAACGACGCCGTGCTTGAGCCCGGAAGAGCGGGCCTTCCGGGCAAGATCGACCGCAACCTGCAGGTCGTCGGAAATCGGCTTTTCGCAATAGACATGTTTGCCGGCGTCAAGCGCCCGGGACAGCAGCTCGGCACGCATCAGCGTCGTGCCGGCGTCGAAGAAAATATGGTCGTCGGGGTTGGCAAGTGCGGCGTCAAGGTCGGTCGACCAGCGCTTGATGTTATGCTTCTTCGCCAGCTCTTCCATTTTGTCGCGGTTGCGGCCGACAATGATCGGATCGATCTCCAGCCGTTCCCCCGATTTTAGCAGAAGGCCGCCCTGATCGCGGATGGCCAGGATCGATCGCACCAGGTGCTGATTGTATCCCATGCGGCCTGTAACGCCGTGCAAAATGATCCCGAGACGTGCCATTTGTTCCTCCCTGCCAATCGTTTTCCGGCAGGGAGCGGGCTTGGCCCAGCCCTCCCAAGCCAGTAACTAAACAGTTACTTGATGGCAGAAGCAAACCGGACCTGTCAATAGGCAAATCCGTTTCGGCTTCTCAGCGCTTGATGGAGGCGAGCGTCACGTGGACGATATGGCGCTCCCAGGTGTCCAGATTCGTGGCCTCGATCAGGGGGCGGCCGAAGATGGTCGAGAGCGTGTACTGGTTGGAAAGATAGAAATATCCGAGCGATGCGATCGTCAGATAGACATGCAGCGGATCGGCCGTCTCGATGAAGACGCCTTCCTTTTTGCCGCGTTCAAGCACCTGGGCCAGTTCGCCGATCAGATGCGAGTGAAGCTCCTTCAGCCGCACCGATTGGCGCAGCCAGCGGGCGCGATGCAGATTTTCCGTTCCGAGCAGACTGAGGAACTCCGGATGCTGGAGGAAATAGCGCCAGGTGAAGAGCGCGAGTTCTGTGATGCCTTCTTCCGGATTGCGGTCGCCGATATGCAGCGCGCGTTCGGCGGTGCGGATGCCGACATAGGCCTCTTCGAGCACGCGCAGGTACAGCTGCTCCTTGTCGCCGAAATAGTGGTAGAGCATGCGCTTGTTGGTGCCGGCACGTTCGGCGATCGCATCGACGCGGGCGCCGCCCATGCCGTTCTCGGCAAATTCCTGCGTTGCCGCCTCAAGGATCGCCGCCTTGGTCCGTTCGGGGTCGCGCTGAAGCACGCGCTCGCCGCTGGCGCGCTTCGGCTTTTTCTTGTCCCCAGTCTGGCCGGTATCGTTCATCGGCTTATCTCCCCAGACGCTAATGTTGCGCTCATAAGGCTTCGGTGCGAGGTTGTACAAGCGAAATTCGAAGAGGAGACCTCGCGAAACCAAGACCGCTTGACAGGCTTCGTGCTTGTCCATAGCTTGTAACCAATTAGTTATTTGTTGCAAGAGAAACCAGCAAGGAGCGTGTGGAGGCGCTCCCCAAGGGAGGAGGAAAAACAGATGACATTCAGCATTAATAGACGTGGCTTCATGGCGGGAGGGGCTTCGCTGCTCGCGCTTTCGGGTATGGGTGCCCCTGCATTTGCGCAGGACGCCCGTCTCCGGCTGATCTGGTGGGGCTCTCAGCCCCGCGCCGACCGCACCAACAAGGTGTCGGATCTCTACAAGGCCAAGAATTCCGGTGTTTCGATCACCGGCGAATTCCTGGGCTGGGGCGATTACTGGCAGAAGCTCGCGACCCAGGTTGCGGGCAAGAACGCCCCTGACGTGATCCAGATGGATTACCGTTATATCGTCGAATATGCCCGGCGCGGCGCTCTTGCTCCGCTGGAATCCTACATGCCCTCGAAGCTGCAGCTCGGCGATTTCGATCCGGCTCAGATCGAAGGCGGCAAGGTCGATGGCCATCTCTATGGCATCAGCCTCGGCGCGAACTCGGCAGCGACTGTAATCAACACCGTTGCGCTGCAGGAAGCAGGCGTCGAAGCCCCGAACAACAAGACGACGTGGGAAGAACTCGGCAAGATCGGTGCTGAAATCACCAAGGCCGGCAAACGCAAGGGCTTCTTCGGCTTCGCCGATGGCAGCGGTGCCGAGCCGCTCTTCGAAAACTACGTTCGCCAGCGCGGCAAGGCGCTGTACACGGCGGATTCGAAGATCGCCTTTGGCGTCGAAGATGCGTCCGAATGGTTCGACATGTGGGCGAAGTTCCGCGAAGCCGGTGCCTGTGTGCCGCCTGATGTTCAGGCGCTCTACAAGGATACGATCGACACCGCCCCGCTGACGATGGGCAAGGCTGCGATCGACTATGCGCACAGCAACCAGTTCGTCGGCTTCCAGGCCGTCGTCAAGGACAAGCTGACGCTCAGCAACTACCCGCGCGTCACCGCGGACTCGAAGGGCGGCCACTACCGCAAGCCATCGATGTTCTTCTCGGTGTCGGCGCAGTCCAAGGTCCTCGATCAGGCCGTCGATTACGTCAACTTCTTCGTCATGAACCCCGATGCCGCCAAGGTGCTCGACGTCGAGCGCGGCATTCCGGAATCGAAGTCGATGCGTGATGTCGTCGCCGGTACGCTCGATGATGTCGGCAAGATCCCGCTGAACTACGTGGCCAATCTTGGCGATCTCGCCGGTCCGTTGCCGCCACCGCCGCCGACAGGTGCCGGTGAAGGCCAGACGGTTCTGCGCCAGCTCGCCGAGCAGGTTGCCTTCGGTCAGGTAACCCCTGCCGATGCCGGCAAGCAGCTCGTGGATGAAATTACGCGCGTCCTCGCGCGGGGTTGAACCACATGAACAATGCGATGCGCACAACGGCCGACGGAGCCGTGACGGTGGAACGTTACCAGGGAGCAGTGGCAGACAGCCGCCTCAGGCGGCTGTGGAATGCCAATGCTCCAGGCTATCTCTTCCTGCTGCCCTGGCTCCTGGGTTTTTTCGGGCTGACGCTCGGCCCCGCCCTGATTTCTCTCTACCTGTCGTTCACGGACTTCGACATGTTGAGAGCGCCGGGCTGGGTCGGCACGGACAACTATGTGCGCATCGCCACCGCCGATCCGAAATTCGCCGCGGCGATGAAGGTGACGCTGACCTATGTCGTGCTCTCCGTCCCCTTCAAGCTCACTTTTGCGCTGATGGTGGCAATGGCGCTGAACCGGGGCATTCGCGGTCTTCCCGTCTACCGCGCCATTTTCTATCTGCCCTCGCTGCTTGGCGGCAGCGTCGCCATCGCAGTTCTCTGGCGGCAGCTTTTCGCCGGTGACGGCCTTGTTAATGCGGCGCTGGCACAGTTTGGCATTCAGGGGCCGAGCTGGATCTCGCATCCGAGCTATTCGATCTACACGCTGGTGGCGTTGTCCGTCTGGCAGTTCGGCTCGCCGATGATCATCTTCCTCGCCGGTCTGCGCCAGATCCCGCAGGATATGTATGAGGCGGCCAGCCTCGACGGCGCCTCGACATTCCGCCAGTTCTACAAGATCACCCTGCCGCTTCTGACGCCCGTCATTTTCTTCAATGCCGTGGTGCAGACGATCGAGGCCTTCAAGGCCTTCACGCCTGCTTTCATCATCTCAGGCGGCACCGGCGGTCCGATCAATTCGACGCTGTTCTATACGCTCTACCTCTATCAAGAAGCCTTCGGCAATTTCCGCATGGGCTACGCTTCGGCACTCGCGTGGATCCTGGTGGTCATCATCGCGATCTTCACCGCCTTCTCGTTCCTGTCCTCGCGCTATTGGGTTCATTACGATGACTGAGATGACCGCTGCAGTCACCGCGGCCAGGCCGCCATCCGACATCAACAAGCGCAGCCTGCCGGGTTCGATCGTCGTCCATGTCCTGCTGATCGGTGCGTCGCTGCTGATGCTCTATCCGCTGCTCTGGATGCTCTCGGCCTCGGTGCGCCCGGAAAACGAGATCTTCTCGTCGACCTCAATCATCCCGTCATCGATCGATTTTGCGTCCTACGTGCGCGGCTGGACCGGCCTCGATATCAGCTTTGGGCGCTTCTTCTGGAATTCGCTGGTCATCTCGCTGCTGACGGTGACCGGCAATGTCATTGCCTGCTCGCTGACGGCTTTCGCCTTCGCGCGGCTGCGCTTTGCAGGCCGGAATTTCTGGTTCGCGATCATGCTCGGCACACTTATGATCCCGTACCACGTGACGCTGATCCCGCAATATGTGCTGTTCCTCAACCTCGGCTGGGTCAACACCATCTTGCCGCTGGTCGTGCCGAAATTCCTCGCCAGCGACGCCTTCTTCATCTTCCTGATGGTGCAGTTTTTCCGCGGCATCCCGCGCGAGCTCGATGAAGCGGCGATGATGGATGGCTGCAGCGCCTGGCGGATCTATTGGAAGATCATGCTGCCGCTGTCGCTGCCGGTGCTGGCAACGGCTGCCATCTTCTCCTTCATCTGGACCTGGGACGATTTCTTCGGGCCGCTGATCTATCTGAACGACATGAACACCTACACGATCCAGCTCGGCCTGCGCACCTTCGTCGACTCGACCAGCGCATCGGACTGGGGTGGCCTGTTCGCCATGTCGACGCTGACCCTCGTGCCAGTGTTCTTCTTCTTCCTGTTCTTCCAGCGCCTGCTGATCGAAGGCATCGCCACAACGGGCATGAAGCGCTGATGCCGATGGGAAAGAGTGACATGAGCATCAAGACTGTCGCCATCGTCGGCTGCGGTATCGGGCGTTCGCATATCGTCGAGGGCTACCTGCCGCATCCTGATCGCTTCAAGGTCGCAGCGATCTGCGACCTGAACGAGGAACGGCTGAAGACCGTCGGCGACGAATTCGGCATCGCGCGGCGCACCATGTTCTTCGACGAGCTTCTGGCGGACGACGCCATCGACATCATCGATATCTGCACGCCGCCGGGCATTCATAGGGAACAGGTGATCGCAGCCCTTGTCGCCGGAAAGCATGTCGTCTGCGAAAAGCCGCTGACAGGATCGCTGGCTGGTGTCGACGAGATCATGCGTGCCGAGAAGACGGCCAAGGGCACGCTGATGCCGATCTTCCAGTATCGCTATGGTGATGGCATCGAGCAGGCGAAGCGCATCATCGATGCAGGCATTGCAGGCAAGTTCTATATGGGTTCGGTTGAGACCTTCTGGCTGCGCAAACCCGAGTATTACGCCGTGCCCTGGCGCGGCAAATGGGCGACCGAGCTTGGCGGTGTGCTGGTCACGCATGCGCTGCACCTGCACGATATGCTCTTCCATCTTGCTGGCCCGGCTGCGCGCGTCTTCGGCCGCGTTGCTACTCGCGTCAACGATATCGAGGTCGAAGACTGTGCCTCGGTGAGCCTTGAGATGCAGAACGGCGCCTTCGTGTCGCTCGCGTGCACCCTGGGTTCACAGCAGGAAATCAGCCGCCTTCGGCTGCATTTCGAAAACGTCACGTTCGAGAGCAATCACGAACCCTACTCGCCGGGCAAAGGCCCCTGGCAGATCATCGCCGCAAATGATGACGTGCAGGCGCAGATCGACAAAGTGCTCGCCGACTGGCAGCCGGTGGCGCTGCGCTTCAACACGCAGATGGTCCGCTTCCACGACTATCTCAGCGGCAATGGGCCGCTGCCGGTGACGTCGGCAGATGCGCGCCGCGCTCTGGAGCTGGTGACAGCAATCTATCAATCCTCGGACAGTGGAGCTGACGTTGCGCTGCCGATCGGGCCGGAGAGCTCCAAATACGCCGACTGGCGTGCAAAAACGCGATAACGGGATCAGGAGGGATTTGGGAAGATGGCAACGAGTGTCGTTCTTCAGAAGGTCGAGAAGCGCTACGGGTCGCTGGATGTCATTCATGGCATCGACCTGACGATCGATCCCGGTGAGTTCACCGTCTTCGTCGGCCCGTCCGGCTGCGGCAAGTCCACGCTGCTGCGGATGATAGCCGGGCTCGAGGAGATTTCCGGCGGCGCGCTGCTTCTGGACAACGAGCGCATGAACGAGGTCGCGCCGGCAAAGCGCGGGATCGCCATGGTGTTTCAGTCCTATGCGCTTTATCCGCATATGTCGGTCTACAAGAATCTGGCTTTCGGGCTGGAGACAGCCGGCTACAAGAAAGCTGAAATCGAGCCGAAGGTGCGCCGCGCCGCCGAGATTCTGCAGATCGAAAAGCTGCTGGAACGCAAGCCCAAGGCACTTTCCGGCGGCCAGCGCCAGCGTGTTGCTATCGGCCGCGCCATTGTCCGGGAGCCACGCATCTTCCTCTTCGACGAGCCGCTGTCGAACCTTGATGCCGAACTGCGCGTGCAGATGCGCGTCGAGATTTCCCGGCTGCACAGCAGCCTTGGCAATACGATGATCTATGTGACGCACGATCAGGTCGAGGCCATGACCATGGCAGACAAGATCGTCGTGCTGAATTCCGGCCGCATCGAGCAGGTCGGAGCCCCGCTCGACCTCTACAACAACCCGGCCAACCGTTTCGTCGCCGGTTTCATCGGCAGCCCGAAGATGAACTTCCTGAAGGCGAAGATCGAGCAGGTGAATGAAGGGGACACGAGTGTCAGCGTCTGCGGCAGTTCGATCCGGCTGCCTCGACGCCTGAAGGGCTCCGCAGGCCAGGATGTGACATTCGGAATTCGCCCTGAGCATCTCGGCGTTGCCGATGCCGGAACGGCGCTTGCGACCGTCAATGTCGATCTCGTCGAAAATCTCGGCGGCGCCACGATGCTTTACACGACGACGCCGGATGGCCAGCAGCTGACCATCGCTCTCGATGGCCAGCAGAAGGTCGAGCGCGGCACCAATGTGAAGACATCCTTCGATCCGGCCCGCTGTCACGTCTTCGACGCGTCCGGCGCCACGATCTGACCGGGCCTCTGCTTGACAGCCGATCCCCCTCTGGCCCATCATTTTGAAAATGGGCCGCGAGGGGGACAGGCGTGACGCCTGAAGATAGGATTCATGCACTCGGCATCTGGCACGGGCCGGTCGAGATCGAACCTATCACCGGCGGCATCACCAACCGCAACTACCTCGTCAGGGATCGCAGCACGCGGCGTGTCGTGCGGCTGGGCGATGATATCCCGGTTCATCACATCAACCGCCAGAATGAGCTCGCCGCCAGCATCGCTGCCCATGCCGCCGGTCTTTCGCCCGCCGTCATCCATCATGCGCCCGGTATCCTCGTTCTGGACTTCATCGAATCGCGGGCGCTGTCTGCGGCTGATCTGCAGGATGAAGCAACCTTGCTGCGGACGCTGCCGCTGGTCCGGGCCTGCCACGGCGACATCGCTCGCCACTTCCGCGGCCAGGCGATGATCTTCTGGGTCTTCCACGTGATCCGGGATTATGCGGCTAATCTTGCCGCAGCAGGTAGCGCCTACGCACCGCTTCTACCCGGCTTGCTTGAAAAGGCCGAGCGTCTGGAAGCTGCGGCCGGCCCCTTCGAAATCGGCTTCGGGCACAACGATCTGCTGGCCGCGAATTTCCTCGATGACGGCAAACGGCTTTGGTTGATCGACTGGGACTATGCCGGCTTCAACACGCCGCTCTTCGATCTCGGCGGCCTTGCCTCGAACAACGAGCTCCCGGAAGCCGCCGAACGGACGATGCTTGAAAGCTATTTCGAAAAGCCGCTGACCCCCGATCTCTGGCGCCGCTACAGCGCGATGAAATGCGCCTCTCTGCTGCGCGAGACGCTCTGGAGCATGGTCTCCGAGATCCATTCGACCATCGATTTCGATTACGCCGCCTATACCGCCGAAAATCTCGCCCGCTCCGAGCGCGCCTACAAGGCATTTGAACAGGATCAGTAGAATGACGAAGGAATTACCGAAGACGGCGAAGGCCGTGGTCATCGGCGGCGGTATCATCGGCTGCTCGACGGCCTATCACCTCGGCAAGCTCGGCTGGACCGATACCGTGCTGCTCGAGCGCAAGAAGCTGACATCGGGCACGACCTTCCACGCTGCCGGCCTCGTCGGCCAGCTGCGCACCAGCGCCAACATCACCCAGCTGCTCGGCTACTCCGTCGATCTCTACAAGAAGCTTGAAGCGGAAACCGGGCTCGGCACCGGCTGGAAGATGAATGGTGGCTTGAGGCTCGCCTGCAACGAGGAGCGTTGGACCGAGGTGAAGCGCCAGGCGACCACGGCGCAGTCCTTCGGCCTCGAAATGCATCTGCTGACGCCGCAGGAGGCTTTCGATCTCTGGCCGCTGATGACAACAGATGACCTTGTCGGCGCGGCCTTTCTGCCGACCGATGGTCAGGCTAACCCTTCGGATATCACTCAAGCGCTTGCCCGTGGCGCCCGCATGGCTGGTGTTTCGATCTTCGAAGACACCGAAGTCATCGACCTCGAGATCGACAAGGGACGTATCCGCGCCGTCATCACCGCCAATGGCCGCATCGAATGCGAGCGCGTCGTCGTCTGCGCCGGCCAGTGGACCCGCGCCTTCGCCGCGCGCTTCGGCGTCAACGTGCCGCTCGTCTCCGTTGAGCATCAATATCTGATCACCGAATCCTTCGGCGTACCCTCGAACCTGCCGACGCTCCGCGATCCCGATCGCCTGACCTATTACAAGGAAGAGGTCGGTGGCCTCGTCATGGGCGGCTACGAGCCGAACCCGATCCCCTGGGCAACTGGCGGCATTCCCGACGGCTTCCACTACACGCTGCTCGACAGCAATTACGATCACTTTGAGCAGATCATGGAACAGGCACTGGCCCGCGTTCCCGCTCTCGAAACCGCCGGCGTCAAGCAGCTGTTGAACGGTCCGGAGAGCTTCACGCCTGACGGAAACTTCATCCTCGGCGAAGCGCCGGAACTGAAGAACTTCTTTGTCGGAGCGGGTTTCAACGCCTTCGGTATCGCGTCGGGCGGCGGTGCCGGCATGGCACTGGCCGAATGGGTAGCGAAGGGCGAGCCGCCCTACGATCTCTGGCCGGTCGATATCCGCCGCTTCGGCCGTCCGCATTTCGACACCGACTGGGTCCGCACCCGCACGCTGGAGGCCTACGGCAAGCATTATACGCTGGCCTTCCCCTTCGAAGAACATTCGAGCGGTCGCCCCTGCCGCAAGTCGCCGCTCTATGATCGGCTGAAGGCGCAGGGCGCCTGCTTCGGCGAGAAGCTCGGCTGGGAGCGGCCGAACTGGTTTGCCGATCTCTTCGCCAACGAGGAGCCGAAGGATATCTACAGCTACAACAGGCAGAACTGGTTCGACGCCGTTGGCCGCGAGCACAAGGCAGTGCGCGAGGCAGCCGTCATCTTCGACCAGACCTCCTTCGCCAAGTTCGTGCTGAAGGGCTGCGATGCCGAAGCAGCGCTCGGCTGGATCGCTTCGAACGACGTGGCAAAGCCTGTCGGCTCGCTTGTCTATACCCAGATGCTGAACGACAAGGGCGGTATCGAATGCGATCTCACAGTCGCCCGCATCGCCGAGAACGAATATTACATCGTCACCGGCACGGGATTTGCGACTCACGACTTCGACTGGATAGCCCGCAATATTCCTGAGGGAATGCAGGCCGAGCTGGTCGATGTCACCTCCGCCTATTCGGTTCTGTCGCTGATGGGGCCGAATGCCCGCGCCGTGCTGGAGAAGGTCACCTCATCGGATGTCTCGAACGCTGCCTTCCCCTTCGGCCGCGTCAAGACCGTCGGCATCGCAGGCTGCCCGGTCAGGGCGCTGCGCATCACCTATGTCGGCGAGCTCGGTTACGAGCTGCACGTGCCGGTCGAATACGCAACGACGGTCTATGACGCGCTGATGGCCGCCGGAAACGGCCTCGGTCTCGTCAACGCCGGCTACCGCGCCATCGAAAGCTGCCGCCTGGAAAAGGGCTATCGCGCCTGGGGATCGGATATCGGTCCTGACCATACGCCCGTCGAGGCTGGCCTTGCCTGGGCGGTGAAGACGAAAAAGAACACTCCCTTCCGCGGCCGCGATGCCGTGGAGCGTCAATTGACAGGTGGCGTCAAGAAGATGCTGGTCTGCTTCATGCCGGATGATCCTGATATCGTCCTGCTCGGCCGCGAAACCATCTACCGCGATGGAAAGCGCGTCGGCTGGCTCTCGAGCGGCGGGTTCGGCTACACGCTCGGAAAGGCGATTGGCTACGGCTACGTCCGCAACGTTGACGGTGTGACGGAGGATTTTGTGCTGTCAGGCAAGTACGAGCTCGATGTTGCGCGCGAGCGGGTGCCGTGCTCGGTGTCGCTGAAGCCGTTGTATGATCCCGAGATGACGCGGGTGAAGGGGTAGGCTGTTCCCTTGGGAGACCACGGGTGCCGCGAATGCTTCCCTCATTCCTGTGCTCGTCACAGGAATCTAGCCACTGCGCGTCCGCGCGGTGAATGAATCTGTCAGTTAGACGAAGAGTCTTTCCGGCCCAAGGCCTTGGGCCGGCTGGATCCCTGTAACAAGCACAGGGGTGAGGAGGGAGAGGTTGGTGCCCTCTTTTCCGAGATCACCTCAGAACAACGGCAACCTGTTATCCTGGATCAGGATATCCAGCTTGTTCGCCACGTCTTCGGTCCAGATGACATTGTCCGTCAACGCCTTCGGGAACAGCCCCGGCAACTTGAACAGAGCCGCCGAAACGGCGCTGCCGTTGCGCGGCACGTCGGCGAGCAGCGTCGCAATCTCTTCCGCTCGCGGATCACGCAGCTCGTAGGCCTTGCCGTTGCGGTCGACGCCGATGGCATAGCGCATCCAGGCTGCGACGGCGATGGCGTAGGTCTCGGCCTTGCTGCCGTGGGCCAGTGCTTCGGTTACCGGCTCCAGCAGGCGCTGCGGCAGCTTCTGCGTGCCGTCCATGGCGATCTGGTAGGTGCGGTGGGCGATCGCCTTGTTTGCAAAGCGGGCTATCAGTTCGTCGGCATAGTGGTCGAGATCGATGCCCGGAACCGGATCGAGCGTCTCGGCAGCGGCATTCATCTGACGCCGGGCAAGAGCCGCCAATCCTTCGTCGTCCATGACGTCGCGGATATATTCATAGCCGCCTATGTAGCCGAGATAGGCGAGCAGCGAATGCGCACCGTTGAGCATGCGCAGCTTCATCTTTTCATAGGCCGAGACCTCATCGACCATCAGCACGCCGACCTTGTCCCATGCGGGGCGGCCGCTGGCGAAATGGTCCTCGATCACCCATTGGGTGAATGGCTCGGTCTCGATCGCGGCCAGATCCTGCCGTCCTGTCAGCCGCTCGGCATCCGCATAGGTGGCGTCGGTGCTGGCGGGCGTTATGCGGTCGACCATGGTCGAGGGGAAGGGCACATTGGTTTCGATCCAGGTGCGAAGCTCCGGATCGACACGGCCGGCGAAATCGAGGACGAGGCGCTTCAGCACCGCGCCGTTGCTCGGAAGATTATCGCAGCTGAGCGGCGTGAAAGGGGCGATACCCTTGGCGCGGCGGCGGGCAAGACCTTCGACGAGATAGCCGACGACGCCGCGCGGTGCGTGGCGGTTGGCAAGATCGGCGGCAACATCTGGATGGGTCAGATCAAGTCCGCCGGTGCGCACGTCAAGGCCATAGGCCTTTTCCGTCACCGTCAGGCTGACAATGCGGATCGCCGGGTCTTCGAGCCGCGAAAGGAGCAAGGCCGGGTCGCGCGGCGCCACATGCGCCTTCAGGATCGGACCGATCACTTCGGCCGTCGTGCCCGACGTGTCGCGGATCAGCACCGTGTAGAGGCCGTTCTGCGCGTTGAGATTGTCGGCAACATCGGGCGTGCGCAGGCTCGCCACCTCGATGCCCCAGTCGCCGCCCTCAGCGGCTAGCGCTGCGTCCGTAAACGGCGCGAAATGGGCGCGGAAGAAGGCGCCGGGGCCAAGATGCAGGATGCCCGCCTTCAGCGTGCTGCGGTCATAGGCGGGAAGCTTTGCGGTCGGCGCCAGACCGTTCAGGTCCTTCAGTCGATTGCTCACAGCTTGTAGGCCTTCTTCGCGTTGTCATAGGAGAGTTCGCGCGCGACGATTGCCGCATCTTTCCTGGAGATCCGGTGTTCGGCGGCAAGCTGCGCCAGGAAGCCGCAAACCTCGCGGCGCCAGACGTCGTGGCGGGCGGGGATCGAGAGCAAGGCGCGGGTATCGTCGTTGAAGCCGGCCAGATTGGCAAAACCCGCCGTCTCGACGACCTGGTCGAGATAGCGGCGGATGCCATTCGGGCTGTCGTGGAACCACCAGGGTGGGCCGATCATCAGGCATTCCCAATGGCCGGCCATCGGCGCCAGCTCGCGCGAATAGGTCGTCTCGTCGAGCGTGAAGAGCAGGATGCGAAGGCCCTGCGAATGGCCGTACTTTGAGAGCAGCGCATTCAGCCCGCCGATCCAGTCAGTCCGGGTCGGGATATCGGCGCCCATGTTCGGACCGCGGGTCGCAAAGAGACCGCTGTCGGTGTTGCGGCGCGAGCCCGCGTGGATCTGCATGACCATGCCGTCTTCGGCCGAAAGCCCGGCCATCTCGGTCATCATCTGACCACGGAACAGCTCGGCATCGGCAGCCGAAAGCGAACCCTTAAGTGCCTTGTCGAGAAGCGCCTGCCGCTCGGTGGCCGAGAGGTCGGCGGTGAATGCGGTCGGCACGCCGTGGTCGGTCGCTGTGGCGCCGAACTGGCGGAAATAGGCGCGGCGCTTGCGATGCGCGTCGATCATGCCGTCCCATTTGGTGACGTCAGAGCCGGTGATCTCACCGAACTTGATGAGATTGTCGCGGAAGCCGACGGCATCAGGATCTGTAACGCTATCAGGGCGGTATGTCGTACGAACCTTACCGATCCAGCCATCCTTCTGCATCTTCTGATGATGCACCAGCGGATCCAGCGCGCCTTCCGTCGTGGCGATCGTTTCGATGCCGAAGCGCTGATGCAGCGCACGCGGGCGGAACTCGGGCTTGGCGAGCTGCTCGTTGATATGGTCGTAGAGCGTGTCGGCATTCTCAGGCGTCAGCGGTTCGGTACAGCCGAGCACGGCAGACATCGCATGATCGACCCACAGGCTGGACGGCGTGCCGCGGAAGAGATGATATTTGGCAGCGAAAGCGCGCCAGATGTCACGGCCCTTGGCGACAGGCTTGCCATCAAGTCGGGGAACGCCGAGCTCGTCGAGTTTGGTGCCGGTGCTGTGCAGCATGCGGAACAGGTAATGGTCGGGGATGACGAGCAGCGATGCGGCATCTTCAAAGGGCTTGTCGTCAGCGAACCACGAGGGCTCGGTATGCCCGTGCGGGCTGACGATCGGCAAAGCGGCAACGGTCTCGTAGAGGTCGCGCGCGATGCTGCGGGTTGCCGGATCGGCCGGAAAAAGCCGGTCCTGGTGAAGAAAGCCGTTTCGTGAATCCATAAGATTTCCTCCCTGATGGGTTAGGGCCTACTCCACGATCAAAGACACGGCAAGGCCCATTAGTAACCAATGAGTTCACTTTAGGAATCGATGCTGGGCGCCCCATTGACGCAGCCGCCGCTATAGGTTTTGGAAGAGCAGCAAACCGGTGGAGAACAACCATGGCCGAAGACATCAGCCGCATTACCCAGCTTGAAGAAGCCTTGGCCCATCAGGCAAAGACCATCGAAGAGCTTTCGGATCAGCTTGCCGAGCAATGGAAAGTGGTCGAACAGACCCGAGCGAAATTGGACCGCTTGACGGAACGCTTCCTGTCGCTCGAAGAGCAATCGCTGGAAGCGCCGGCGGTGACAAGGCCGCCGCATTATTGAATGCCGAAATGAAAAGGGCGCCCGAAGGCGCCCTTGCGATTTTAGAGATTGCCGATGCAGAGATATTTCATCTCGAGGTAATCGTCGGCGCCATGGCGCGAGCCTTCGCGGCCGTTGCCGGATTGCTTGATACCGCCGAAGGGCGCGGTTTCCGTCGACATCAGGCCGGTATTGATCCCAACCATGCCGTATTCGAGCGCTTCCGCAACCTTCCAGACCTTCTTCAGATCGCCCGCGAAGAAATAGGCGGCGAGGCCGAACTCGGTGTCATTGGCCTGCAGGATGACTTCTTCAACGGTGTCGAAGCGGAAGAGCGGCGCGACCGGGCCGAAGGTTTCTTCCCTGGCGACCTTCATGCCCTTGGCAACGCCCGTGAGTACGGTAGGCGTGAAGAAGGTACCGGCACCTTCGATACGCTTGCCGCCGGTCAGCACCTTGGCACCCTTGGAGACCGCGTCGCTGACATGGTCCTCGACCTTGGCAAGACCCTGCTCGTCGATCAGCGGGCCGATGGTGACGCCCGAGGTGAAGCCGTCGCCAACCGACATGGCTTCAACCTTGGCAGCCAGCTTGGCCGCGAAGGCATCATAGACGCCTGACTGTACGTAGAGACGGTTGGCGCAGACGCAGGTCTGCCCGGCATTGCGGTACTTCGAAGCGATCGCGCCTTCGACGGCGGCATCGAGATCCGCATCATCAAAGACGATGAAGGGTGCGTTGCCGCCGAGCTCGAGGCTGACCTTCTTGATCTGGTCGGAGCACTGGCGCATCAGGATGCGGCCTACTTCGGTCGAGCCGGTGAAGCTGATCTTGCGCACCTTGTCGTTGCCGCAAAGCTCCTTGCCGATCGCGGGGCCGTCTTCGCCGACGATGACGTTGAAGACACCGGCGGGAACACCGGCCTGTTCGGCGAGAACCGCAAGCGCGATGGCCGAAAGCGGGGTCTGTTCCGCGGGCTTCGAAACGACGGTGCAGCCAACGGCAAGCGCCGCCGCGATCTTGCGGGTGATCATCGCTGCCGGGAAGTTCCAGGGCGTGATCGTGCCGACGACGCCGACCGGCTGCTTGATGACGATCATCCGCTTGTCGTTCGACGGTGCCGGAATGGTTTCGCCGTAGATGCGCTTGGCTTCTTCCGCATACCATTCGATGTAAGCGGCAGCGTAGAGGATCTCGCCGCGCGCTTCGGCAAATGGCTTGCCCATTTCGGCTGTCAGGATCGCCGCCAGCTCGTCGGCATTGGCGACCATCAGGTCGAACCACTTGCGCAGGATGGCGCTGCGGTCCTTGGCGGGTTTTGCCGCCCAGGCTGGCTGGGCTGCATAGGCCGCATCAATCGCCTTGCGGGTGTCGGCAGCGCCCATATCAGACAGCGAGGCCAGAACTTCGCCGGTGGCCGGGTTCAGGACGTCGAAGGTTTTCGTTGCGCCGCCCTTCGTCCATTCGCCGTTGATGTAGCCGGTGTCGCGCAGGAACGGAGAGGAGAAAGGGACGTGTTTGGTCAGTGCGGTCGTGAATGCCATGTCATTTACTCCGAAGGCGGTTACTTGCCCGCGCTTGCTTCAAGAATGGAGGCTTCGAGGATATCGAGCGCTTCGCCGAAGATATTGTCCTGAATGGTGATCGGGGCAAGGAAGCGGATGACGTTTCCGTGCACACCGCAGGTCAAAAGGATGAGACCCTTCTCCAGCGCGATCAGGCGCACCTTGTTGGCGAATTCGGCGCTCGGCAGCTTGGTGGTCTTGTCGTTGAATTCGACAGCGTTCATGAAGCCCGGGCCGCGGATATCGACAATCTCCGGCGCCTTGTCGCGCAGCGATTCCAGACGCTGCTTCAGGCGGCCGCCGAGCTGGTTGGCGCGGTTGCAGAGGTCTTCGTCCTTGATGACGTCGAGCACGGCATGAGCGGCGGCGATGCCGAGCGGATTGCCGCCATAGGTGCCGCCGAGGCCGCCGGGGCCGGGCGCATCCATGATCTCGGCACGGCCGGTGACGGCAGCGAGAGGGAAACCGCCGGCGAGGCTCTTCGCCATGGTCATCAGATCAGGAGCAACCTCATGGTGATCCATCGCAAACATCTTGCCGGTACGGGCAAACCCAGTCTGCACTTCGTCGGCAATGAGCAAGATGCCGTGCTCGTCGCAAAGTTCGCGCAGCGCCTTCAGGAAGGCAGCAGGTGCCGCATAGAAACCGCCTTCGCCCTGCACGGGCTCGATGATGATCGCAGCCACACGCTGCGGATCGACATCGGCAGCAAACAACTTTTTCAAGGCTGCGAGCGACTGCTCGGCGCTGACGCCATGCAGCTCGACCGGGAAGGGCACGTGGAAGACATCGCCAGGCATTGCGCCGAAGCCGACCTTGTAGGGCACGACCTTGCCGGTCAGGGCCATGCCCATGAAGGTACGGCCATGGAAGCCGCCGCCGAAGGCGATGACGGCGGAACGGCCGGTCGCGGCTCGGGCGATCTTCACGGCGTTCTCTACGGCTTCCGCACCCGTGGTGACGAAGATCGTCTTCTTGGCGAAGTTGCCGGGCGCCAGCTCGTTCAGGCGTTCGGCAAGATGCACATAGGTTTCGTAGGGCACGACCTGGTGGCAGGTGTGGGTGAAATGGTCGAGCTGGTCTTTGACGGCAGCGATGACGCGCGGATGGCGGTGGCCGGTGTTCAGAACGGCGATGCCAGCAGCGAAATCGATATAGCGGCGGCCCTCCTTGTCCCAGATTTCGGCATTCTCTGCGCGGTCGGCGTAGATCTGTGTCGTCATGCCGACGCCGCGGGAAATTGCGGCATTCTTCCGGTCCGTAAGGGTGGTCGCGTTCATCTATGCGCTCCTGCGCTCAAAGGGATTGGGAATTATCTTGCATAAGTTCTGCAAGATATGTAGAAAAGTCCTACATTTTTCCTGCAAGAAATCAAGCGGCATTTTTTGCTTCAAACATCACGCCTTTTGATGGATGCTCACGACCAGAGATTCTGTCGCGGCAGGATGCATAAAGCACCACGGAATCAGGGATTTATTGGCGAATGAACAATAACGGGCCGGTGCGCTACAAGGTCGCCGAGGCAGCGCGGCTGGCGGGAATTTCCGCCTCCACCGTACGGCTTTGGGAAAGCCAGGGCCTGCTTGTGCCTGATCGTTCGGAGACCGGCCACCGGCAATACAGCGCCGATGACGTCGCGCGGTTGAAGAAGATCTCCTGGTATCGTGTCGAGCGTGGCCTCAACCCGGCCGCGATCCGCGAGGCGCTGGAAAGCGAAGAGCCCTCCGGCGACAATGGCGAGACAGGCGGCGCGTCCGATATCGGCCGCCGGCTCCGCAGCCTTCGCCATGCCGCGGGCAAGACGCTGGATCAGGTCGCTGGCGAGATGGGCATCACGTCATCGACGCTATCGACGCTGGAGCGCACGTCGCAGGGCGTCAGCTTCAAGACCCTGCATGATCTCGCGGAATATTACGGCACCACCGTTTCGCGCCTCTCGGGCGAAGAAGCCGATGATGCCACGGCGGTCGTCCGCTCCGGCGAATGGCGCACCTGGCCGGAAACCACACCGGGCGTGACCGTGCAGCTGCTGGCCGAAGGGCGGCGGATGATGGATTGCCACCGTTTCGTGCTGGCGCCCGGCGCTACCAGCGAAGGCGCCTACCGGCACGAGGGCGAGGAATTCATGCATGTCCTGGCGGGCCGCCTGGAGCTGGTTCTCGATTCCGACCAGTTCTTTGATCTGGGGCCCGGTGACTCGCTTTATTTCGAAAGCCGCCGCTATCATTCCTGGCGCAATCGCCATGATGGCGAGACGGTGTTGCTCTGGATCAATACGCCGCCAACCTTCTGAGGTCGAAAGCCGTATCGCCGCCAGCGCCTTTGCGCTATAGCGCCGGAAGAAACACGCGAGGTAAAAGAAGAGCCATGGCCGCCACCATCCGTTATCATGAAGGCGATATCTCCGCGGCGGATGCCGCGCGCTACAAGGGCGCAATCGCGATCGATACCGAGACGCTGGGTCTCGTTCCGCGCCGCGACCGTCTTTGTGTCGTCCAGTTGTCGCCGGGCGACGGCACGGCCGACGTCATCCGTATCGCCTCCGGCCAGAAGGAAGCGCCGAACCTGACGATGATGCTGGCCGATCCGGCGCGCCAGAAGATCTTCCACTACGGCCGCTTCGATATCGCCGTGTTGTTCCACACCTTCGGCGTGACCACGACACCTGTCTTCTGCACCAAGATCGCCTCGCGCCTGTCGCGCACCTATACGGATCGTCATGGCCTGAAGGACAATCTGAAAGAGATGCTGGAGGTCGATATTTCCAAGGCACAGCAATCTTCGGATTGGGCAGCGGCAACGCTGTCGCAGGCACAGCTTGAATATGCCGCCTCCGACGTGCTCCATCTCCATGCGCTGCGCGACAAGCTGACCGAACGCCTGCTGCGCGATGGCCGATTCGACCACGCCACCGCCTGCTTCGCGTTCCTGCCCACCCGCGCCAAGCTTGATCTTCTCGGCTGGGAAGAGACCGATATTTTCGCTCATAGTTGAGCAACGCGATATTTGAGAGCCATGAGACGGCCGGGCAGGATTGGCATCCTGTCCGGCCGTTAGTTTTTCATTAACGGCCATTCGGTAGAATCATCATCAATTTTTAAGCATTCGTCGGTGCGATGACGCGCCATGCGGACGGGAGGATCTGCGGAAGAATGCGAGGGGTCCGATGAGCGCGGCCCTCGTGTGATCTGCTTCGATTGTCACTTGCGAAAGTAGGAGCATGCCATGTTGACTCCGGTTCGTGCAGCGTCAAATACGAGTCTTTCTTCCAACGGACAGGCTGCGGCGATTGTCGCCAGCGGACTTGCCCGGTCGATCGTTGCCCCGGCGCCCGTTCAGGCGGTCGAAGGCTCCGATCTGAATTCGGCAATTGCCGGAAAGCTTAACCTCCTCTTGGCGGCAGCCCGCGAACGCATGTTCGACGCGCTGCTCGATGCTATCAATGCAGCATCCGAGGCCCTGCCGCTGCCGCGTCAGGATGGCGAAACCAATCTTACCTTCGCGTCCCGCCTTGCCGATGTCATCCAGAAGCTGCCTGCAACCCGCATCAACGAGATCGAAACGCAGCTCGCCGCCGATGGCCACACGCTGCCGCTGCGCCTGATCGCCGAAGCACTGAAGAACCCTGCAGGGCCGGAAGCCGCCCGGGTCGTCGCCTATCTGGAGACCGTCCGCTACAAGGATCGCGATTTGGTTGCCCGCGCGGTCGTTCGTTCGTATCGCCAGAACGATGCTTCACCGCTTCGGGCAGAGTCCCGACCTGACATAACACTGCACGAAGACAGCGTTCTGCCGGCTCCGAAATCAGGGACCGATGCAGCGCATGAAGCGCAGCCGCAGGCGCAAGCCAGACCGGCAGCATCTGCGACCCCGCCTTCTCCACTTGCCGGTTTGTCCGATCTACCGGTTGACGTGATCGAAGAGATTGCCGAAGAGCCGCTGGCCGCCAACGAATTGGCGCAGGCTGCCGCATCGGAAGACCCGGAGCAACCGGAAACGGAAGCGATGGCGCCTGATGCGCCGCAGGTGCTTGAGGAAGCCGAAGCGCCACACGCGCCGCTCGCCAGGGAGCGCGCCGAACCCGATATTCCGAAGATCTGGCCTGCTGTTCTCGCGTCGATCACCGAGGAAGCATCCGAACTGCTGGTCGCCATCATCAACGAACAGGAGACCGCAACGCTTCTCGAGGCCCTGGCGGACGCACCTGAGGATATCGAATCAGCGCTCGATCAGCCGGCGAGTGATGACATGCGCGAAGCGATGGATGGTCCGGACCAGATGGCGAGCGCCAAAGCCGCGCCGGCGGAAGCGGCACGCGCAGCGCCTGCAGCCGATCCGGCCCAGCTCGCTCGCCAGCAGAAGGAGATCGCCGCACAGCCGCAGATCCTTCCGGCCGATCTTGCCGAGATGGTTCAGAAAGCCGGTCTGCTGCGCTCACCCGACGGCGTCGGCTATATCGCTCAGCCCTATCAATTCGCCAAGGATGGCGCCGAACGCCGCGACGGCCAGATGCATCGCAGCGACTATGAGGGCGGTACGGGCGAAGAAGAGCAGGATGCGCAGTCTGGCGAGGAGCAGCAATCGGCCTCTCAGCAGGAGCAGCGTCCGCAGGGCAGGGTGCCCGCCGATCTTCCCGAGATCGAAGCGCGTCACGAAGAGCCGCCGGTCGCCGATCCGGTTTTCGCGCTCTACCAGCGCATGGTCGGCTGGGAATAGCGCTTCTTCAAAAATTCAGCGCAAAGAAAAACCCGCCGGAGCGATCCGGCGGGTTCTTTGTTTCAATGCTTGTAGCGATTACTCGCCGCGGTTCTTCAGAGCCGCGCCAAGGATGTCGCCGAGCGAAGCGCCGGAGTCGGACGAACCGAACTGAGCGACGGCTTCCTTCTCTTCTGCGATTTCCAGAGCCTTGATGGACAGCATGATCTTGCGGTCCTTCTTGGAGAAGTTGGTGACGCGGGCGTCAACAACCTGGCCAACCGAGAAGCGTTCCGGACGCTGGTCGTCGCGGTCGCGTGCGAGATCTGCACGGCGGATGAACGAGGTGATGTCTTCGTGTTCGACGAGCTTCACTTCGATGCCGCCATCGTTGACTGCGGTGATTTCGCAGGAAACGACTGCATTCTTGCGCAGGTCGCCAGAGGCAGCGGCGTCGCCGACTGCATCCTTGCCGAGCTGCTTGATGCCGAGCGAGATGCGTTCCTTTTCGACGTCAACATCGAGAACGACAGCCTTGACGACGTCGCCCTTGTTGAACTCTTCGATGACCTGCTCGCCCGGACGGTTCCAGTCGAGGTCAGAAAGGTGCACCATGCCGTCAACGTCGCCGTCGAGGCCGATGAACAGGCCGAATTCGGTCTTGTTCTTGACTTCGCCTTCGACTTCAGTGCCAGCCGGGTTGTTGCGGGCGAATGCTGCCCACGGATTTTCCAGCGTCTGCTTGAGGCCGAGCGAGATACGGCGCTTGGACGGATCGACTTCGAGAACGACGACTTCGACTTCCTGGCTCGTGGACAGGATCTTGCCGGGGTGTACGTTCTTCTTGGTCCAGGACATTTCCGAGATGTGGATCAGGCCTTCGATGCCCGGCTCCAGTTCGACGAACGCACCGTAGTCGGTGATGTTCGTGACGGTACCGGAGATCTTCTTGCCTTCCGGATACTTCGCCTGGATGCCATCCCACGGATCCGACTCGAGCTGCTTCATGCCGAGCGAGATGCGGTGGGTTTCCTGGTTGATGCGGATGATCTGAACCTTGACCTGTTGGCCGATGTTCAGGATTTCCGACGGATGGTTGACGCGGCGCCATGCCATGTCGGTAACGTGCAGCAGGCCGTCGATGCCGCCGAGGTCAACGAACGCACCGTAATCGGTGATGTTCTTGACGACGCCGTCAACAACCTGGCCTTCTTCGAGGTTCTGAACGATTTCAGAACGCTGCTCGGCACGGGATTCTTCCAGAACCGTACGGCGCGAAACCACGATGTTGCCGCGGCGCTTGTCCATCTTGAGGATTTCGAAGGGCTGCGGGTTGTGCATCAGCGGGGAAACGTCGCGGATCGGGCGGATGTCGACCTGAGAACGCGGCAAAAAGGCGATCGCACCGTCGAGATCGACCGTGAAGCCGCCCTTGACCTGGTTGAAGATCACGCCTTCGACGCGCTCGCCAGCTTCGAACTTGGCTTCGAGCTTGATCCAGCTTTCTTCGCGGCGAGCCTTCTCGCGCGACAGAACAGCTTCGCCAAGGGCGTTTTCGATGCGCTCGACGTAAACTTCGACTTCGTCGCCGACCTTCAGCGAACCGTCCTTGGCGCGTGCGCCGAATTCCTTGAGCGCGATGCGGCCTTCGACCTTCAGGCCGACGTCAACAACAGCGACATCCTTTTCGATGCCGGTGACGATGCCCTTGGTGACATAGCCTTCGGCCAGGTCGTTCTTGGCAAAGGACTCTTCGAGAAGGGCCGCGAAATCTTCGCGAGAGGGAGTAGCTACTGACATAAAATCTCCTGCGTGGCCTTCGATAGCTGCAAGGCCCACGTATGCGCCGGTTGGTTCGTGTTGAACAGGCCTGAACCCAGTCCGCCTCCTTAATGGAAGCAATCCGGCGCTTGGACGGAATTTCAGGCTTTTAAAAAGCGTCCCGCCGCGCAAGGCGCCAACGGACCGCTCGAATTTCAGTTATTTCGGCTCAAGGCCGCATCGATGATCGACTTTGCGGCTTGAAACGCGGCCTCTATACTCATTTCCGACGTATCAAGCAAGTGCGCGTCATCGGCTGGTTTCAAAGGGCTGTCGGCCCGTCCCATGTCGCGTTCGTCGCGCCGCTTCACATCCTCGAAAATCGCCTCGAAATCGGCAGCCGTCCCCTTGGCCGTGATTTCGTCGTAGCGTCGCCTCGCGCGCACCTCGGGCGAAGCCGTCACATAAAGCTTCACCGGGGCATCCGGGCAGACGACGGTACCGATGTCGCGGCCGTCGAGCACCGTTCCCGGCGCCATTCCGGCAAAGCGCTGCTGCGCTTCGACAAGCGCGCGGCGCACCGCAGGCATCACGGCAATCTTCGAGGCGGCTTCGCCGATCTCGTGTTTCGAAAGAATATCGCGATCGAGCCCGGCGAGTTCAACCTCGCGGGCGATCTTTTCGGCCACCGCCTCGTCATCGAGCGGCAGGGCGGCATCGATGAGCGCCTTGGCGGTCGCCCGGTAGGTCAGCCCCGTATCGAGGTGGTGGAAGCCGTATTCATCGGCGATCCGGCGCGAAAGCGTACCCTTTCCGGCCGCTGCCGGGCCGTCGATGGCAATCGTGAATGTCGTTTTCAATGGTTTCCTTCCAGCCCGCCATAGCGTTTGACGAGCTCGATCATGTCTTCCTGGCCGCTTGCCGCGCCCAATCCTGCAGCAACGCCTTCGCGGTCGGCAACGGGGCGGTTCTGACTGACCTTCCATTTGCCTTCAAGCGCCGATATCTCGATTTCGATGCCGATGATGCCCTTCATCTGCGCCCGGATGAAATCGTCGGGCGCATCGTCCACCGCCCATGGCTTCTCGCGGCTGCCCTCATGCTGGCCGGTGAGCGCGTTGATCTGCGACCGCAGCCAGTCCGCATCGTCGATCACCCGGGCGCTGCCGCGCGCCTGAACGATCGCATAGTTCCAGGTCGGCACGACCTTGCCGGTCTCCTGCTTGGTCTTGTACCAGGATGGCGTCACATAGGAGTTGGCGCCCTGGAAGACGGCAAGAATGGGTGCTCCATCCTGGATGTCGCGCCACTGGCCGTTGGCTTTTGCCAGATGCAGCCGCAACGTCCCTTTTTCCGACGCCGCGGCATCGAGATGGAACGGCACCGGATTGGCGACCAATCCGCTCGCTCCGGCGGTGATCAGCAGTCCGAGTGGATGGGCGCGGATCAGCTGGTGCTGGGTCGCCAGATCGTCTTCCCGAAAGTGAGGCGGCTGATACATTGGTTTCTCGCCGGTTTCTGTGTCTTCGGCGCTTCCTAACACAATGTTATTTGCCGGTCATCTTGCGATACGAAGTTTCGCTTTGACATCATTGGCCGCAACGATTATGGGGACCGGCTTATAAATTCCGAAAAGAACGCCGGTTTACACGGCACAGCCGAATGTATTCGGCCATTCTCACGAGGCTTATAGTGGCGAAAACGGAACTTGGAACCAAGCGTACCGATCCGGAAACCGGCAAGAAGTTCTACGATCTGAACCGGGATCCGATCGTTTCTCCGTATACCGGCAAATCCTATCCACTCTCCTTCTTCCAGGAAACCTCGGCTGCAGCAGCCGCTGAGGCGGCAAGCGAAGACGACGACGTGCAGGAAGTCGATACCGAGAGCACGGAAGTCGAACTCGTGTCGCTCGAGGACGCCGATGAAGGCGCAAGCGGCGACGACATTCCTGACATGGGCGATGACGACGTCGAGATCGAAGGCGATGACGACGACGATACCTTCCTCGAAGCCGACGAAGACGATGAAGATGACGACATGAGCGACATCATCGGCGTTACCGGCGACGAAGACGAAGTCTGATCCGATATAAATCACGGCCCGGACGACAAAAAATCTCCGGGCCGTTTTTTTAGGCTTGCCATCTGCGAAAACCGCAAGTAATAAGCCGCCACTCCGCCGGGTTAGCCCGCTTCGGAGGATCCCAGGACCGGAAGAAATACCGGACCACCCTGATGGGGCTATAGCTCAGCTGGGAGAGCGCTTGCATGGCATGCAAGAGGTCAGCGGTTCGATCCCGCTTAGCTCCACCAAATTTCCCCAAGATCTAGGTTGTCTATCAGGCTCTTCCCGCGGTCTTTGACGTCTCGTGAGCTTAAAGCCAAAGCGCAAACCTCCGAAATTCCACCCGGCTACATCAGGCAAATGCGTGCTTTGATGTGATCGATGCACTTTAGGCTATCGCGCTGCGTCATCGTCGGCGCAGACGTGACTACCGCGACCCCGCGAACCACGGCGGCAGACCATGCTCGTCTACGTGGAGTATTCCGGCAAGGCACTGATTTACGATAGAAAAATCAATCCAGCGGGCCGCCGATGAAGGGGCGTAGTGTCTCTTATCCAATCCTTCAAAAGTGCTAGTCCCTTTAAGCTAGACCTTATGAATAGGAAGTTGGCTATGGATTAAGATGTAATGGCGATGGCAACGTTCATAGCTGGGAGCAATGCATAGCTAATATAAAATCTATTTCGTTAGCATTTTGTTAACTAGGGAGTTGCCCCATGTTAAGAACAGCAGCGAAATACGGCGTGGCCATCGCCTATCTCATGGCCTCCAGCAGTCTCGCATTCCGCGCCTCTTCCTCTTCGCATCGACTGTCGTCTCGTTAAGCCGGGAACCCTTGAAGCCCGCCTCTGCCGCCCGACGGCCGCGATTCCAGCGGATAACTACCAAGGCTCTAACGATGATGCCGGAGGAACCGGCGGCGCTCCGCAGGTATCGGCATCGAGCGCCGGTTCCGGTGGCAGTCCGGGTAGTGGTGGTGACCCGGGTAGTGGCGGAACTGGACCCGGCAACGGCGGAACTGGACCCGGCGACGGTGGCCATGGTCCTGGTGACGGTGGTCACGGCCCCGGCAACGGTGGTCATGGTCCAGGTAACGGCGGTCATGGTTCTGGCGGCGGTGGTCAGGGATCCGGCAAAGGCGATCACCATCATGGTGGGCATGGTGGTAACGGGAACAAGGACAGCGGCCATTCCGGTGATGGAAAGCATGGCCGTGATCCGGGCAAGTCCTGGGGCGGCCATGGTGACAGAAAGGACGGCGGTAAGTCTGGCGGCCACAAATCTGACGGTGGTAAACCCGGCGACCACAATTCCGGCGGCGGCAGGCCTGGTGGCGACCACTCCAGTGGTGGACAGCCTGGCGGCAATAAGTCTGGTGGCGACAGGCACGGTGGTGGCCATTCCGGCGGCGGCAACCATGGTGGTGGCAAGCCCGGAAATGGCCACTCCGGTGACAAGCCTGGAGACAACCGTTCCGGTGGCAGCAGACCCGGCGATAACCACCGTGGCGATGACAGATCCGGCAATGATCATTCCGGAAGCCACGGAGATGGCGGCCACCAGAAAGGCCGCGATGACAGCCACAGATCTGGCGGCGGCAAGTCCGGAGGCCACTGAGCGCCCGGGCATACGATTGGTGACAACGAGCCCGGCTGGAAGGCCGGGCTTCGTCATTCCCGGGATTGTGCTGCAAGCAGAGCATATGGGGCAGATCGCGGCCTGCACCATTCGTTTGTGCCTTAGCCTTGCCATGCCTGCCGGTTCGGCTTAGCTCTGCCCGGAACACGAATCCGGACAAACGATGCCTCACAAGGTCTTTCTCTCCCGCCTCAAGCTGACGGACTTCCGCAATTATGCGGCAGTGTCGCTTGATATGGACGGCCGCCATGTCGTGCTGACAGGCGACAATGGCGCGGGAAAAACCAATCTGATGGAGGCGGTTTCGTTCCTGTCGCCGGGGCGGGGTCTCCGCCGTGCCGCCTATTCCGATATCACCCGTGTCGGCGCCTCTGCCGGCTTCTCGATCTTCGCCGAACTCGAGGGGATGGAAGGTGGCGTGGAGATCGGCACCGGGGCCGACACGACGGACGAGAATACGGCGCGCAAGTTGCGGATCAACGGCACGACGGCGAAGACGGCCGATGAGCTCACCGATCATCTGCGCGTACTGTGGCTGACGCCATCCATGGATGGCCTGTTCACCGGTGGCTCCTCCGATCGCCGCCGCTTTCTCGACCGCCTCGTGCTCTCGCTCGATCCCGCCCATGGGCGCCGCGCCAGCGATTTCGAGCGCGCCATGCGCAGCCGTAACAAGCTGCTCGACGAAGGCAGGTTCGATCCGTCCTGGCTCTCCGGCATCGAACAGCAGATGGCAAGCCTTGGCATCGCCATGGCGCTTGCCCGCCAGGAGATGCTCGGTCTGCTGACCCGGCTGATCGAAGAGACGCGGGAGACCTCGCCTTTCCCTTCGGCCGCACTTGCGCTTTCGGGCTTCATGGATGGACAATTCGCGCGTCCTGCCGTCGATCTCGAGGACGATTATGCGGCGATGCTGGCCGACAGCCGCTATCGCGATGCCGCCGCCGGGCGCACGCTGGATGGGCCGCACCGCGCCGATCTGCTTGTCCGCCACCGCGAGAAGCAGATGGAGGCGGAGCGCTGCTCCACAGGCGAGCAGAAAGCGCTGCTGGTCGGCCTGATCCTCGCCCATGCGAAACTCGTCGCCAATCTGACGGGACACGCCCCGGTGCTGCTGCTCGACGAGATCGCCGCGCATCTCGATGAAGGGCGCCGTGCGGCTCTCTTCGATCTTATCGATTCGCTCGGCGGGCAGGCCTTCATGACCGGCACAGACCGCTCGATGTTCTCCGCCCTCGGCGAGCGGGCGCAATTCCTGACGGTCTCCGACGGGCATGTCGGGGAATGACGGACGGTGCTTTCCTCTTCGGTTCGGGCCATGATAGCATTCCCGCCATGGAACCGCTCAGTCCCGAAGAAATCGCGCGATATCAGCGTCATATCCTGCTGCCGGAGATCGGAGGGGCAGGCCAGCAGAAGCTCAAGGCCGCCCGGATACTGGTGATTGGAGCCGGTGGCCTCGGCGCCCCGGTTCTGCAATATCTGGCGGCTGCAGGTGTGGGCACGCTTGGCATTGCTGATGACGACCGTGTTTCGCTTTCCAATCTGCAGCGGCAGGTTATCCACGATTCCGGCACTATCGGCGAGTTGAAGACGGAGAGCGCTGCCTTTGCGATCGCCCGGCTCAATCCGCATGTGAACATCATCCGCTTCGAGGAGCGCTTCTCTTCCGAATCGGGCCGCCGTCACCTCTCGGGCTTCGATCTGCTGATCGACGGATCCGACAATTTCGAGACGCGCTACGCCGCAGCCGATGCAGCCGAGCAGGCGAGGGTGCCGCTGGTGACCGGTGCCGTCGGCCGGTTCGATGGATCGCTGACGGTTCTGAAACCCTATGAGGCTGCCGCGGATGGCACCCTCAATCCGGCTTACCGGGATCTCTTTCCCGAAATTCCGCCGGACGGGTTGATCCCCGCCTGTGCCGAAACCGGCATCATCGGTGCGCTGACCGGTGTCATCGGCACGCTGATGGCCATGGAAGCGATCAAGCTGATCACCCGCAGTGGCGAGCCGTTGATCGGGCGGCTGCTGCTCTACGACGCGCTGACGACGCGTTTCGATACGATACGATACAAGCGGCGGAAGACATGACCGATATTATCAGGCTCGATCAAGACTTCGGCCGCTGGGCCGAACTGCTCGACCTCATCCTCTCATCCTTTGCCTATATGAACGGCCGCATCGATCCGCCGTCCTCCGGCCTTTCGCTGACGCCCGAAGCGTTGCAGGCGAAGGCCGCAGCCGAAATCGGCTACGTCGCGCTGGATGGCGACAGGCTCGCCGGATGCATGTTCCTGCGCCCCGAAGAAGACAGCCTCTATCTCGGCAAGCTGGCGATCGCGCCCGATTATCAGGGCAAAGGCATCGGCAGGCAGCTGTTCGCGATTGCCGAGGCGGTCGCGAAGGAGCGGGGATTGAATGTGATCCGGCTCGACACGCGGATCGAGCTTACCGGCAACCATGCGATCTTCGGCGCCTGGGGCTTTGCCAGGACCGCCGAAAAATCCCACCCGGGATACGACCGGGTGACCTATGTCGAGATGCGCAAGACCCTGGCTTAACGGCCGGGTAGAACGCGGTTCGGCGGCCGGTGGCCGTCGATGAAGGCGCGGATGTTGATGATCACCTTGTCGCCCATGTCGATACGGCCCTCGATCGTCGCTGAGCTCATATGCGGCAGCAGCACGACCTTGCCCTCGTTGGCGAGCTTGATCAGCTTCGGATTGACCGCGGGCTCGTTCTCGAACACGTCGAGACCGGCGCCGGCAATCCGGCCTTCGCGCAGGCACTTGATCAGCGCCGCTTCATCAACGACGTCGCCGCGCGCGGTGTTCACCAGATAGGCCGTTGGCTGCAGCAGGGCGAGCCGCCGGGCCGACAGCAAATGGAACGTCGCCGGTGTCGACGGGCAGTTGACGGAAACGATATCGACCCGCGCCAGCATCTGGTCGAGGCTTTCCCAATATGTCGCCTCCAGCTCGTCCTCGGTCGCGGGGTTGACGCGCTTGCGGTTGTGATAGTGGATCGACAGGCCGAACGCCTTGGCGCGGCGGGCAACGGCGGTACCGATCCGGCCCATGCCGACAATGCCGATCCGCTTGCCGTGGATGCGCCGTCCGAGCATCCAGGTCGGCGACCACCCGGCCCATTCCCCAGGCTTGTCGGTCAGGACGCGCGCACCTTCGCCGAGGCGCCGCGGCACCGCGAGGATCAGCGCCATCGTCATGTCGGCGGTATCTTCGGTCAGCACGTTCGGGGTGTTGGTGACGGTGATGCCCTTGCGGGCCGCGGCCTCGACATCGATGTGATCGGTGCCGTTCGAAAAGCTGGAAATCAGCTTCAGCTGCGGTCCGGCCTGCTCGATCAGCGCGGCGTCGATACGGTCGGTCACCGTAGGAACCAGAACGTCGGCGCTCTTCACCGCCTCGGCGAGCTCGGCCGCGGAACGCGGCGAATCGTCGATGTTGAGTTCGGCGTCGAAGAGCTCGCGCATGCGGGTCTCTACCGCGTCAGGCAGCTTCCGGGTGATGTAGACCTTCGGTTTTTTCTTCGATGTCATCGCGGCCGGCCATGCCTTGTTCAGATGTCTTTAACCAAGACGGGGGATAATTTTAACGTTCGGGCAATTTCTACCAGACCCGCACGCGAAGACAAACAAAACTCGCGGGCACCGGTCGGCGTATGTCGAAGCCCGGACAGCGAGCGGGTAGAGCCCCGCTTACGAATTCGAGCGAACGGAAACCTCCATGCGTGGAATCAATCTGAAGTCCTGCCTCGCCTTTGCGGTCGGTCTGATGCTGACGGCGGGTGCTGTCGAATCTGCGTATGCGCAAGCGGCCAAGGGCCCAAGCGGCCTGCCGCTGCCACGCTTTGTGACGCTGAAATCGAAGCGCGTCAATCTGCGCATCGGGCCGGGAACCGACTACGCTGCCTCCTGGATGTACCTGAAGGCAGGCCTGCCGGTGGAGATTATCCAGGAATATGACAACTGGCGCCGCATCCGCGATGCCGACGGCACCGAGGGCTGGGTCAACCAGTCGCTGCTGTCAGGTCAGCGCTCGGCGCTGGCTGCGCCGTGGATGAAGGGCAAGGGAAAATCCGTTTTCGTCAACATGCGCCGCGAGCCGCAGTCGTCCGCGACCATCGTCGCCAAGCTTGAGCCTGGCGTGATGATCCATATCGGCGAATGCAATGGCGACTGGTGCCATGCCGATGCCGACGGCGCCGAAGGATGGGTGGCGCAGCCGGAAATCTGGGGTGCGTACCCCGGCGAAGCCTTTAAATAAGCTTCGCCTCGCGGGCGGCCTCGGCAAGCGACTTCATCGGCCGTGGTCCGATCTGCTGGATGACGATACCGGCTGCAAGGCAGCCGAGCTTGCCGCAATCCTCAAGCGTGCGGCCCTGCGTGTAGCCGTAGAGGAAGCCTGAGGCGAAGAGATCGCCGGCGCCCGTCGTATCGACCACCTCGTTGATGCTGATCGCATCGACATACCAGCGCTCGCTGCCCTTCAGGATCACTGCGCCGTCTTCGCTCATCGTCACCGCGGCGATCTTGCAGTCCTTGGCAATCTTGTTCAGCGCTTCCTCGAAATCCTCGGTCTCGTACAGCGACAGCGCTTCCTGCTTGTTGGCGAAGACGATGTCGACGGTGCCGGAACGCATCAGGTCGAGGAATTCGGCGCGATAGCGGCCGACGCAGAAGCTGTCGGAGAGCGTCATCGACACTTCGCGGCTGTTCTCATGCGCGATGCGGGCGCATTCGCGGATCGCTTCCTTGGCGCGCGGCGGATCCCAGAGATAGCCTTCGAAATAGGTAACCTTTGCATCGGCGACGACGTCGGCTTCGACGTCTTCAGGGCCGAGCTCGACGCAGGCGCCGAGATAGGTGTTCATCGAGCGCTCGCCGTCATCGGTAACGAAGATCATCGAACGGGCGGTCGGCGGAAAGGTGCCCTTCGGCTGCGTCTGATAGTGAACGCCCTGGGCGCGGATATCATGCGCGAAGATTTCACCGAGCTGGTCGTCGGCGACCTTGCCGAAATAGGCGGCCTTGGCGCCAAGGCTGGCGACACCAGCCGCCGTATTGCCGGCGCTGCCGCCGGAAGCTTCGAGCGCCGGTCCCATGCGGGAGTAAAGCAGCTCGGCGCGCTCGGCGTCGATCAGATTCATCGCTGCCTTGGTGATCGCGTTGTCAATGAGGAACTGGTCGTCGCAACGCGCGATGATATCGACGATGGCGTTGCCGACAGTCAGAACATCGAATTTGGTCATGAAATGGGAGGTCCCGGATTAAGTGATAGCCGGGATTTGGTCTTAGCGGAATTTCCGCTGATGGGAAGGAAAAACAGCTATTCCAGGCAAAAACCGGCGGCGCTTCTGCGAAATAATGTTGACTAGGAAACCAATTCAAATTAGTTTCCTAGTCAACAAAGATGGTTCGATGGCTGGCAAAAATCATATCTCCGATCTCGATTCGCACCTCGGCTATTGGCTGCGGATCGTCTCGAATGCCGTATCCCAGGAGTTCGCGCGAAAGCTCGAGCGCGAGTGTGTTACGGTTGCCGAATGGGTGTTTCTTCGCATGCTTTACGCAGCAAGCCCCGTTGCGCCCTCGAAGCTTGCCGAGCGGATGGGGATGACAAAGGGGGCAATCTCCAAGCTCGCCGATCGCCTGACGGCAAAAGAGCTGGTCGAGCGCGGTGCCGATCCAGACGACCGGCGCGGGCAGACATTGTCTCTTACGGCCGCGGCGCGACCGCTCGTCGAACGGCTGTCAAAGCTTGCGGATGCAAATGACATCCAGTTCTTCGGGGCACTGAGCCTGGAGGAGCGCGCTGAGATGGAACGGCTTTTGAGAAAGATCGTCGCGGAACGCAGTCTTCGGAACGTCGCGACGGATTAGATGCGGGCATCACCAACACTATCGAGGAGGGCGCTATGGACGCGCAACGGACTGTTATTGCCCAAACGTGCTTGAACGCCGCCTATGACAAGGCGATGGATTTTCCTGACATTATCAGAACGCTTCTGGCGGCCGGCTTCGAGGGTTACACCGTCGATTACCGTCAGAATACGACGTCGTATTTCCTCGCCGATGGGAACAGCGTCAGTCTTGAAAACCGTGTGTCGGATGGTGGCGTGGCGGCCGAGTTTGATCAAGCCGGAATTGCCGCGCAGGTTCGGTGGGCGCAGGCGAACCCCGCGGATTATTCCTATGGTGCCTTCTGCAAGAACGTGAAGGCAATGGGATGTGCCGGCTACATCGTCTCATTCCTGGGGCGCCGCGTTCTCTATTTCGGCCGGACGGCAGAAACGCATGTGGAGCATTTCCCGCAATGACCGGGGCCGGGACCAGTTGATAATATTCGCAAAAATGCCGCCAATTCGTCATGCGGCTGTCACTGTGAACTTCTAGAAAAGCTCTCAAGCAGACCGGCATGAGCATCCAAGGATGCGGCCGGGTGAGAAGGGATGATGCCCTTCGACTGTTCCGGAGCGGCGCTGACCACGGATGAACTGGCAGCATCGCATACCGGGTGTCCGGCAAGTCCGGATGCGGAAAAGCGGGCCTTGCCCGCTTTTTTTGTTTCTGCCGCTTCGTTTGTTTGCGCCAACAGGTTTGTCAATGCGCGCCGTTTGCTGTTAGACCTTTGGCTCCCGCGCCAAGGCAGTTCTCCCCGCATGACAGCAATCGTTTTCGACGTTCTTCCCATCTTCATCATGATCCTGATCGGCTGGCTCATTGTGAAAGTGGGGTTGATGACCGCCGATACCGGTGATGCGCTGAGCGATTTCGTTTTCAAGATCGCCGTGCCGATGCTGCTGTTCCGGACGATTGCCGAGGCCGATTTTCATGGCGCTTCGCCGTTCCGGCTCTGGATCGCCTATTTCTCCGGCGTCGCCGTCACCTGGACGGTCGGTCACATCGCTGCAACGCGGCTCTTCGGCCGCGATGCGCGCATCGGCGTGCTCGCAGGTGTCTCCTCGGCTTTCGCCAACACCATTTTCGTCGGCCTTCCGCTGGTGCAGCGAACCGTGGGAGACAAGGGTCTGGTGCCCCTGTCGATCCTGATTGCCGTGCATCTGCCTGTTATGATGGTCGTCGGGACGATCCTCATGGAGCGCGCCGAACACAAGATTTCCGGTGCTGCCGACCGCAGTATTCTGAGGCTCCTGAAGCAGATCGGTCTCAATCTCATTCGCAACCCACTGGTGATCGGTCTTGCGGCCGGTGCGGCGATGCATCTGCTCGGGCTAACCATGCCGGCCCCGGTCGAAAATATCGTCGATCAGATCGCCGGTGTTGCTGGACCCGTCGCGCTGATCTCGCTCGGCATGGCCCTGCAGAAATATGGGGTTTCCGGGAACCTCGGCATCGCCAGCGTCACCTCGGCCTGCAAGCTGCTTCTCTTGCCCTTCTGCGTCTGGATTGCAAGCCACATCGTCGGCCTCGCCGAGGACTGGACGGCAGCGCTAGTTCTGATCGCCGCGGTGCCGACAGGCGTCAATGCCTGGCTGATCGCCAACCGCTTCGGCGTCGGCCACAGCCTGGCTGCATCAACCATCACCATGACGACGGCGCTTGGCGCAATTTCCGTGTCGCTCTGGGCCTACCTGCTCGGGCCATAAGCCGCGAAATCGCGACAAGGAAAAAGCCCGGTTTGCGGCCGGGCTTCAATCTCATTTCCGATGTCGCGATCAGCTTACTGCGTGATCGTATCCGGAGCGTTCGGATCCGGCAGCGGAGCGGGTGTGTCGGCCAGGGTGTGCAGATAAAGCAGCACGTTGGCGCGATCCTGTTCCTTCGGCAGACCGGCAAAGCCCATCGCCGTACCCGGAATCTGCTTCTTCGGTGCCATCAGGAAGTGGTTCAGGTGGTCGAAGGTCCACTTTTCAGCACCGCCCTTGGAGAAATCCTTCATAGCCGACGAATAGGCGAAGCCTTCATGCGAAGCGATCGGGCGATCGACGAGACCATAGAGGTTCGGACCGACTTTGTTCGGCCCCCCCTTGGTCGCGTCATGACAGGCCTGACACTTCTTGAAGATGGTTTCGCCAGCCTTGGCGTCGGCCGTCGGCAGCAGCTTTCCAATCGGAACCATGGCGGCAGCAGCGGCCTCGCCCCCACCGGCAGCCGGTGTTTCCTCGGCGACGATCGTGAAGCCTTCTTTTTCCGGCGCTTCGGAATGGAAGATTCCTTCGGACGCGATAGACACCGACATCAGCACGAAAATCGTTCCGAGCAGTGCACCAACGGCCGTATTGACGTAAGAATTCATCTGCAATGCTCCCCGTGCAGTCGGCAGACCCTAAAAAGGTACCATCTTGAAATCGCGCGGAACCTATGTCTTTTGGCTGTTCGTTGCAACTGTCTAAATGGTCCTGTACGTGAGACTTTTTGACACTTTTCCGCCCGGAATAGAAGGCCCGACAGATGACTGGTTCAAATTTAGATGACGTCCTCGTTCTGATCCCGGCACGCATGGCTTCGACCCGGCTTCCGGGCAAGCCGCTGGCCGATATCTGCGGGCTGCCCATGATCGTTCAGGTCGCCATGCGTGCTCGGGAAGCCGACATCGGCCGCGTCGTCGTCGCGGTCGATGATCAGCGCGTCTTCGACGCCGTCGCCGAGGCCGGCTTCGAGGTGATCATGACCGGCGGTCACCACCAGTCAGGTTCGGACCGCATTCACGAGGCGATGACCAAGATCGATCCTGAAGGCAGGGCCAAGATCATCGTCAACGTGCAGGGCGATCTGCCGACCATCGAGCCCGAAACCATCCGCGCTTCTCTGCGCCCGCTCGACGACGAAGCGGTCGATATCGCCACGCTGACGATCGAGATTGACAACGAGGAAGACAAGACCGCCCCGCATATCGTCAAGGTCGTCGGCTCGCCGCTTTCCGAGACGCGCCTGCGCGGCCTCTATTTCACCCGCGCCACTGCGCCCTATGGCAAGGGTCCGCTCTATCATCATATTGGCCTTTACGCTTACCGCCGGCCGGCGCTGGAGCGCTTCGTGACGCTCGGCCCGTCGGTGCTGGAGCTGCGCGAATCGCTGGAGCAGCTGCGGGCGCTGGAAGCGGGTATGCGCATCGATGCCGAAATCGTCGAAACCGTACCGCTCGGCGTCGATACCCCCGCCGATCTCGAAAAGGCCCGCCGGATTCTCGCGGCAAGACAGGCTTGAAGGACATAGCCATGAACAACAAGACAAACCGGATTTCATTCCAGGGCGAATTCGGCGCCAATTCCGATATGGCCTGCCGCGACATGTTCCCGACCATGGAACCGCTTCCCTGCCAGACCTTCGAGGACGCCTTCACCGCGCTCGAAAGCGGCGAAGCCGATCTCGCCATGATCCCGATCGAGAATACGATTGCAGGGCGCGTTGCCGATATCCATCATCTACTGCCGGATTCGAGGCTGCATATCGTCGGCGAATATTTCATGCCGATCCGCTTTCAGCTGATGGTGCTGCCGGGCGTCTCGAAGGACGAGATCCGCACGGTTCACAGCCACATCCACGCGCTCGGCCAGTGCCGCAAGATCGTCCGTGCCAATGGCTGGAAGCCTGTCATCGCCGGCGATACGGCCGGTGCCGCAAAGATGGTTCAGGAAACCGGTGACCGGACGATGGCCGCGCTTGCGCCGCGCCTGGCCGCCGATCTCTATGATCTTGAGATCGTTGCCGAAAATGTCGAGGACACTGAAAGCAATGTCACCCGCTTCGTCGTGCTGTCGCGCGACGAGAAATGGGCGAACCGTTCGAATGAAGAAGAGAAGATCGTCACGACCTTCGTCTTCAACGTCCGCAATATTCCGGCCGCCCTTTACAAGGCGCTCGGTGGTTTCGCGACCAACAACATCAACATGACGAAGCTGGAAAGCTACCAGATCGGCGGCAAGTTCATCGCCACGCAGTTCTATGCCGATATCGAAGGCCACGCCAATGACAGCAATGTCCGCCAGGCGCTCGAGGAGCTCAGGTTCTTCTCCGAGAAGGTTCGCATCCTCGGGGTCTATAAAGGCCATCCGATGCGCGGCCTGTTGCACAAATAGTCGTAAAAAAGGGCGCCTCGGGCGCCCTTTTCATTGTCACTTGTCCGGTTCGCAAACCCGCAGACGGTGGCCATCCGGGTCGAGCACCACGAAGGTCGGTCCGAAATCGAGATCGACGAGCTCCTGGGCGATCGGCAGGCCGCGCTTGCGCCAGTCCTCATATTGCTTGGCCACCGCACGGTCTCCCGGTACCATGAAGGCGATTTCGCCGCGATTGCCGATCGCCGACGGCTGCGGCTCGACATTGCTGCGGCGCCAGAGGCCGAGCGTGAAACCGCCATCGAGCGGAAAGGCGACGAAGTTGGGCGAAGAGAACGCCGCGTCGCGGCCGAGGATGTCCTTGTAGAAGCGTTCGCTTTCGGCCGGGTCCTTGACGTAGAGAATGATGGAATTCGGGCTGGTCATGGTCTTATCCTCTTGGTTGAGATGGCTGCAATGAAAAGGCGTGCCGCGGTGCGTTGCAGCGGCGGTATGAAATGTCTGCTGTCGGGGTGTGCTGGGCTGTATGCTGCCGGCTATGCCTCGCCCTCTCGGGAGGTCCAGCCGGAAAGGCCGAGGTCGCGCCGCATGTTTGCCGGCATCGACCGCGGGTCGAGGCGGGGGGCATCACCCCTCGCCATGTTGCGCGATGCTTTCTGCATCATACGCAGCATCAGGGACTGCGGATATCCCGCATGTGCAGAAGACGTCTCGACAAGGCAGTCGCCGTAATTTGCGGTGCTGAGTTTCACGCTCGTCATTATCGGTCCTCCTTATGGATTGGTACCGATAATAGCGCGGCCTACTGTCAGATTCTGGCAGTAGCCTTTAGCGTTCGACAGGCACGTGCTCTGCCTCGCGCCACTCTTTCATCAGCGCGGTCCGGCGGCGGGGATAGCGCTCCTCGTGCTGCGTCATGTCGATGATCCGGTCCGTGCGGAAATGGCGGAAGCCGCGGCGCAGCTCGCACCAGGCCATCACCATCCGGATATGCTCGAAATAGCCGAGGGCGAAAGGCCAGACGCGCCGGAGCGAGATGCGTCCCTGCTCGTCGCTATAGTGCAGTTCGAGAATGCGTTCGGTACGGATCGCCTTGCGGATCAGGGCGACATCCGCCTTGTCCTCGTTGGCGCGCTTGGGGCCGACAAGCAGCGTTGCCGATTCGATCGTCTCGCGCATTTCGGCAGGCAGGACGGCGGCGATCTTCGCCAGCGCATCGGCAGCAGCGCCCGCTAGCCGCGGTTCCGCCGAGCGGTTCACCCAGCGTGAACCCAGCACCAGCGCTTCGAGCTCCTCTTCGGAAAACATCATCGGCGGCAGCATGAAGCCGGGCTTCAGCACATAGCCGACGCCGGCTTCCCCTTCGATCATCGCACCCTGGCTCTGCAGGCTGGCAATGTCACGGTAGAGCGTGCGCAGGCTGACGCCGGTCTGCTCTGCGAGAATGATGCCGCTGACAGGACGGCGGTGCCGGCGGAGCACCTGCAGAAGAGCAAGCAGCCGTTCCGAGCGCGAAACCGGCATGGCCTATCGCTTCCACTCCACCCAGTCGCGCATCAGGCGGTGGGCGATGGCGCCTTTCGGCGGAGAGGCCTGGCCGTTGGCGCCGGGGCGCTCCAGCATCTCGATCGTTTCCTCGCGGGTAAACCAGCGGCAATCCTCGAGCTCGGCCTCGTCGCGGGTGATCTCGCTGGATTTCGCCTCGGCATAGCAGCCGATCATCAGCGTATGCGGCATCGGCCAGGGCTGGGAGGCGTGATAGCGGACGCGCCCGGTCCTGATGCCGGATTCCTCAAGCGTTTCGCGGCGCACGGCGTTCTCGATGGTTTCACCGGGCTCCACGAAGCCGGCGAGACAGGAATACATGCCGGGCGCGAAATGCGGTCCACGGCCAAGCAGGCAGAGATCGCGCTTCTCGTCGATCGTCAGCATGATGACGACGGGGTCGGTGCGCGGGAAGATCATGTGTTCGCAGGCAGTGCAGACGCGTTTGTAGCCGCCGATCTTCTGCTCCATGCTGCCGCCGCAGCGGCCGCAGAACTTGTTGTCGCCGTTCCAGCGGATCAGGCTTGCAGCCTGGGCAAATTCGCCGAGCAGCACCTCGTCGACAAGCTGATCGCGATAGAGCGTGCGTCCGTCGGCCGGCTTGTAGTGGCTTTCGAGTTGCTCCTCCGGCACGCCGACCGGCACGGCTAGCCGCGGCTCGCCGGATTTGCGATAGCCGAGCAGGATCGTCTCGTCCCAATGGGGCTGCAGTTCCTGCAATTCGTAGCGGGCAAAGAGCGGATCCAGCACCTGGCCATCATGCTTCAGGACCAGCTTGTCCTTGGCAAAGGCAAAGATATGCGTGCCTTCCTTCGCCAGCGCCGTCTCGACCGATTTCTCGTCGCGGTGTTCGGAATCACGGTTCAGGTCGTTGGCGGCGAAGGCGGTGAGGTTGCTCGGCTCCGGATGCGGAACGTCCGTATCGAAAATTGAAGAACTCATGATGAAAGGGCTTCCCGCAATGTCGCTATGAACTGCTCCCGCTTCCCGTCCTCATAAGGCTCGGCCGTGCCGAAACCCCAGATCGGACCCGGCCAATTGGCATCGCCTTCGAAGCGGGCGATGACATGAACATGAAGCTGGCGGACGATATTGCCAAGAGCCCCGACATTGATTTTTGTCGCCCCGGTCAGCTTCTTGAGCGCGCTGGCCACCACCTCGGTCTCGAATGTCAGCATCACCTGATCGAGCGGCGTCAATTCGAAAATCTCGGTGATCCCGGTCCGCCGCGGAATCAGGATCAGCCAGGGCCAGCGTGCGTCCTTCGATAATCTGAGATCGCAAAGGCCAGTCTGCATGACGCTGATGCTGTCTTTTTCGAGCCGGGGGTCGAGCGCGAAATCCGTCAACGGGCATTCCTCCATTGTTTTCCAATGATTAGCAGTTTTTTTTGAGCTTGGCTTGCTTTTGATGACGATATTGCCGATATGTGCATTCGGGAGGTTGGTGGTGGACGAGCCACTCGCCAACCGGGTCAGGTCCGGAAGGAAGCAGCCCTAACGAGCCCGGCACGGGTCATCGTGCCAGCCTCCCACCCTTCTCTCCATCCTTTGCCCGGGATTCCGGGCGCCAAGCAGGGCGATGAGCGACACCGAGCGACAATCACAAGATGCCGCCTCGACGGGCACCGGATACCGGGTGCTGGCACGCAAATACCGCCCCAAGGATTTCACGGACCTGATGGTCGGCCAGGAGCCGATGGTCCGTACGCTGACCAACGCCTTCGAGACCGGCCGCATCGCGCAGGCATATATGCTGACCGGCGTTCGCGGCGTCGGCAAGACGACGACCGCGCGCATTCTGGCGCGTGCCCTGAACTACAAGACCGCTGAGATCGACAAGCCGACGATCGATCTGCGTGTGCCCGGCGAACACTGCCAGGCAATCATGGAAGGCCGCCATGTCGATGTGATCGAGATGGACGCTGCCTCGCATACCGGCATCGACGATATCAGAGAGATCATCGAGCAGGTGCGCTATCGCCCGGTTTCGGCGCGCTACAAGGTCTACATCATCGACGAAGTGCATATGCTCTCGACGGCAGCCTTCAACGGACTGCTGAAGACGCTCGAGGAGCCGCCGGAGCATGTGAAGTTCATCTTCGCGACCACAGAAATCCGCAAGGTTCCGATCACCGTCCTGTCGCGCTGCCAGCGCTTCGACCTGCGCCGCATCAGCGCTTCCGATCTCGTCGGCCTGTTCACGACTATTGCTTCCAAGGAAGGCATCGAGGCCGAGCCGGATGCGCTGGCCATGATCGCCCGCGCTGCCGAAGGTTCGGCGCGTGACGGTCTCTCGCTGCTCGACCAAGCCATTGCCCATGGCGGCGGTGCCGTCCAGGCCGAGGCCGTGCGCAGCATGCTCGGTCTCGCCGACCGCGCCCGTATCGTCGATCTTTTCCAGCATGTGGTGAAGGGCGATGTCGCTTTGGCACTCAACGAGTTTCAGGCACAGTACGAGGCAGGCGCCAATCCCGTCGTAGTGCTGACCGACCTTGCCGACTTTACGCATCTCGTCACCCGTTTGAAATACGTGCCTGATGCCGCCAACGATCCGTCTCTGAGCGAGGTCGAGCGCACCAAGGCTGCGGAATTCGCCCAGGGTGTGGCGGTGACCACGCTGTCGCGCATCTGGCAGATGCTGCTGAAGGGCATTCCGGAAACCGAGGCGTCGTCGCGCACGGCGGGTGCGGCCGAAATGGTGCTGATCCGTCTTGCCCACGCCGCGCATCTGCCGGCACCCGAAGATGCGGCCCGCAGGCTCGCTGAATTTTCAGACAATGGCGGCGGCTCCGGCCGCCCGGCACCGGGTTCCTCGGGCAATGGCGGTGGCGCGACCGTCGCCTATCAGTCGGCGGCCATGGCGCGCGCACCGGAAACTGCGCCGCGCCCGCAGCCGAATGGCCCGACCGCGATGCTGCGCGCCGTTCCGAACCCCGATCCGCAGCCGATGCAGGCCGGGCGCCTCGAGACCAAGCCCGCCGAAGCGCCGAAGCCGCTGGTTGCCGTGAATTCGATTGCCGATATTGTCAATCTGGCCGGTGAAAAGCGCGATGCCAAGATCAAGGCGCTGGTCCGCACCTTCGTGCGTCCTGTCCGGGTCGATCCCGGCCGCCTGGATGTCAATCTGACGGACGGCGCTCCGGCAACGCTGCTCAATGAACTGGCCGTCAAGCTCAAGGAATGGACGGGGATCCATTGGATCGTTAGTCTGAGCCGCGAGCCCGGTGATCCGACCATGGTCGAAGCCGAGGCCAAGGCCAAGGAACAGCAGGTCAGCGATGCCCGCCAGGACCCGGATGTGGCGGCGATCCTCGCGCGGTTTCCGGGCGCCAAGATTATCGACGTCCGCGTCCGGGCGCCGGAGCCGGAGGAAGAGGGCGATATCAAGCCGCCCGCCGTCGCCGAATCCGAAGATGGCGACATCCTGCCGGGCGACGACATAGAATTCTAGACTTTCAGAGAAGGAAAAGACGATGCGCGACCTCATGGGAATGATGGGCAAAGTCAAGGAAATGCAGGCCAAGATGGAGCAGATGCAGGCGGAGATCGCCGAGCTCAAGGCCGAAGGCAAGTCCGGTGGCGGACTGGTCACCGTTGTCCTCAACGGCAAGGGCGAAATGCAGAGCCTGAAGATCGATCCGTCCCTGTTCAAGGAAGACGACGTCGAGATCCTCGAAGACCTGATCGTTGCCGCCCACAAGGATGCCAAGGACAAGGCCGAGGCCGTCACGGCTGAAAAGACCAAGGCGCTGACGGCCGGCCTGCCGATCCCGCCCGGCTTCAAGATGCCGTTCTGATAAGGCCACGTCCGGGATGAAGCCTTTATGATGACGCTGACGGCCCTGCTGGTATTTGCCGGCGCTCTCTTCATCGCCGCCGGCACGCCCGGCCCGAGCGTTGCGGCGCTCGTTGCCCGTGTCATCTCGAAGGGCGCGCGCGATGTGCTGCCCTTCCTCTTCGGTATGTGGGCAGGTGATGCGATCTGGCTGACCTGCGCCATCGCCGGCCTTTCGGCCATTGCCGAAACCTTCTATCACGCCTTCGTCGTCATCAAATGGCTCGGCATTCTCTATCTCCTCTACCTCGCCTGGAAAATGTGGTTCGCAAGACCTGATGTCGAGGAAGAGGAGCTTCCGCAGGCCCGTTCGCGAAGCCGGATGTTTCTGACGGGTCTGGCGATCGCGCTCGGCAATCCGAAGATCATGATGTTTTACATCGCCCTTCTGCCGTCGATCATCGACATCCGCGCCGTTTCCTTCGGCGGCTGGGCGGAGCTCGTCGTAACACTGATCGTGGTGCTGGCGGTCGTCGATTTCAGCTGGATGTTCCTGGCCGCAAAAGCCCGCGGCTTCCTGAAGAGCCCTCGCGCCGTGCGGATTGCCAATCGTGCGAGTGCCGCAACGATGGCCGGTGCCGCGATGGCGATCGCCACGCGCTGATCTCAGGCCTGCGCCTCGAGCAGAGCCCGCAGCTTGTAGTGAATGGGTGCTGCGAGATACCGCTCCCGGTCTTCGGGCGAGAGCTTTTTCCCGAACGTCTCCATCATTTCAGGCATGGTCACCCTGGCGCCTGAAAACGGCTGATAGGTCACCGGCATTTCCGCCTCGACGATCGCGCCGGCAAGAACCCGGCAATAGATGCCTGGCCGCCCGGCCTTGGTGTAGCGCTTGACGAAGCGTGGGTCTTCCATCTTCGCGGCGAAGGTGGCGCAGGGAATGCGGGCGGACGTGACTTCCAGAACAAGATCGCCTGCGATGAACCTGTCGCCCACCGCCACATCGCGATTGTCGAGCCCCTCGATGACGAGGTTTTCGCCGAAGGTGCCCGGTGTGACCGGTTTACCGAGTTCGCCGCTCCACCAGTCGAGCGTCCGCGATCCCTCGACATAAACAGCCTGATCCGCGCCACCATGATAGGTGCGATTGCAGATCGCGTCGCCGACCAGCCCTTGCGCATCGATCATCAGGGCGCCGTTGACCGGCTGCTTGAAGATACCGGTCTTGTATTTCTTGCCCGGCAGCCGTTCGGCGCTGCCGGTACAGACCGCACTGATTTTCATGACGGCAGCAATCCTTCCGCGATTCCGTTTTGACGACATATGGGCTAAGAACGGCGCATGGCAAAGCGAGTCACTGGCCCCGAAATCGAAAAACTCATTCAGCTTCTGGCGAAAGTCCCGGGCCTCGGCCCCCGGTCGGCGCGCCGCGCGGCGCTGCATCTGATCAAGAAGAAAGACCAGCTTCTCGGTCCTCTCTCCCATGCCATGGGCGATGCCTATGACAAGGTGAAGGTCTGCTCGCGCTGCGGCAATGTCGATACCTCGGATCCCTGCACCGTCTGCACCGATGATCGCCGCGACCAGTCGGTCATCATCGTCGTCGAGGATGTATCGGATCTCTGGGCACTGGAGCGCGCCGGCGCGATGAATGCCGCCTACCACGTTCTCGGCGGCACGCTGTCGCCGCTGGATGGCGTCGGCCCGGATGATCTGAATATCCGCGGGCTGATCGAGCGGCTTGGCGAAGGCGGCGTGCGCGAACTGATCATCGCGGTCAACGCCACCGTCGAGGGGCAGACCACAGCACACTATATAACGGATCAGCTCACCGGATTGGACGTCAAGATCACCCGGCTGGCGCATGGCGTGCCTGTCGGCGGCGAGCTCGATTATCTCGACGAAGGCACATTGGCGGCCGCGCTTCGGGCGCGAACGGTCATTTGAGGGGGAATGCCTGAGGTGAAGACGATCATCCGCCTTTCGATCCTGACGGCGATGCTTGCCGCATCGTTTCATCTTCCCGCCTCCGCCGCGCCTTCGAAGGCTGCTGTCGAGGCGCAGTTCGAAAAGTGGGTGCAGACCGAACTGCGCCCAGAAGCCGAGAAGAACGGCATATCAGCCAAGACATTTCAGGCCGCTTTTGCAGGCATCGAGCTGAACTGGGATCTTCCGGATCTGGCACCTCCAGGCTTTCCGCCGCCGAAGGAACGCAAGCAGACACAGGCTGAGTTTTCCTCGCCTGCGCCCTATTTCAATGAGGAGCGCCTGAGCAAGCTCGCCATGACGGGCCGCGGCTTTGCCTCGCAATATGCTTCGACGCTGAAGCGGATCGAGAAGACCTACGGCGTGCCAGGATCGATCGTGCTGGCGATCTGGGGCCGCGAGACCGGCTTCGGCGCCGCGAAGATCCCGAACTCGGCGATCCAGGTGCTGGCGACGAAGGCCTTCATGTCGACGCGCAAGGAGATGTTCCGCACCGAACTGATTGCGGCACTTCACATCATCGATGGCGGCGATGTGGCGCCGGCCGATTTCAAGGGCTCCTGGGCAGGCGCGCTCGGCCAGCCGCAGTTCATGCCGACAAGCTACCTGAAATATGCCGTCGATTTCGATGGCGACGGCCACCGCAACATCTGGACCTCGGTGCCGGATACGCTGGCATCCATCGCCAACTATCTTGTCAAGAAGGGCTGGCAGCGCGACCGCGACTGGGGCTTCGAGGTCACCATTCCTGCCGCCGTCTCCTGCGCCCAGGAGGGGCCGGATCTCGCCAAGCCGCTGTCGCAATGGGCATCGCTCGGAATAGCCAGGATCTCGGGCAAGGGCTTTCCCTCATCCGAGCTGAAGGCCGACGGGATGATGCTGGTTCCGGCCGGCCGCGACGGCCCCGAATTTCTCGTCACGCCGAATTTCTACGTCATCAAGGAATATAACAATTCCGATCTCTATGGGCTCTATATCGGCAACCTCGCTGATCGGATTGCCTATGGGGCTGGCGGTTTCCAGGGCGCCTGGGGCGATGTCGGCAAAATGCTGCGCTCGGATGTCGCTGCCATGCAGAAGGCGCTGGAGCGTCAGGGCTATGACGTCGGCGGTTCCGACGGCTTGCCGGGCTACAAGACCCGCCGTTCGATCGGCCAGTGGCAGGTCAAGAACGGCGAAAAGCCGACCTGCTATCCGGAAGCGTCGATGAAGGGCAAACTGAAATAGGCGTCAGAGAGTAAGCTTCATGCCCTCGTGGCTCGCCTGGAAGCCAAGCTTTTCATAGAAACGGATGGAATCGGCCCGCGACTTGTCCGATGTCAGCTGCACGAGCTTGCAGCCACGATCCCGGCAAACGCCGATGGCCCATTCGATGAAGCGTGTGCCAAGTCCGGTGCCGCGCTCCGTTTCGGTGACCCGTACGCTCTCGATCTGTCCGCGCCACATGCCGCTGCGCGAAAGCCCCGGAATGAATGTCAGCTGCAGGCAGCCAACCGGATGGTTGTGGGCATTGACCGCAACAGCAAGCAACTGGTTCTCGTCGGCAACGATGGCCGCAAAGGCTGCCCTGTAGCGCTCGTCAACGGGATCGGAGACCACCTCGCGGTTGCGTCCCAACACATCATCAGCGAGCATGGCAATGATCGCGGGGAGATCGCTTTCTCTGGCTTGCCTGAACATCCTGCCGCTCCCTAGTGATGAATATCGATCGGCGCCTTGTGAAAGACATCGTCGGAGGGTGGGATCGCCTGGCGTTCGATCATCCGGTGTACATGCGGCAGATCGGCGCCGCGATGCAGGTTGCGCAGCCGGTCGGTATTTTCCGCATCGGCCTGCGTGCGCCGCTGGTTGTGGCGGATATATTCGACCCACGTCGGGGTGTGATAGGTCTCCGTCCAGATGCCGGGGTTCTCCAGATCGCGCATCAGCGCCCAGGCCCGGGCGCCGTCGCGAATGCGGATGCGCCGCCGTTCGCCCATCAGCTTCAGGAATTCCGGCAGGTCCTCGTCGCTGATCTGATAATCGACCTGTATGACGATCGGCCCGCTGCGCGGCGTGATATCGAGCCCGAGCGCCGGTTCGACAAAGCGGTTCAGCGGGTCGAGATTGAGCGAGGCAAATGCCGGCATCGAGAAGCGGAAGCCGATCAGCACGCCGATCACCATTACCGCTGCAGACCCATAGAGCGCATTCGAGACGCCGAAGCGGTCTGCCACGATCCCCCAGAACCAGCTGCCGCCGGCAATCCCGCCAAACGTTACCGTCTGATAAAGCGAGAGCGCCCGCCCGACCACCCAGCGCGGTGTCGACAGCTGGACGATCGTATTGAACAGCGACAGCGCCAGCACCCAACAGGCGCCCGATACCAGCAGCCCGGCGCAGGTGAGCACCGCAAAGGGGCTGGCCGCGGTGATCGCCATGCTCACCGCAAAGCCGGCAAAGGCGTAGCGGATGATGATCTCGCTGCTCAGCGCATCGCGAAGCCGGGCATTGAGCGCCCCGCCGCCGATCGCGCCGATGCCGAAGGAGCCGAGCATGAAGCCGTAGGTCAGCGGCCCGCCCGAGACGAGGTCGATCGCGACGATCGGAAGCAGCGCGAGCACCGAGCTGGCGCCGACACCGAACGTGAAGCCGCGCACCAGAACCTTCTCAAGGTTCGGCGACATCGAGATATAGCGCAGGCCGGCAAAGATCGCGCTGCCGAGACTTTCACGCGGCAGCGTCGAGGCGGGCAGGGCGGGTTTCCAGCGCATCAGCGCGTAGATCAGCGCCAGATAGCTGACGGCGTTCACCGCAAAGGCGGCCGCTGCACCGGCTGCCGCCACGATGACCCCGCCGATCGCTGGTCCGACGCTGCGGGTCATGTTGAAACCCATGCTGTTCAGCGTCACGGCGGCAGGCAGATCGGCGCGCGGCACCATGTCGCCGACCGACGCCTGCCAGGAGGGATTGTTGAGTGCAGTGCCGCAGCCGATGAGGAAGGTGAATAACAGAAGAAGCCAGGGCGTGATCCAGCCGAGCAGGGCGAAGACCGTTAGGATCGCGGAAACAACGAGCATCAGGACCTGCGCCGTCAGCATCACCCGGCGCCTGTCGAAATTGTCGGCGAGCGCGCCCGAGATCAGCGAGAAGAGCATGATCGGCAGCGCTGTCGAGGTCTGTACCAGCGCCACCATGTCTTCCGAGGCGGTGATCGTCGTCATCATCCATGCGGCGCCGACGGCCTGGATCAGCCCGCCGAAGTTCGACGCCAGGCTCGCAAACCAGATCCGGCGGTATGTTTCGTGTTTCAGCGGCGCCAGCGTGGAAGAATTCGACGGCACGTTCCCTCCGCCCGGATTTGCTCCGGCTTGTCTTGTTCTGTTCCCGCCCAATATATGGCGAAGCGTGCCTGAGGCCAGCGAAGGATTGCAGCCTTGGCGCATTTGGCGCCGGAGCTTGCAATTTCAGAAAAACGGGCCTATATGCCACTCAAATTCTTGATCGTATGATGAAGAGTGGGCCGCAAGGACCCGCTCTTTTTTATTAGCGCGATCATCCAAAATGCTTGAAATTTACTAGGAGCGCGCCGCTTGTCGGATCAGACAACCGCAGAAAACGAACTTGAGCCACGGCTGATTACCGAGACCGGGCTTGACCAGCGCCTTGCCGACATCATCGAACCAGTGCTTGTCGGTATGGGCTTCCGCCTGATCCGCGTCCGGATGCTCAATCAGAACGGCGCGACGCTGCAGATCATGGCCGAGCGCAATGACGGAACCATGTCCGTTCAGGACTGCGAAGCGGTCTCGACGGCTGTTTCCCCGGTTCTGGATGTGGAAGATCCGATCGATCGGGAGTATCATCTCGAAGTGTCTTCGGCCGGTATAGACCGTCCGCTGGTGCGCAAGTCGGATTTCGTCCGCTGGCAGGGACACCTTTTGAAGTGCGATACGTCGATCATGATCGGCAACCGCAAGCGGTTTCGTGGCAAGATACTGGAATCGAATGCAGATGGTTTCACGCTTGAGCGTGACCAGGTTGCCTATGGCGAAGAGCAGAAGGTGGAAATCCCCTTCGCGGCTCTGGCCGAAGCCAAGCTTATCCTGACCGACGATCTGATCCGCGATGCGCTTCGCGCCGACAAGGCAGCGAAGTCGGAAGCCGCGAACCAGAACGAAGCGGAAGACCAGGAATAACCGATCAACTACAGGCTCCAGGGACGGGAACCCGGCAAGCCGAGACGGAGAGATAAAACAATGGCAGTCAGTGCGAACCGCCTCGAACTTCTGCAGATCGCAGATGCAGTGGCGCGCGAAAAAGTCATCGACCGCGAAATCGTGCTGGCCGCAATGGCCGATGCGATCCAGAAAGCTGCACGCTCCCGTTACGGTTCGGAATCGAACATCCGCGCCGACATCAATCCGAAGACCGGTGAGATTCGCCTTCAGCGTCTGCTCGAAGTCGTCGAGAAGGCCGAAGACTATTCCACGCAGATCCCGCTGGAATTGGCCCGCGACCGCAACCCCGATGCCGCCCTTGGCGATTTTATCGCCGATCCGCTGCCGCCGATGGACTTCGGCCGTATCGCTGCGCAGTCTGCCAAGCAGGTCATCGTCCAGAAGGTTCGCGAAGCCGAGCGCGACCGCCAGTTCGACGAGTTCAAGGATCGCACCGGCGAAATCGTCAACGGCACCGTCAAGCGCGTCGAATACGGCAACGTCATCGTCGATCTCGGCCGCGGCGAAGGCATCATCCGCCGCGACGAAATGATCCCGCGCGAAAACGTTCGCTACGGCGATCGCGTCCGCGCCTATGTTTACGACGTCCGCCGCGAACAGCGTGGCCCGCAGATTTTCCTGTCGCGTACCCATCCGCAATTCATGGTGAAGCTCTTCACCATGGAAGTGCCGGAAATTTACGACGGTATCATCCAGGTTCGCTCGGTTGCCCGTGACCCGGGTTCGCGCGCTAAGATCGCCGTCATCTCGAACGACTCGTCGATCGATCCCGTCGGTGCCTGCGTCGGTATGCGCGGTTCGCGCGTTCAGGCCGTCGTCGGCGAGCTTCAGGGCGAAAAGATCGACATCATTCCTTGGTCGCAGGACCCGGCGACCTTCGTCGTCAACGCCCTGCAGCCGGCTGAAGTCGCCAAGGTCGTTCTTGACGAAGATGCAGAGCGCATCGAAGTCGTGGTTCCGGATGAGCAGCTGTCGCTCGCCATCGGCCGCCGCGGTCAGAACGTTCGCCTCGCATCGCAGCTGACCGGCTGGGATATCGACATCATGACGGAAGCCGAAGAGTCGGAGCGCCGTCAGAAGGAATTCAACGAGCGGACCAACCTGTTCATGGACTCGCTCGACGTCGACGAAATGGTCGGCCAGGTTCTGGCCTCGGAAGGCTTTGCTGCCGTTGAGGAGCTGGCTTACGTCGATCTCGACGAAATCGCCTCGATTGACGGTTTCGACGAAGACACCGCGCAGGAAATCCAGACCCGTGCCCGCGAATTTCTCGAAAAGCTCGAAGCCGAGATGGACGAGAAGCGCAAGTCGCTCGGCGTCTCCGATGATCTTCGCCAGATCGAAGGCATGACCGCACAGATGATGGTCGCGCTCGGCGAAGACGGCATCAAGACGATGGAAGATTTTGCAGGCTGCGCAGCAGACGATCTCGTCGGCTGGAGCGAGCGTAAGAACGGCGAGACGAAGAAGTTCGAGGGTCTGTTCTCGAAGTTCGACATCTCCCGCGTCGAAGCAGAACAGATGGTCGTGCAGGCCCGCCTCGCGGTTGGCTGGATCACCGAGGACGACCTTGCGAAGGATGCGGAGCCTGTTGAGGCCGATGCTGCCGAGCAGGAAGCGTAATGACCGCGCAGCCGGACACATCTCCTGAGGATGATGATCTTGCAGGTTATGACGTGAACGGCCGCATGTGCATCGTGACGCGCGAAAGCGGATCGCCGGATGAGCTGATCCGCTTTGTCGCCGCTCCCGATGGAACGGTCATCGCCGATCTGAAGCGCGAGCTTCCGGGACGCGGATGCTGGGTAAAGATCGACCGCACGCTGGTCGACAAGGCGGTGGCGAAGAAGACCTTCGCGCGCGCCTTGAAGGCGGATGTGAAGGCTGCGGCTGATCTCGGTGAGACCGTCGACCGGCTGCTCGCCAAGCAGTTGATGCAGATGATGAACATGGCCCGCAAGGCCGGTCAGTTCGTCACCGGCTCCGCGAAAGTGGATGCCGCGGTCAGAAGCGGAGCAGCCCTTGCGGTGTTCCATTCGACCGGTGCGGCCGACGATGGCGTGCGAAAAATAGACCAGGCTCGCAAGGCCTGGCACCTCGGAATGGAAACCGAGGAAGAAATACCTTCCTTCCGTCTCTTCTCGGAGAGCGAAATGGAAGGGGTGATGGGCGAGAATGCTTTTATCCATGCCGCAGTGCTTGCAGGGCAGGCGGGTGAGGGTGTAGTGAAGCGCGCAAAGATGCTTGAGCAGTACCGTAACAGCGGTCAGTCCCGGGCACCGGACAGCGCGGGCCGGCAAAAACAATGATACGGGCGACCGGCAGATGCCGGCCCATCATTGATCGACTGTATTTGATTGACAGGGACTGATGACGTCATCGCTCCCTGTCCGAAGGAACGGGAACGAATGACCGATAGCAATGACGACAAGACACTTGGTGCAACGGGCAAGAAGACGCTGACCCTGAAACCGTCGGGGATAAGCCAGGGCACCGTGCGCCAGGATATGGGTCGCGGTCGCACAAAAGCGGTCGTCGTCGAGACCCGTAAGCGGCGTCCGATGCGCCCCGAAGACGAACGTCCGGTCGCACCTGCTCCGGTGGCGCCCCGCGCTGCCGAGCCTGCACCAGCACCAGTCCAGGCACGTCCGCAGCAGCAGACACCGGCGCCGCGTATCCAGCAGCCAGGTGGCAACTCTCAGCCGTCGCAGCACTCTCCGCGCCAGCAGGACCGTCCGCGTCCGGTGGTGCTGAACCATCTGTCGCCGGAAGAAATGGATGCGCGCCGCCGTGCACTTGCCATGGCGCAGGTTCGCGAAGCCGAAGATGCGGCCCGCCGCGTCGAGGAAGACAAGCGCCGTGCTGTAGAAGAAGCTGCCCGTCAGGCTGCGGAAGCCGAAGAGGCTGCGCGCCGCGCCGCCGAAGAAGCTGCCCGTCCGCCGGCGCCTTCGGTTGTTGAAGCCCCTGCTCCGGCACCGGCTGCAGCGCCCGTTCAGGCCCGTTCGGCTCAGCCGTCTGCACCGGCTGCCCGCCGCCCCGATGCCGCCCCGGCACCTGGCGCTGCGCGTCCCGGATCTGCCGCTCCGGCAGCGGCTCGCGGCCGCCGTGAAGGCGAAGAAGACGATCGCGGCGGTGCTGCACGCGGTGGCCCGGTTCGTGGCCGCGTCGTGCGTCCGGAGCCGGCAAAGCCGGTCACCACCCGTCCGAAGGGCGAGGAAGACCGCCGTCGCGGCAAGCTGACGATCGGTACCGCGGGCGTCGACGACGAAGGTGCGCGCGGCCGCTCTATGGCTGCCATGCGCCGCCGTCAGGAAAAGTTCCGCCGCAGCCAGATGCAGGAAACCCGCGAAAAGGTTATGCGCGAGGTCATTCTGCCCGAGACCATCACCATTCAGGAACTGTCGCAGCGTATGTCTGAACGCGCCGTCGACGTTATCAAGTACCTGATGAAGGAAGGCCAGATGATGAAGCCGGGCGACGTCATCGACGCCGACCTGGCTGAACTGATCGCCGGCGAATTCGGCCACACCGTCAAGCGCGTTTCGGAATCCGACGTCGAAGAAGGTATCTTCGACAAGGCCGACGATGCTGGCGAAATGGTTTCGCGTCCGCCTGTCGTCACCATCATGGGTCACGTCGACCACGGCAAGACCTCGCTGCTCGACGCCATCCGTCAGGCGAACGTCGTCTCTGGCGAAGCCGGTGGCATCACCCAGCATATCGGTGCCTATCAGGTCGAACAGAACGGCCAGAAGATCACCTTCATCGACACGCCCGGCCACGCCGCCTTCACGGCCATGCGTGCTCGTGGTGCGCAGGCAACGGACATCGCGATCCTGGTGGTTGCGGCCGACGACAGCGTCATGCCGCAGACGATCGAATCCATCAATCACGCCAAGGCGGCCGGTGTTCCGATCATCGTGGCGATCAACAAGATCGACAAGCACGAAGCCAAGCCGGACAAGGTCCGCCAGCAGCTTCTGCAGCACGAAGTCTTCGTGGAATCGCTGGGCGGTGAAGTGCTCGACGTCGAAGTCTCGGCCAAGAACAAGACGAACCTCGACAAGCTGCTCGAAGCCGTCCTGTTGCAGGCCGAAATTCTCGACCTGAAGGCCGATCCGACCCGCACCGCCGAAGGTACCGTCATCGAAGCTCAGCTTGACCGTGGCCGCGGCGCGGTTGCGACCGTTCTCGTCCAGAAGGGCACGCTGAAGCCAGGCCAGATCATCGTTGCTGGCGATCAGTGGGGCCGCGTCCGCGCGCTCGTCACCGACAAGGGCGACCATGTCAAGGAAGCCGGTCCGGCGACCCCGGTCGAAGTGCTCGGTCTTTCCGGCACGCCTGCTGCCGGCGACAAGTTTGCGGTCGTCGAGAACGAAGCCCGTGCTCGCGAAATTTCCGAGTACCGCCAGCGTCTGGCGCGCGACAAGGCAGCTGCCCGCCAGTCCGGCCAGCGCGGTTCGCTCGAACAGATGATGAGCAAGCTGCAGAATACCGGCTACAAGGAATTCCCGCTTGTCATCAAGGGTGACGTGCAGGGTTCCATCGAAGCCATCATCGGTGCTCTCGACAAGCTCGGTACCGACGAAGTTCGGGCTCGCATCGTTCATTCGGGTGCTGGTGCCATCACCGAGTCGGATATCGCGCTTGCGGAATCCTCCGACGCGGCGATCATCGGCTTCAACGTTCGCGCCAATGCACAGGCACGGACCGCTGCCGAGCGTGGTGGCATCGAGATCCGCTACTACAACATCATCTACGATCTCGTGGATGACGTGAAGGCAGCGATGTCGGGCCTGCTGTCGCCGGAGCGCCGCGAGACCTTCCTCGGCAATGCCGAGATCCTCGAAGTGTTCAACATCACGAAGACCGGCAAGGTCGCGGGTTGCCGCGTCACCGAAGGCAAGGTCGAGCGTGGTGCAGGCGTGCGCCTTATCCGCGACAACGTCGTCATCCACGAAGGCAAGCTCAAGACGCTCAAGCGCTTCAAGGACGAAGTCTCCGAAGTGCCGGTCGGTCAGGAATGCGGTATGGCCTTCGAGAATTACGAAGACATCCGCGCAGGCGATGTCATCGAATGCTTCCGCGTCGAGCATATCACCCGCTCGCTCTGATCGCGCGGATCTGTATCTTGGACGGGCGCCGGATCATCTGAGGCCGGCGCCCGAACCTTTTGAGGCAAAGAAAAATGGCAACAAGACCGACAACCTCCGCACCTTCGCAGCGCATGCTGCGCGTCGGCGAACAGGTGCGCGCAGCGATCACCCAGGTTCTGCAGCGCGGCGAAGTGCGTGACGACGTGATCGAAAAGACCGTCATCTCGATCTCCGAAGTGCGTATGTCGCCCGATCTGAAGATCGCGACCGCTTTCGTCACGCCGCTTGGCGTCGCCGATCACGACACGGTCATCGCAGCGCTGAACAAGAATGCGAAATACATCCGCGGCCGCCTCGGCGCACAGCTGCGCCAGATGAAATACATGCCTGAAGTCCGCTTCCGCGACGACACGAGCTTCGACAATTACAAGAAGATCGATGAGCTCCTGCGTTCGCCCGAGGTCGTGCGCGATCTCGATGACGGCAAAGACGGCGAATAACAGAAGAAAAGAATGTCCAAACCACGCAAACCCAAAGGCCGCCCGGTTTCCGGCTGGCTGATCCTCGACAAGCCGGTGGATTTCGGCTCGACGGAAGCCGTTTCCAAGATCAAGTGGCTGTTCAAGGCGCAGAAATGCGGCCACGCCGGCACGCTCGACCCCTTGGCCTCGGGCATGCTGCCGATCGCTCTCGGCGATGCGACGAAGACGGTCCCCTACGTCATGGATGGCCGCAAGATCTACGAATTCTCGGTCACCTGGGGCGAAGAACGCGCCACCGACGATCTCGAGGGCGACGTCACGCAGAGTTCGGACAAGCGTCCGGCCGAGGGTGATATCCTGGCGCTTCTGCCGAATTATACCGGCGTCATCAGCCAGGTGCCGCCGCAGTTCTCGGCGATCAAGATCGCCGGCGAGCGCGCCTATGATCTGGCCCGCGAAGGCGAAGCCGTCGAGATTCCGTCGCGCGAGGTCGAGATCTTCCGCCTGACGCTGCTCTCCTGCCCGGATGCCAGCACGGCGCATTTCGAAGTCGAATGCGGCAAGGGTACCTATGTTCGCGCCTTGGCCCGCGATTTCGGCCGTGATCTTGGCTGCTACGGTCACGTCTCCGGCCTGCGCCGGACATTCGTCGCGCCGTTCCCCGAAGACAGCATGATCCCGCTTTCCGAACTCGTCGCCCTTGAAGCGATCGAGGATCAGGACGAGCGGCTGGCAGCTCTCGACGCGCTGCTCATCGACACCAGCGAAGCGCTGTCTTCCCTGCCGCATCTGGCCGTCAACGACGATCAGGCGCATCGTCTGAAGATGGGCAATCCAATCCTCGTGCGCGGCCGTGACGCCCCGATCACCGAGAGCGAAGCCTATGCGACGGCGCGCGGCAAGCTGATCGCCATCGGCGAGATCGGTGAAGGCGAATTCCGCCCGAAGCGCGTCTTCATCTGACGACGCGACCGGCGCGCCGCAGGCCTGCCGGTCATGCCTCTTCCCTTTGCCGTCTGAATGGTCTATAGGCAGCGCCAGCATCAGGCAGGCCTGAATGCTTTCGCGGCCAAAGCTGGACGACATCCCGGCTTTTGGCGACCTTATCTCCTCTCATCGAAAGGAACATCCGATGTCGATTACTGCTGAGCGCAAGACCGCCCTCATCAAGGAATACGCAACGTTCGAAGGCGACACCGGTTCTCCGGAAGTCCAGGTTGCGATCCTGACCGAGCGGATCAACAACCTCACGGAACACTTCAAGGGCCACAAGAAGGATAACCATTCCCGCCGTGGCCTGCTGACGATGGTTTCGAGCCGCCGTTCGCTTCTCGACTACCTCAAGAAGAAGAACGAAGGCCGTTACACCAAGTTGATCACCAGCCTGGGTATCCGTCGCTAAGGTTTTCCGGCGGGCGCTCTTCGGGCGCTCGCCGGTTGCTTATCAGGGGTTGGAAAGCCCCAGAGATTGACCACCGCATTTGATGTTTTCATGGGGTGGAACTGAGGCAGACCCGGATGGGCCGGTTTTGCCAGAACAACCGTTGACCTGTCATGGGGCAGGATTGCCGGATGCTTTCCGGCCAAGGTACGGAACCTTGGCCCGGCTTTCTCGAAAGCCGCCGCCGCAAAGCCTCCCGTTGTCTTGCCCATGATGTGTCACATAATTGCGGTCGATCGCGCGCTGTGCCTTGAAAGGGTCGTGGCGCCTGTTCCCGCATTGAAGGACAAGACATATGTTCGATACCCATAGCGTGGAAATCGAGTGGGCAGGCCGCCCGCTGAAGCTCGAAACCGGCAAGATCGCCCGTCAGGCTGATGGCGCCGTTCTCGCGACCTACGGTGAAACCGTCGTTCTCGCGACCGTTGTTTCCGCCAAGTCGCCGAAGCCGGGCCAGGATTTCTTCCCGCTCACCGTCAACTACCAGGAAAAGACCTACGCAGCCGGCAAGATCCCCGGCGGCTACTTCAAGCGCGAAGGACGTCCGTCGGAAAACGAAACGCTCGTTTCCCGCCTGATCGACCGCCCGATCCGCCCGCTCTTTCCTGAAGGCTACAAGAACGACACCCAGGTCGTCGTCACCGTCATCCAGCACGACCTTGAAAACAACCCCGACATCCTGTCGATGGTCGCCACTTCGGCAGCCCTGACGCTGTCAGGCGTTCCGTTCATGGGCCCGGTCGGCGGCGCACGTGTCGGCTACATCAACGGCGAATACGTCCTCAACCCGCATCTCGACGAAATGGAAGAGTCCGTTCTCGACCTCGTCGTTGCCGGTACGCACGATGCCGTTCTGATGGTTGAATCGGAAGCCAAGGAACTCAACGAAGAAGTCATGCTCGGCGCCGTCATGTTCGGCCACCGCGGCTTCCAGCCGGTTCTCGATGCGATCATCAAGCTCGCCGAAGTTGCTGCCAAGGAACCGCGCGATTTCCAGCCGGAAGATCATTCCGAGCTCGAAGCCGAAATGCTGAAGCATTTCGAAGCCGAACTGCGCGTCGCCTACAAGAACACCCAGAAGGCTGAACGCTACGCAGCCGTCGATGCCGTCAAGGCAAAGGTCAAGGCTCACTTCTTCCCGGAAGGCGTCGAGCCGAAGTACACTGCCGAAGTCATCGGCGCGACCTTCAAGCATCTGCAGGCGAAGATCGTTCGCTGGAACATTCTCGACACCAAGAGCCGTATCGATGGTCGCGATCTGTCGACCGTTCGTGCGATCGTTTCGGAAGTCGGCCTACTGCCGCGCACTCACGGTTCGGCTCTCTTCACTCGTGGTGAAACGCAGGCGATCGTTGTTGCCACGCTCGGCACCGGCGAAGACGAACAGTATGTCGACAGCCTGACCGGCATGTACAAGGAGCGCTTCCTGCTCCATTACAACTTCCCTCCCTACTCGGTTGGCGAAACCGGCCGCATGGGCTCCCCGGGCCGCCGCGAAATCGGTCACGGCAAGCTCGCATGGCGCGCTATCCGTCCGATGCTGCCGTCTGCCGAGCAGTTCCCCTACACGCTGCGCGTCGTCTCCGAGATCACCGAGTCCAACGGCTCGTCCTCGATGGCAACCGTTTGCGGCACGTCGCTCGCTCTGATGGACGCCGGCGTTCCGCTGGCTAAGCCGGTTGCCGGTATTGCCATGGGCCTGATCCTCGAAGGCGATCGCTTCGCCGTTCTCTCCGACATTCTCGGTGACGAAGATCATCTCGGCGACATGGACTTCAAGGTCGCCGGTACCGCCGACGGCATCACCTCGCTGCAGATGGACATCAAGATCGCCGGTATCACCGAAGAGATCATGAAGGTCGCTCTCGGCCAGGCACAGGGTGGCCGCACGCACATTCTCGGCGAAATGGCCAAGGCCATCACCGAGAGCCGCGGCCAGCTCGGCGAATTCGCACCGCGCATCGAAGTCATGAACATCCCGGTCGACAAGATCCGTGAAGTCATCGGCTCCGGCGGCAAGGTCATCCGCGAAATCGTCGAAAAGACCGGCGCCAAGATCAACATCGAAGACGACGGCACGGTGAAGATCGCTTCTTCGTCCGGCAAGGAAATCGAAGCGGCCCGCAAGTGGATCCACTCGATCGTTGCCGAGCCGGAAATCGGCGTCATCTACGAAGGCACGGTCGTCAAGACCGCCGACTTCGGTGCTTTCGTCAACTTCTTCGGCGCCCGTGACGGTCTCGTCCACATCTCGCAGCTCGCTTCCGAGCGCGTTGCCAAGACGCAGGACGTCGTCAAGGAAGGCCAGAAGGTCTGGGTCAAGCTCCTCGGCTTCGACGAGCGCGGCAAGGTCCGCCTGTCGATGAAGGTCGTCGATCAGGAAACCGGCCAGGAAATCCCTGCCGACAAGAAGAAGGAAGAAGCAGCCGAATAAGCTGCGCCTTTCCAGAACTTCATGGGCGCGGGACTGTTTCCGCGCCCTTTTTGTATTCGAAGACGAGATGAGCCCATGAGCCGCGAAACGCTGAAAACCCTGTTCCACCCCTTTGCCAGCGGCACCGTCGATGCGCCGGGCGAGGGGCAGCGCGTGCTGTTCTTGGGCGCCGAGGCAGGCTTTGCCTTGCCGGAGGGCTTTGCCGCCTCGCTGAGCGCCGTACAGGGCTTCCGTCCGCTATATCGGCAGCTGCAGGCACAGCGCATCGAAACAACGCCTGAGATCGAAGGCGAGGACTATGACGCGGCCTTGGTCCTCTGCACCAAGCACAAGGGTGAGAACGAGGCGAATATCGCCGCCGCCCTGTCGCGCGTGAAATCAGGCGGCCTGATTGTCGTTGCCGGTGGCAAGGAAGACGGCATCCAGCCGCTGCGCAAGCGCATGGACGGCTTCGGTTTCGATATCGAGCACATGCCGAAATATCACGGCGTCGCCTTCTGGTTCGTCCGTCCTGACGATGTCAGCGAAGCCGTGTCAAAATTCGCCAAAGCGCCGGTTCGCGTCGACGGCCGCTTCATCGCCTCGCCGGGAATGTTCTCGCATGACCGGATCGACGATGGTTCCGAGCTGCTCGCCTCGCGCCTGCCGACCGATTTCACCGGCGATGCCGCCGATTTCGGCGCCGGCTGGGGCTATCTCTCCGCCGAACTCATCGCGCATTCACCGAAGCTCGCACGTATCGACCTCTACGAGGCCAACCACGCCTCGCTGGAGGCCGCCAAGGACAATCTGGCAGAGAATTGCCCGAACGCACCGGCGCGCTTCTTCTGGCACGATCTGGCAGGCGAACCGGTCAAGGACAAGTACGACCTCGTCATCATGAACCCGCCCTTCCATGAAGGCCACGCAGCCGAGCCTTCGCTCGGCCAGGCGATGATCAAGACCGCAGCTTCGGCGCTGCGCGGCGGCGGCCGCCTGCTCATCGTCGCCAACCGCGGCCTGCCTTATGAGCCGGTGCTGGCAGCCAATTTCCGGGAAAGCGGCGAAACCTGCCGCAACGCTCGCTTCAAGGTTCTCTGGGCGAAGAAGTAAGCCGCGTCACGCGGCTTCGATTTCCTTGCGAGCAGCGCTCGCAAGAAAGGCCGAGCGGGTCAGCCCGCGCTCTTTGGCGGCAGCGTCGATCGCATCGAGCATGCCCTTTTCGAACGTGACGTTGGCACGCACGATCCGTGTCTCGTCTTCGATGAAGGGAATACGCGTCAGGAACGCGCCCGCCGCGAGCTGCTCTCGCACATCCGCACGGCTGGAAATGGTGTCGAAAGACGACGGGACGGGAAGTGTCTCGTCTTCGGCCCAAAGCCGCAGCGCCTCGATTGCGTTTGCGGTCAGATCGTCTTCTTCATCGGCGGCGGAAAACACCGACGGCAAGTCAGGGAAGCTGATCCCGAAAGCGCTGTCTTCGTCCTTGTGAACAAGAGCGATGAAATATTTCATCCGTTGATCCTCATGCCCATCCGGCTTGCTTTGCGATTGCCAACGCCGTGCCCGCCGGCAGGTCTTTCTTCGGGTGCGGCACGATGATCGTCCGGTCGCCTTTCCGGAATTTGTGATGCGATCCTTTTACGGAAACGAGCTCGAACCCATCGCGTTTGAGACGCGCAATGATCTCTCTGCTGTTTCGCTCCATGCGCGCTCCCATCCCGAAGGCAATATATGCCGCAGGGCCGAAAACAGCAAGGGCGTGCGCATCATGATGCGCACGCCCTTGAGGGGTCTGATTGAAATCTGATCTTACTCGACGTCGGCGGTCCGAAGTGCGTCCAGCGTCGGCATCGAGGTGATGTTGAAGCCTGCGTCGACGAAGTGGATTTCGCCGGTGACGCCGGCCGACATGTCAGACAGCAGGTAAAGTGCCGAATTGCCGACATGGTCGATGCTGACGGTCTTGCGCAGCGGCGCGTTCCGCTGGTTCCACGACAGAATCGCGCGGGCGTCGGAAATGCCGGCGCCGGCGAGTGTGCGGATCGGACCAGCGGAGATCGCGTTGACGCGGATGCCCTTCGGGCCGTAGTCGGCGGCCAGATAGCGCACGGAGGCCTCAAGAGCCGCCTTGGCGACACCCATGACATTGTAGTTCGGGATGACACGGGTGGACCCGTTATAGGTCAGCGTCAGCATCGAGCCGCCGTCGGCCATCAGCGGCGCGCAGCGCTTGGCGATCTCGGTGAAGGAGAAACAGGAGATCACCATCGTGCGGCTGAAATTGTCGCGCGTGGTGTCGGCATAGAGGCCCTTCAGCTCATTCTTGTCCGAGAAACCGATAGCGTGAACGATGAAGTCCAGCTTGCCCCAGCGCTCCTTGATCGATTCGACCACGGCATCGACCGATGCGGTATCCTCGACATCGCAAGGCAGCACGAAATCCGAGCCGGTTTCGGCTGCGAGCGGCTTGACCCGCTTGCCGAGCGCCTCACCCTGGAAGGTGAAGGCGAGCTCCGCGCCCTGCGCCGCCAGCGCCTTTGAAATGCCCCAGGCAATCGAATGGTTGTTTGCGACGCCCATGATGAGGCCGCGCTTACCCTGCATGATTCCCGTCATGGTATTATCCGTTGTAGCGCTGGAAGACGAGCGTAGCGTTGGTGCCGCCGAAGCCGAAGGAGTTGGAAAGGGCAATGTCGATCTTGGCGTCGTCGATGCGCTTGCGAACGATCGGCACGCCGTCGAATTCAGGGTCGAGTTCCCTGATATGGGCGCTCTCGCCGATAAAGCCGGCCTGCATCATCAGCAGCGAATAGATCGATTCCTGAACGCCAGCGGCGCCGAGCGAGTGACCCGTCAGCGACTTGGTCGACTGGATGTGCGGGATCTTGTCGCCGAAGACTTCGCGGATCGCGCCGATTTCCTTCGAGTCGCCAACCGGCGTCGAGGTGCCATGCGTGTTGACGTAATCGACGTCGCCCTTCACCGTTGCCAGCGCCTGGCGCATGCAGCGGATCGCGCCTTCGCCCGACGGAGCGACCATGTCGTAACCATCGGAGGTCGCGCCATAGCCGACGATTTCAGCGTAGATCTTGGCGCCGCGGGCCTTGGCATGCTCGAGTTCTTCGAGAACCAGGACGCCTGCGCCACCGGCGATGACGAAGCCGTCGCGGCTGACGTCATAGGCGCGCGAAGCGGTATCCGGCGTGTCGTTGTACTTGGAAGACATCGCGCCCATGGCGTCGAAGAGGTTCGACATCGTCCAGTCGAGGTCTTCGTGACCGCCGGCGAACATGATGTCCTGCTTGCCCCACTGGATCATCTCTGCGGCATTGCCAATGCAATGTGCCGAGGTCGAGCAGGCCGACGAGATCGAGTAGTTGACGCCGTGGATCTTGAACCAGGTGGCGAGCGTCGCCGAAGCCGTCGAGGACATCGCCTTCGGAACGGCAAACGGGCCGATGCGCTTCGGGCTGTTGTTCTTGATGGTGATGTCGGCGGCTTCGATCAGCGTGCGGGTGGACGGGCCGCCCGAACCCATGATGATGCCGGTGCGCTCGTTGCCGCCGATATCGGCGTCTTCGAGGCCGGAATCGGCGATCGCCTGTTTCATGGCGACGTGGTTCCACATGCCGCCCTGCGATAGGAAGCGAGCCGCGCGGCGATCGACGAGTTCAGTCACGTCGATCTTGGGCGAACCCCAAACCTGGCACTTGAAGCCATGCTCGGCAAAATCGTTGGAAAACGAAATGCCGGACTTGGCTTCGCGCAGCGACGCGGTGACTTCCTGTGCATCATTACCGATGGAAGAAACGATACCCAGACCTGTGACAACTACCCGTCTCATGTCGATGACCTCTTCTATAACGTCTTTGTATTTGGAGCGGTCTTGCCGCGGTTCAGGCTTTCGACAGGCCGACGCGCAGGTCGCTCGCCTGGTAGATCACTTCGCCGTCGGCCTTCAGCCAGCCATCGGCAGTGCCGAGGACGAGGCGGCCGCGCATGACGCGCTTGAAGTCGATGCCGTATTCGAGAAGCTTGGTTTCCGGACGGACCATGCCCTTGAACTTCACTTCGCCGGTGGAGAGCGCCATGCCGCGGCCGGGCTCACCGAGCCAGCCGAGGAAGAAGCCCGTCAGCTGCCACATGCCGTCAAGGCCGAGGCAACCCGGCATGATCGGGTTACCCTGGAAGTGGCAGGGGAAATACCAGTCGTCGGGGCGCACGTCATATTCGGCGCGAATGTAACCCTTGTCGAACGCTCCGCCGGTTTCGGAGATATCGGTAATGCGGTGGACCATCAGCATCGGCGGCAAGGGAAGCTGCGCATTGCCGGGGCCAAACAGCTCGCCACGGCCGCAGGACAGGATTTCCTCATAGTTGAAGCTGGATTGTCTCGTCGTCATGAAAAGTCTGGGTCCCCCGCAACGTGCTGATGGATTGAGTGTTAGTCCAAGTTCTTCGGAAAATGAAGCATAAGCATGGCTGCCTCCCATTCCGCGCCGGACCAGCGATCTGCCTTATTTGGTGGTCGCATACAGGAAGGCCAAGGCCGCGACCAGACCTAAATGCGCCAAAGGCCGGATTTTAAGGCATTTCCGCCCCTATTGTCCCCATTGAAACTATTGAAAGGCTTTTGCGCAAAAGTTATATGGCTTAGGAAACTTGATTAGTTGATGCTAGAATTAAACGGAGTTCTTCCTTCATGGCGGCTGAAGTCCCGATCGGTATCGAAGCGAGACTGCGCAGCGCCGGCCTTCGCCCGACGCGCCAGCGCGTTGCCCTCGGTGATCTGCTGTTCGCCAAAGGCGATCGTCACCTGACCGTCGAAGAACTGCACGAGGAAGCCGTGGTGGCCGGTGTGCCGGTATCGCTGGCGACCGTCTACAACACGCTGCACCAGTTTACCGAGGCCGGCATGATCCGCGTTCTCGCGGTCGAAAGCGCCAAGACCTATTTCGATACAAACGTCTCCGATCACCATCATTTCTTTGTCGAGGGTGAAAACGACGTTCTGGATATCCCGGTCAGCAATCTCACCATCGGCAATCTGCCGGAGCCGCCTGAGGGCATGGAAATCGCCCATGTCGACGTGGTGATCCGCCTGCGCCCGAAGAGCCGCTGATCTCACATCACATCATCAGGATGCCGGCCAGGCCTGTGCTTGTAGGTCGGGAAGGTCCATCCGAACCACAGCGCGCCGCCGCGGATTGCGAAGGCCGCGGCTGCGCCGAGCGCTGATGCCGCATAGAGCGGCACGCCGAATTCCGTCGCACCGGTAAAGACGCCGGCACCGATCAGCGCCGCAGTGATGTAGATTTCCGGCCGCAGCAGTACGGAAGGCTCGTTTGCCATCAGATCGCGCAGCACGCCGCCGAAGGTCGCCGTCAGTGTTCCCGTTACTATCGCGATCGTCGGCGACCCTGTCGCCGCCAATCCCTTCGCCGCGCCCATGACGCAATAGGCTGACAGCCCGATGGCATCGAGCCAGATCAGCAGCCGGTAACGGGATTCGACAAGGTGGGCGGTGAAAAACACCACCACGCCGGTGACGCAGCAGATGACGATATAGGCCGGGTTCAGCACCCAGAACACCGGAACGCGGCCGAGCACGATATCGCGCACCGTACCGCCGCCGATGCCGGTCACGGTCGCGAAGAACAGGAAGCCGATGAGATCAAGCTGCTTGCGTGAGGCGGCAAGCGCGCCAGTTGCCGCAAATAGCGCAATGCCTGCATAATCGAGATAGACGAGCAGCGACATCAGAAGTCCTTGGAGCGGCGGATCGTGCCGAGACTGAATCACGGCGGCAAGGGCGGCGCAAGGCGGGGCGTTCAGAATGCGCGACTGTCAACGCCCTTATCCGCCAGAAAGAGGAAAGCCGTGAAAGCGCTTCTCATCGCCGTCAATCTCGTTGCGCTGCTCGTGGTTCCGGCCGCCGCCTTCGCCCAGCAGTCGCTGCTCTCCGATCCGGAGATCTACGAGAAGAAGCACTTCACCGAGCAGTGCACCAAAGCCGAATTCGGCGAGGGCTACGTCAAACGCCTCGATATCAACAACGATGGCCTCATCGATGCGGTCGTCAATGAAGGCGAGCTGACCTGCGACGGCGAGAAGGGCCCGCAGTGCAACGACGACGGCTGCCCCTACAATTTCTATCTCCAGGTCGCCGAAGGCGGCTACTTCATGATCGCCACGGCGCAGATCTATGGCTACGATTTCGTCCAGCGCTTCGGCAACATGGTACTGGCCATGAAGATGCATCCACGCTTCTGCGACCGCACTGAGGGTGACCCCTGCATCGTCACGGCCCGCGTCCGCGGCACCAAGTTCGTCACCATCTCGAAGAAATAGCGGTTATCGAGGATAGACCTCCGACGTTCGCCCCGCCAGATAATAGCCCACGAGGCCAAACCATTCGCGCACCGCGGTCGAAGTGTTCTGGGCGTTGAGGCTCGGCTGGGTAAAGTCGATGCTGGGGCGGACCTCGCCGTCCGTCCGGAAATCGGTGGGCCAGGGCGTGACGTCGATGCCGAGCTTGCGGAAAATGCCGACGGACCGTGGCATGTGATATCCGGAGGTGATCAGCAGGCAGTTCGAAAGTCCGTTCTGTGCAAGCAGATCCTTGGTGTTCATCGCGTTCTCGAAGGTCGTGCGCGAAGCTGTCTCCTCCACCAGCCGCTCGCGCGGTACGCCGAACAACGGGAAAAAGCGCGTCGACACGGCGGCATCGCCTTCGTAGGTGCCTGAAATCGAGCCATCTCCGCCCGAAATCAGGATGCGCGACTGCGGGAATTTCTGTGCCAGTCTCAGCGCTTCTATAAAGCGGTCTGCCGCGGCACTGAATTCGATCCCGTGGCGGGCGGTGTTGACCTCGCTCTCGAAGGCACCGCCAAGCACGATCATGCATTGCAGGCTTTCCGGGTCCTGTGCGGGTTTGGGGAAACGGTTTTCCAAGCCTTGCAGCAGATAATTGCCGACCGTCGTATAAAGCGTCACGAACAGCACGACGGCGCTAAGCCCGGAGAGCAATAGTGCGCTTTTGCGCAGCCGGAGCGCCAGGGCCAGGAGCCCGAGAACGATAAGGAAGAAGGCAACGGACAGCGGCTGGCCGAAAACCCAGACAAGCTTGGAGAAGATAAACACGAAATGCTCCCGGTATCGAACTGGGCAGCATCCTATGCGATTCGGCTTCCAGGAAAACGACCGCCGTTAGCGGGACTGGCGCGTCACTGCGGTAAGCGGAAAAATCAATGTCCATTCAATTATTTAGTGGAAAGGAGGAGAGATCATCCGCAGCTGTTTCTCTGTCTCTACGACGGCGCGCTCAATCCAGTAAAGAATTTCGGGCTGATGATTAATATTTAAGCGGAGCGCCGCGAGCCCATCAAGTATCGAGGAAAGATTTCGCTGCGTTTCATCGGCTGCGATGCTGGGCAAGGCGTCAGGCAATTCAATGTCGAATTTCATTGCGGCGATCGTGCCTCCATCGGGCGGCAAACTCTTTTTGTTTCCGGCGAAAATTACCTATCGTTACGCAGCCGTCTGTCAATCGGATCAGCCCTTAAATTGTGGCCTATCCCCCTTTGTGTTCCGCTTGGCTTGCGGCTAGTTTGAGCGCGACTCATCTCCTGAAAGCCATTGCGGACATGTCTGCACTTGAGAATTTTGCCGAAAACTTACGGCGGCTCTGCCTCGCAAAGGCGGGCAGCATCAGCGCTGCCGCGCGCGGCATGGAAATTGGCCGCTCGCAGATCGAATCCTATCTTCAGGCTCGCCGGGCGCCGGGACGCGCTTCGGTCAAGAAAATCTGTCAGTACCTCGATGTCACCGAGGAAGAAATGTATCAGCGGCCGATTGCCGTCGATCTCGATCACGGCCGTCCCTCGGGCACGCGCGTGCTCTCTGCTGCGCGTGACGCGCTGGAGCCGCTGCTCTTTGCCGATCCGGCCGCCGGGATCGCTCCGGGCCTCTACCATGCCTATATGACGATACCGAGTACGCCCGACAGCCTGCTCTGCGCGGTCGTCGTTATCGCCAAACAGGGCAATGCCACCACCTTCCGCCGGCTGACCAATCGGGCCGTCAAGAAGGGCGAATACTGGTCGCGGTTCACCGGCGATCACAAGGGCATTGTCGTCGAGCGGCTGAACTGCCTGTCCTTTGCTGCCGCAAACCAGATCGGCACCCAAGAGCCGACCCTGATGCGTTTGCGCTGGCTGCCCTTCTCCGACAAGCTGCTCGGCGGCCACTCGATGATCTTTACTCCGGCCGGGCCATCATTCAGCGCTGTGGTCATGGTGCCGCTCAACAGCCGCATCAACTTGCGAACCGCACTGCGGCTCGCCAAGGTCTATCGCACGACCGATGAGGCCGTGCCCCGGATCGTCAGGGATATGATCGTTCAGCAGCGCGCCGACTTCATCTCCGCAGTCACGCGCGACCTCACTTAGTTCAGCGACAGTCCCATATCATGGGTCGCCGCAGCCGGTTCAACGCTGACCCGGTGCGCCTCGATCAATGCCATCGATAGGAGATAGGTCAGCATCGGCTGCTTCGCGCTCCTGCTCTGTGCGATCAGCGTGTTCAGCATGTCGATGGTGTATCCACCGAGGGCATCGTCCAAAGTCAGCTCTTCTTCGGTCTGTACAGTCTTTTTAAGGCCCATTCTGCTTCTCCGGCGGTCCTACCGAATTATTCTCACAGCATGATTGTCATAGTTCTCTTTTTTGGGCTACATAATTCTACGTAAAGACAAAAATAACGAATTTAATTCAGCAATTATCTGTTTTTGACTTTAATTGAAGCAATGCATCACTTTGATGTATCAAAACAATATTTCCGCATTAATTGAATATTTCTGGTTGCTGTTTCATCCTTCGGCCGCGATCAAGGGGATCGTTCATACAACCGTGGAGATGGATCATGCAGAACAAGACGAAGCCGAACCTCAAGGTAACGCCTGTTAAGGCTAAGCCGACGTTTGTCAGCCGCGGCATGATGTTCCGTATTGATTAAGTTCATAAGCGCCTGCTGCGAGCCTCGCGGCAGGCGCATCTGATTCGATGCGCTATCGCTCTTCCCGCACTCTCGTTTTTCATAACGATGGCGACGCCTTCGTCGCCTGCAACTTTCTCACCAAGGCTGTGTTCGAATGCAGCCCTGATCTCCTGGAGTTTCTGCGCGCGCTCGCCTCCTGGAGCGACCGCGCTGCAATCCGCGATCAGGCGCCCGGCTACAGCGCCGAAGAACTGCACGAGACGCTCGCCTCGCTGGTCGAGATGTCGGCACTCATCGAGGAGGGTTCCGCCCTCCACGCGCGTGAAGAGGCCTTCTCCGAAAACTGGAAATGGGGTGTGCCGTCGGCGCTGCTGCATTTCTGCGTTCAGGATCCTGAGTACATGTCGCTGAACGAGGCGGAGGATCTGCAGCGCACGACGCTTGCCACTGAAGGCGAGATCGCGCTCTACAGCCTGAACGCAGACAAGAGCGACGTCATAGCGCTGCCGCCAGCGCTTGGTGGCAACACTTTGCTGCAACTGATGTCGCGCCGCCGGACGCAGCGTCGTGGCCTGCCGCAGGCCGCCAGCATCGGTGTGCTCTCTGAAGCGCTGTTCGCCGGTCTCGGCATTACCGGCAAGGCGCGCAATGCCGTCGTCGAATTGCCGCTGGGCATGACCCCCTCAGGCGGCGCCCGCAATCCCTATGAAGCCTATGTGTTTGCCCGGAATGTCGAAGGGCTCGAGCCCGGCATCTATCACTATTCAGCGCTGGAGCATTCGCTGGCGCGCGTCTCGGCCGCGACGCCCGCATTGTCGGATCTGGTCGGTGGCCAGGAATGGGCCGATACCATGCCCTGCATGATCGTTCTCGTCGCGCACATGGACCGGACCATGTGGAAATACAGCGATGCGAACGCCTACAGGGTGGTGATGATCGAAGCGGGACATATCGGCCAGAACATCATGCTCGCGGCTACCGCGCATGGCATGACAGCCTGCCCGACAGCCGCACTCAGCCATAGCGCGATCTGCGAATTGCTCGAAATTAGCAATCCGGCCCATGCGCCGATCTATGCCCTTACTCTGGGTTGGCCTGACGCAACGTAAAGACCAAAAAAAGTCGGTTGAATTTTGCAACTCGCGGGTTGCGATATTTGAAATACCCGGCATATTATGGTGAGCAAATCGTTTCTAAATGAGGGATCGCTCACGTGCCGGATCCAGTCGATATCCTAGTCGGTCGCAACGTAAGACAATTGCGTGCCAGACGCCGCGTTTCACAGCTGGAATTGGGTGAGGCCCTCGGCCTGACCTTCCAGCAGATTCAGAAATATGAGAAAGGCACGAACCGCGTTTCCGCGAGTAAGCTGCATCAGATCGCCCAGTTTCTGGGGGTCGAAATCTCAGCCCTTTTCGAAGGTGCCGAAACGAGTCAGCCCGAGAAGATCGAGCTGAGCCCGGAGGCCTATCAGCTGGCGCTGCATTACGACAAGCTCCACTCGCCGGCAGGCAAGGAAGCGGTCAAGACTATCCTGACTTTGATGAGCAATGAGACGGCGGCGTAATCCGCCCCAATCGACCGGCGGATATGGGTCACACCGTTTCCCGGTACTTTAGCCCGCCTCACGGCGGGCTTTCTTTTTCTAGTGCCGCTCGCATTCATGCAGCGCTGTCAGCAGCTCGTCCTGCGTATGGTGGCCGGCGTGATAGAGATCGATCGCGATACTGGCGATCGACAGTCCTTGCTGGCTGCGGAGCTTGATGTTTCGCTCTGCGCACCACGAGTAAAGCGCGCCGGCGAGGACATCGACATCATCCGCCGGAGCGGACATGGAAAGTGCTGCGGTCATGTGAAATGCCCTTTGGTTCGTTCCCCAATTCTGTTCAGAAGATTGAAGTGATTTAGAGAACTTGCAAGTCCGTTTCAGGGCCTGCGTTAACGCCGGACATATGGGTATTTCATGCCGTCCCAAAACGGCACGGAAATGGCATCCGTGCCGCTATGGAACGCCTTTGGCCGATTATAGGACGTGTAGCGACCGTGTCTCTACGCCGAAAAGCTGCAGCTTGTCAGCCGCTCGCTGAGCGTCCAGAGCCTTTCGGCTGCCTCGGCATCGCAGGCCCACGGCCAGACCCCGACAGGTCCCGTGTGGCCTTCCCCGACCAGTGGAGATATGTCGCAGTCCTCACAATAGACGCCACCCAGACCGGCGAGCTTAGGGCTGGTCGCGCACCATACCGAGGTGGCCGCACCCTCTTCGACAGTCTTGAAGCTGCGCTGGCTCTCTTCGCTGACGTCCATCCCGCCATCGGCATGGCGGGTGATGCCGAAGGCCTTGAAATCGTCATCGGTCAGATGGCGTACGAGATCCGTGATGATGGCGCCGGGGTGGAGCGAGAACGCACGGACGCCCGACACCTCGCCCCGCCTGTCGAGGCCAAGGGCAAAGAGCGCATTGGCTGTCTTCGACTGGCCATAGGCTTTCCACTTGTCGTATTCGCGGGTCTCGAAGTTCGGATCCGTGAAATCGACAGGTGCAAAGCGGTGCCCCCGTGAGGAGACCGCCACGACCCGTGCGCCGTTCGCCTTCGCGAGCGCCGGCCAGAGGCGCGCGGTGAGCTGGAAATGTCCAAGATGGTTGGCGGAGAACTGGACCTCGTAGCCACGGCTGTCGCGCGTCAGCGGAGAGGCCATGACGCCGGCGCTGTTGATCAGCATATGCAGTGGTCTGCCGCTCGCCAGGAAGCCAGCAGCGAAACGGTCGATCGAAGCCGGATCGAGCAGGTCGAGCGGCGCGAGCTCGACCCCTGCGATACCGGCGAGGTTCGCCTCCGCCTTGGCGGGCGACCTGACCGGGACGACGACCGTTGCACCGGCTTCGCTGAGTGCCCGCGTCGTCTCGACACCGATGCCGGAATAGCCGCCGGTGACGATGGCGATCTTGCCGCCGAGGTCGATCCCGGCCAAGGCGTCTCGCGCTGCCGTTTTGCTACCGAAACCAGAATGGATAGGCTTTTGTTCTGTCGTCATTGACGAACTCCTTTTGAACCACAGCCCGGTATAGATTGCCGAAATGGGATGATCCATGTAAGAAAGTTCCGATTTCTTGCTGGATCGTTCAGAAATGGATCCCCTTTCCGATATCCTTGCGCTATTGCAGCCAAAAAGCGTCGAGACCTATGGCGTCATGTCCGGCGGCGAATGGGCGCTCGACTTTCCGCGCAGCTATGAAGGCATAAAGTTCGGCGCAGTGGCCCGCGGCGGATGTTTTCTAAGGGTCTCCGGCGAACCGGCACCATTTAGGCTGGAGGAGGGCGATTGCTACCTTCTGACCGGGCAGCCCTATTGGCTGGGCAGCGATCTTTCGCTCGCGGGGATCGATGCCCGCACGCTCTTTGTCGATCTGAAGACGCGTGTTGCCCGGCATGGCCCTCATGACGATACGTTCCTGGTCGGTGGCCGCCTGATGTTCGATGCCAGTCATCAGATACTGCTGACCGGCGCACTTCCCGCAGTGATGCATATTCCGGCAGCCGCTGATGAAGCCGCCGTGCTGCGCTGGACGCTGAAACAATTGGCGAAGGAACTGACGGAGCTGCGGCCAGGCGGTCTGCTGATGTCAGAGCATCTCGGCCATATCCTCTTCGTCAATGCGTTGCGTCTGCATATGGCGGCAGAGGGTGAGGTGGCGCCGGGTTGGCTGAAGGGGTTGAACGATCCGCGGATCGGCAGGGCGTTGCGGGCCGTGCATGCCGAACCGGCAAGGCGCTGGACGCTGGAGGTTCTGGCGAAAGAGGCCGGGATGTCGAGAACGGCCTTCGCTCTGCATTTCAAAGCCTTGGTCGGCTGGCCGCCGCTCGATTATCTGCTCCGGTGGCGCATGCGGCTGGCGGCCCGCGCGCTGCTGTCGCTGGAGCGCAACCGCTTGTCCGATATCGCGCTATCTGTCGGCTACGAGTCCGAAAGCGCCTTCAGCGCGGCTTTCAAGCGCGCCATGGGCTGCGCGCCGAAGCACTATCAGGGTAGGGCGAAACAACCTGCGTAGTACGAAAAAAGCCGGTGGAGCTACCACCGGCTTTTCTTTGTCTTCGCGAAGTGCTTGCTCAGCCCTCGAAAAATTCCTTCATCCGGGCAAAAAAGCCCGTCGATTCAGGATTGTTCTCTTTCGAGGAGAGCTGCTCGAATTCCTGCAGCAGCTCGCGCTGGCGCTTGGAGAGCTTCTGCGGCGTCTCGATCTGGATCTGGATGTAGAGATCACCCGTCTGGCTGGAGCGCAGCACCGGCATGCCCTTGGCCTTCAAGCGGAACTGTTTACCCGCCTGCGTACCTTCAGGAACGGTAACGCGCGACTTGGTGCCGTCGAGCGTCGCCACATCGAAAGTGCCGCCAAGTGCTGCCGTCGTCATCGAGATCGGTACGGCGCAATAGAGATCGGCTCCATCGCGCTGATAGAACTCATGCGGCTTGACCGACAGGAAGATATAGAGGTCGCCCGCAGGCCCGCCACGCGTGCCTGCCTCGCCTTCGCCCTGCAGGCGGATGCGGGTGCCGTCTTCGATACCGGCCGGGATGTTCACCGAGAGCGAACGCTCTTCCGTCACGCGGCCCTGGCCATGGCATTTGGTGCAGGGATCGGGAATGATCGTGCCGCGGCCATGACAGGTCGGGCAGGTGCGCTCGATCGAGAAGAAGCCCTGAGCTGCACGCACACGGCCTGAACCCTGACAGGTGCCACAGGTCTTCGGCTGCGTGCCCGGCTTGGCGCCCGAACCCGAACAGACATCGCAGGTGATCGACGTCGGAACGCGGATCTGCGCCGTCTTGCCGGAGAAGGATTCTTCCAGCGTGATTTCCATGTTGTAGCGAAGGTCGGCGCCGCGCTCGCGGCCACCCGAAGAGCGCTGCCGTCCGCGGCCGCCGCCCATCATCTCGCCGAAAATATCCTCGAAGATATCGGAGAAACCGCCGCCGCCGGCAAAACCGCCACCGCCGCCGCCAGGCCCCATGCCGCCATGTTCGAAGGCTGCATGGCCATAGCGATCGTAGGCCGCGCGTTTCTGCGGGTCCTTGAGCGTCTCGTAGGCTTCGTTGATTTCCTTGAACTTGACTTCGGCGCTCTTATCGTCCGGATTCTTGTCCGGATGATACTTCATGGCCAGCTTGCGGAAGGCGCTTTTCAGCTCTTTCTCATCCGCCGTTTTGGCGACGCCCAGAGTTTCGTAAAAGTCCGCTTTTGCCAATTTAAACCCCGGAAATGGATTTCCGGCTGCCGTCAGGCAGCCGGATCACAGTGTTTAGCATAACCGCTTTGCCGCGGATTACGCGGACTTCTTGCGGTCGTCGTCTTTGACTTCTTCGTAGTCGGCATCGACGACGTTGTCATCACCCGCGGAAGCATCAGCCGTGCCCGCTTCAGCCTGCTGCGATTCGTAAATCGCCTGGCCGAGCTTCATGGAAACTTCCATGAGCGTCTGGGTCTTCGCCTTGATGTCTTCGGCATCCGGCTCGGTTGCTTCGATCGAAGACTTCAGCGCAGCGATCGCGTCGGAGATCGCGGTGCGGTCGGCTTCCGAAACCTTGTCACCGTAATCCTTCAGCGACTTTTCGCTGGAGTGAACAAGGCTTTCGGCCTGGTTCTTCGCTTCTACGGCTTCGCGGCGCTTCTTGTCGGCTTCGGCATTGGCTTCAGCGTCCTTGACCATCTTCTCGATGTCGGCGTCGGAGAGACCACCAGAAGCCTGGATGCGGATCTGCTGTTCCTTGCCGGTGCCCTTGTCCTTGGCCGAAACCTGCACGATACCGTTCGCGTCGATATCGAAGGTGACTTCGATCTGCGGAACGCCACGCGGTGCTGGCGGCAGGCCGACGAGGTCGAACTGACCGAGCAGCTTGTTGTCCTGAGCCATTTCGCGCTCGCCCTGCGAAACGCGGATGGTGACGGCCTGCTGGTTGTCGTCAGCGGTCGAGAAGGTCTGGCTCTTCTTGGTCGGGATCGTGGTGTTACGCTCGATCAGACGGGTGAAGACGCCGCCGAGGGTTTCGATACCGAGAGACAGCGGGGTCACGTCGAGAAGCAGAACGTCCTTGACGTCGCCCTGAAGAACACCGGCCTGGATGGCAGCGCCGAGTGCGACGACTTCATCCGGGTTGACGCCCTTGTGCGGCTCCTTGCCGAACAGCTGCTTGACGACTTCCTGCACCTTCGGCATGCGGCTCATGCCGCCGACGAGAACGACTTCGTCGATCTCGGCTGGGGTGACGCCGGCATCCTTCAGCGCTGCCTTGCACGGTGCGATCGTGCGCTGAACGAGATCGTCGACCAGGCTTTCGAACTTGGCGCGGGTCAGCTTCAGCGTCAGGTGCTTCGGACCGGAAGAATCGGCGGTGATGAACGGCAGGTTGATTTCGGTCTGCTGCGAGGACGACAGTTCGATCTTGGCCTTTTCGGCAGCTTCCTTGAGGCGCTGCAGGGCAAGCTTGTCGTTCTTCAGGTCGATGCCCTGATCCTTCTTGAACTCATTGGCAAGATATTCGACAAGACGCATGTCGAAGTCTTCACCACCGAGGAAGGTGTCGCCGTTCGTCGACTTCACTTCGAAGACGCCGTCGCCGATTTCGAGAACCGAGATATCGAAGGTACCGCCACCCAAGTCGTAAACGGCGATCGTCTTGCCGTCCTTCTTGTCGAGACCGTAGGCGAGTGCTGCTGCCGTCGGCTCGTTGATGATGCGCAGAACTTCGAGACCGGCGATGCGGCCGGCATCCTTGGTTGCCTGGCGCTGGGCGTCGTTGAAGTAGGCCGGAACGGTGATGACGGCTTTTTCGACCTTTTCACCGAGGTAGGATTCGGCGGTTTCCTTCATCTTCTGAAGGATCATCGCGGAAATCTGTGCGGGCGAATAGCCCTTGCCCTGAGCTTCGACCCAGGCGTCGCCATTGTCGCCGTTGACGATCTCGAAGGGAACGAGGCCCTTGTCCTTTGCAACGGTCGGATCATCGTAGCGGCGGCCGATCAGGCGCTTCACTGCGAAGAGGGTGTTCGTGGGGTTGGTGACGGCCTGGCGCTTTGCCGGCTGGCCAACGAGGCGTTCGCCATCATCGGAGAATGYCACCATGGAAGGGGTCGTACGCGCGCCTTCCGCATTTTCAATGACCTTCGCGTCCTTGCCGTCCATGACAGCGACGCAGGAATTTGTCGTTCCGAGGTCGATACCGATTACTTTTGCCATGTCATTTACTCCTTGAAGCAAGCTGTCGGAACCCTTGGTTAAGGCATTTCCCTGACAGCCCCTTGGGGGATGGGGGTCTTCGAACTAACGCAATCGTGATTGCGGTGATGCGGCGTATATAAGGAGCGGTTTTCGGGACTGCAAGGCGAGAAATAGCCCGAAATCCAGCAAAACGAGCGTGTTGTCTTCAATTTTTACGGTAGCCGGAAAACAAAGGTTTTCGGCTGCACGGCAGCGTAACTGCGCGTTGCAGATCGTCCCTTTCTGCTTCTACTGTCCCATGATCAGATCAAGGAGCGTTGTGCGCCGCGGCTGGCCCTGATGCACCGGCTGCCCCTGGCCGATATCGCCGGGTGGAACCGCGCCGTCATAGCCGTCGTCGGGCCCGACATCGCCGGGAGGAAGAGGGCCGCCAGAGGCCTGTTGCTGCTGCACGGGTGCCGGCGGATATTGCTCGGACGAGCCACCACCGAATACACCGGAAATGATGCCGCCGATCGTCGAAGGCTGCTCCTGCATCGGCTGCGGTTCGCCCTGCGCCATCGGCTGGTTGGCGGTCGCGTTCGGGTCGGCAACGAACTGGCCGCTGCCGAACAGCGGTGCCGGCGACAGCCCCTTATGCGCCGCGATCATGAATTCCTGCCAGGCCTTGGCCGGGAGCCCGCCGCCCGTCACCTTCTTCATCGGCGTGCCGTCGTCATTGCCGAACCAGACGCCCGTCGTCAGGTTGCTGGTAAAGCCGACGAACAGCGCATCGCGCGAATTCTGCGTCGTTCCCGTCTTGCCGGCCGCCTGCCAGCCGGGAATTTTTGCGCTGCGACCGGTGCCGAACTCGATCGTGCCCATCATCATCGCGTTCATATTGGCAGCGATGGCCTCGGAAAGCACACGTGGCGGATTGTCGTAAGTGTTTTCGTAGAGCACCTTGCCTTCGGCCGTCGTCACCCGGCGGATCACATGCGGCGTCGCCTTGTAACCGCCGTTCATGAAGGCGGCATAGGATGCGGTCAGTTCTTCCAGTGTCACTTCGGATGTTCCGAGCGCTATCGACGCATTGGACTGAAGTTCGGTTTCGACACCCAGCCGGTGTGCCAGCTTGATCACCTGGTCGGGGCCATCATACATCACGAGCTGGGCTGCAACGGTGTTTAGCGACTTCGCGAGCGCCGTCGCCAGAGTCACTTCGCCGTTATATTTCTTCTCGTAATTCTCGGGCGTCCAGTTGCCGATGCGGATCGGCGCGTCGTTGAAGACGGAAGCTGGTGTCAGGCCCTTCTCGAGCGCCGCCGCATAAACGAATGGCTTGAAGGAAGAGCCGGGCTGGCGCTTGGCCTTGACCGCGCGGTTGAATTGGCTTTCGGCATAATCCTTGCCGCCGACCAGAGCCCGGATCGCGCCGGTGCCGTCGATCGAAACGAGGGCCGCCTGCGAGGCATCGAGCTTGACGCCTTGCTTCGACAGGATATCGTTCAGCGCCTCGTCTGCCTTCTTCTCCAGCCCCTTGTCGATCGTCGTATCGACGATCACGTCTTCCTTGACCGCGCCGCCGATCAGTCCGGGCAGCTCATCCATAACCATGTCGGCGACATACTGCCCAGCGCCCGACCAGTAGCTCTTTGCCTTGGCCGGGGTCTGCGACATCGCCGTCTTGACTTCGTCGTCGGTAATATAGCCCTGGTCGCGCATCGCCTGCAGCACCACCTGGGCGCGGGCATTGGCGGCTTCCGGATCGCGTGCCGGCGACAGCCGCGTCGGCGCCTTCACGAGGCCAGCGAGCAGCGCCGCTTCACCAAGGTTGACGTCACGGGCCGACTTGTTGAAGTAACGGCGGGCGGCGGCCTCGACGCCATAGGCGTTCGAGCCGAAATAGACGCGGTTCAGATACATCGCAAGGATCTGGTCCTTGGTGTATTTCTGCTCCAGCCAGAAGGAAAGCAGCACTTCCTGCACCTTGCGTTCCAGCGTCCGGTCTGGCGACAGGAAGAGGTTCTTGGCAAGCTGCTGCGTCAATGTCGAGCCGCCCTGGATCGGCTGTCCCGTCAGGTTGTTGACGAATGCTCGGGCAAGGCCCATCGGATCGACGCCGAAATGCGAATAGAAACGCCTGTCTTCGATCGCCACGATCGCCTGCGGAATGTAAGGCGACATCTGCTCAAGCGGCAGCGCCTCACCGCCGGTGGCACCGCGATTGGCAATCACGCTGCCGTCGACTGAGGTGATCTTGACGTTCGGTGGGCGGTCCGGGATCGACCATGTGCTGGCGCTCGGCATGCGTGAGCCATAATAGAAGACCAATCCGGCAACGCCGATACTGGCCCAGATGCCGAGCACGATGCACCAGTAGATCAGCCGGCGCAGCAAGGCGAAAAGCCCGCCGCCATCGCGTTCAGGCGGCTCGCGCCTTTCGCGGCGCTTGCGTTCAGGCGTGCGGCTGCGCGATGGTTTGGGGGATGGAGCGGAGCTGCGTTTTGCGCCGTGGCGGCCGTCGATACGGTCTTCGTCATCGAGCGCAAAATCGTCTTCGTCGTCCTCACGGCGGTCGCGGCCGCTGAAGGACGGTTCAATTCTGTCGCGTGATCTGCTTTTGCCTGCCATTCCGGACCGGTCGTACCCTTTGCCGCCCGCATTTCACTCGTCACGCGGAGCTACCCGATTGAATTGTAAATACGGCGATTTAAGGGGGCGTTAACGTTATTGGATGAAGCCATTTGACGCGGTTCGAGCTCTCGCTTTTGCGCATAGCTGCCATTCGTTGCGAATGTCATGAAACTGACATATATGCCGCCATGTTGCGCCCAAGAAAAAAGCAATAAGCGTAATGCATAGGCATTTGTCATGAGCATCGATCTCAATAGAATTGAAGAAACCCGTCTGCGGGAAATCTGGAGCGTCCACGATTTTGCCCGGCAGTACCGTCTCACCAAGATGGAAGAGAGCCGGCTGAAGATGCTTCACGGCCCTTTTGCAGCGATGCAGGATCTCGTCGCCGCGCATAAGAGTGTCGTCATCTGGTAATTGGGAACCTTTAGGCGTCCCCGCTGTTTCTTCTGCAGCGGGACAGCCCCTCACGTTCCGCTTAAGGTCGGCCGTCCCCCCTCAATACGTGCCGATCGAAATCAGGCCCGGTGTCTCCTTCGGAGCGCCGGGCTTTTTTCGTTCGGCCTCTTCGGCAAACAGAAAGGGCGGCATCGCTGCCGCCCTTGGGGATCAATTGTTACAATTCGGATCGTCGGGCTGGCAGGCGCCGCGCGGCGGTCTGCGGCGGTCGTTGTCATTGTTATTGACGTCGCCGTGCTGCATGATGCCCCTTAGATTGTCGCGCAGACGCTGGCGGGCGGCATCATTGTTGTTTTCGCGGGCGTCCGGTTGACGGTCGGATTGCGGGCGGCGGTTCCGATCGCCGTCATCCCGTCTGCGGTCGGGGCCGCGGTTGAAATCCGGGCGCGGGTCCCCGCCGCGATCAAAATCCGGGCGGCGATCGAAATCTGGCCTCCGATCAAAATCAGGGCGCCGGTCAAAGTCCGGACGGCGATCGAAATCGGGACGCCTGTCGAAATCCGGGCGGCGGTCAAAGTCGCGGGGCGGCGGCGGACGGTAGAATTCCGGGCCGCGGCGCCAGCGGTCACGGTCGCGGTAGAAATCGCGGTTGCGATAGTAGCGGTCCCAATAGTTGCCGACGCTGAAGACCACGGTCGGAATGCCGAGCGGTCGGTAATATTCCGGCCCCACATAGACGCGGCGGCTCTGATAGAGCGCCTGGACATAGCGGCCAGCGACCCAGCCGCGTCCGCCGTAGAACTCGACGTCGCACCACGGCACATCGGCAAGGCAGCCATGGATTTCAACGGATTCGCCAGCCGGGATGACGGCGACTGCCGGATAGCCGGTGCTCGGCCCGGCCCGCATGTTGACGTTGGCAGTCGCATAGCCTTCGGCGGCTTGTGCGATCGCCGGGGCAAGTAGAAGCAGCCCCGTTGCCGCGATCCTGAGAAGCGTGTTTCGCACGTTTCAACTCCCTATTGGGCGCGGCAAAGCCGACGCCTATATGTTCTCCAGCCGGCTTCGGGCCGGCATCAGACAAAGCTAGAGCGCTTGCCGGCTTTTATGAGGCGGCGTGCATTCACGTTGTCTTTCAAAGGCTTGTAATGTGTTTCCGATGAATGCAGCTTGAACGGCGGGGCAAAATCGCGGCGTCTTGAAAAGCGGCGTGCGAATGCCGATATGGGGTCTAAGAGATCGCGGCCTGGACGCGGCGAAGGCACGAGATGCCTGAAGCGTTCTGATCCGAGGGCGAAACGCCTTAATGGTTTGTTAACCTTTCCGGATCAGTCTGGCTGCAATATCTGCTTCCTCCTTGACCACGGATGTACTGGCACCGAAGCGAAGCAGATGACGAAAGGCCGGTTCTTGCCGGCCTTTTTGTCTGTCTGGATGGCGCGCGCTCTTTCGAGCTGCGCGCCTTTTCTGTCTTAAGCCAGTGCTTCCAGGATGCGCACCCAGGAGCGGATGCCCTTGTGGTAGGAGGCAAGCTCGTACTTCTCGTTCGGCGAGTGGATTCGGTCATCGGCAAGGCCGAAACCGACCAGCAGCGATTCCATGCCGAGCATCTTCTGGAAATCACCGACGATCGGGATCGACCCGCCCATGCCGATGACGACAGCCGGCTTCGGCCACTCGTCGGAGAGCGCGTTTTTCGCCTTGGTGATGACAGGCGAATCGTAGGACAGATGGATTGCCGGAGAGGCGCCGTGCGGGTGAAACTCGACCGAGCAGTCGGCCGGGATCTTCGAGCGGATATAGGCGCGGAATGTCTCGCGGATAGCGACCGGATCCTGCTTGCCGACAAGCCGGAAGGAGACCTTGGCCGATGCCTTGGCAGCGATGACGGTCTTGAAGCCTTCGCCGGTATAGCCGCCCCAGATGCCGTTGACCTCAGCCGTCGGCCGCGCCCAGGTGAGCTCCAGAACCGAACGGCCCTTTTCGCCCGATGGTACGGAAAGGCCGACCTGGCCGAGGAAGCTCTCGGATGTCTGTCCGAGCTTGTCCCATGACGACTTGATGTTCTCAGGTGTTTCCTCGACGCCCTCGTAGAAATTCTCGAGCGTGATGCGGCCGGTCTGGTCATGCAGACCCGCCAGCGCTTCCGTCAGGATATGGATCGGGTTGGCGGCAGCACCGCCGAACAGGCCCGAATGCAGGTCGCGGTCGGCAGCCGTGATGACGACTTCCTCACCGACGAGGCCGCGCAGGGCAGCGGCGATCGCCGGTGTCTCGTGGTCCCACATGCTGGTGTCACAGACCAGCGCGTAATCCGCCTTGAGCTCAGCGGCATTGGCCTCCAGGAACGGCTTCAGCGAAGGCGAGCCTGATTCTTCTTCGCCTTCGAAGAGGATGGTGACGCGGCAAGGCAGCGCACCATTGATTTCCTTGTAGGCGCGGCAGGCCTCGACGAATGTCATCAGCTGACCCTTGTCGTCGGCGGTACCGCGGCCGGTCAGGATCTTGCGGCCGTTGCCGGCATCCTTGATCGCGGGTTCGAAGGGATCGTTTTCCCAGAGCTCGATCGGATCGACTGGCTGCACATCATAGTGACCGTAAAAAAGCACATGCGGCGCATTTGGTGTGGCGCCGTCGTGATGGGCGACCACCATCGGATGGCCGGGCGTGTCACGCACCGAAGCCTCGAAGCCCAGCGTCTTGAGATAGGCGACGAGCCATTCCGCCGCCTTGCGGCAATCGGCCTTGAAAGCCGGATCCGTCGATATCGATTTGATGCGCAGCAGCTCAAACAGCTTGTCGAGGCTTGAATTGAGATTCTGGTCGGCGCGCGAAAGCACCGGGGTGACGTCAGTCATTTCCGACTCCTCTTGAAATTCCGGCCGGACGATAGACCAAAGGCCGGCGGGTTTCGAGGAGAAAAACCTATGTCGTTCAGCGGCCGCTTCTCGCAGGTCCGGCGAGTGTCCCACTTTGGCAATGTGTAATAAATGGAGAGAAAGAAATCACTAATGCAATTTACGGTTATTTAGCAAACACTAAATAGCTTGGCTGAAAACGCGGTGAGGTGACCAATGTTTTCAGTGATTGCTTGCGTCAGGGATTACCACGATTGGCGCCTTGTCGGGGCAGCCGCCGTTGTCTGCCTCGTCGGCAGCCTGGCCACCATGCTGCTGCTTTCGCGCGCTCAGGAATGCGACGCAGGGCAGCGGCGTTTGTGGATCGCCGCCTCGGCTTTTGCCTGCGGCATCGGTATATGGGCAACGCATTTCATTGCCATGCTTGCCTATGATGGCGGCCTGCCGATCAGCTACGGGCTTGGTCTCACCGGTCTTTCGGTCGTGCTGGCGATCGCCGGATCCTGGGGCGCGATCCTCGTCGCTTCGGAAGGGACAAGTGGCTACTCCTTCGCCTCAGGCGGCGTGCTGATGGCGCTGGCGATTGCCACCATGCACCTGACGGGCATGCAGGCGATCGAAGCGCAGGCAACGATCGAATACGATCCCTATGTCACGCTCGCCGCCGTCGTTACTGGTGCCGGCCTGGCGACACTGTCTTTCCTGACCTTTTTCAAGCTGACGGGCGCGAAGCGCATCGTCATCTCGTCGCTGATTTTCGTGCTGTCGATCTGCGCACTGCACTTCACCTCGATGAGCGGCATCGTCCTTGTTCCTGATCCGGCCAAGGACGTTGCCCAAATGACGATTGCAACCGATGTCCTGGCAGCCATCATCATGGCTGTATCGACTGGGCTGATCCTTGTCGCGCTCGGCGCCGTCTTCCTCGAAAGCCACCTCACCGACCTGCGCGGCCTCGCCAACGCCTCGCTTGAAGGCCTGCTGATCCTGCGCGACGGCCGGATCATCGATGCCAATGAGCGGTTCCAGGAAATGTCCGGCTGGAAACTCACCGAGCTTCAGGGAAATGTCCCCGATGTGGTCTTGATCTCCCATAGCGCCGACGGCGAAGGGCATCGCGAGATGCTGCTGATCGCCCGCGACGAAACCGAAATATCCGTCGAGGTAGTGGCCAAGAAGATCGTCTATCGCGGACGCGGCTGCGAGGTGCTGGTGATCCGCGATCTCACGGAGCGCAAGCGTGCCGAAGAGATGATCGAGCATCTCGCCCATCATGACGTGCTGACCGACTTGCCGAACCGCTCGCTGTTCGATACCCGCATCCGCCAGGCGCTGCAGATCGCCCACCGCAAACGCAGCCAGGTCGCTGTCTTCTGCCTCGACCTCGATCGGTTCAAGGCGGTCAACGATATCTTTGGCCATGCAGAGGGTGACCGTATCCTGTGCAAGGTCGCCGCGATCCTCAAGCGTTGCGCCGCCGATGGCGAAACGGTGGCACGCCTTGGCGGCGACGAGTTCGCGATCATCCAGCCCGGAAAGCAGCCGGAGGCCGCCCGCCGGCTCGCGGCCCGCATCCTTGATGAATTCGCTGCCGGAATGGACACGACGTGCGATCCGACCGCAGTCGGCGTCAGCATCGGGATCGCGCTCTTCCCCTCCGACGGAACGACTGCGGAAGATCTCTGCAACAATGCAGATACGGCGCTTTATCGCGTCAAGCATGCAGGCCGCGGCAGCGCCTGCTTCTTCGATGCGGAGATGGACGAGGCGGTGCGTGCCCGCCGCCAGATCGAAAACGACCTGCGCCACGCGATCATCCGCAATCAGATCCATGTGAGCTACCAGCCGATCCTCGACACCAGGACGGGTGAAATCAACGGCTACGAAGCGCTGATGCGCTGGAACCGGCCCGGCCATGGCATGAGCGAACCCAATATCTTCATCCCCATCGCCGAGGAGAGCGGCACGATCGTCCAGCTCGGCGAATGGGTGCTGCGGCAGGCCTGCATGGAGGCGGCGCGCTGGCCGGATCCGCTATCCATAGCCGTCAATGTTTCTCCCGTGCAGTTCATGCTGCCCAATCTCTACGATCAGATAGCCGGCATTCTAACGGAAACCGGTCTCGTGCCGGCCAGGCTGGAGCTTGAGATCACCGAGGCCGCACTGGTGCGCGATCGCGCCCGTGTCATGGCCACGCTGGTCAGGCTGCGCGAACTCGGCGTCAGGATCGTCATGGACGATTTCGGAACCGGTTTCTCGTCGCTGAGCAACCTCAGGACTTTCCCCTTCGACAAGATAAAGGTTGATCGCAGCTTTACCGGCGCTCTTGAACATGACGCTGCGGCGCGCTCGATCGTCCGTGCGATCATCGGCCTTGGTCATAGCCTCGGAATGCCCGTTGTAACGGAAGGCGTCGAAACCGAAGTGCAGCGCCAGATCGTCATGGACGAAGGCTGCGCGCAGGTGCAGGGGCTGTTGCTTGGCAAGCCGGATATCGAACCCAGCATCAAGGCGGCGGCGCGCGAGAGCTTCCTCTCCGCCCAGACGGGAACCGAGGTGCTGAAAATTCACCGCACGGCCACGCGTCAGGGGTAATGCTCAGATCTTCTTGGCGTTCTCCAGAAGCCGGCGGATATATTCCAGCATCAGTTCGCGCTCGAAGGTCTTGAAGCCGTCGAACAGCGCCAGATCCGCTTCGCGGGCCGTATCGACCGCCTCGTCCCGCATCGCCTGCGCTTTGGGCGTCAGGAATATCAGCTGGGCCCGCTTGTCGGAAGGATGCGGACGCCGCTCGATCAGCCCGTCGCGAACCATGCGCGACAGGGTATTGGCCATCGTTGCCTGCTCGATATCGACCCGCTCAAGAAGCTTTTTCTGCGTCAGGCCATCCTCGGCCCACAGTTCCAGCAGGATTGGAAACTGGCCGGGAGAAAAGCCGAGACGCCCCGCGCGCTGCTGCAGCGAGCGGGCGAAACCCTTCGCCAGCTGGCTGGCAAGGTAGGCTCCCGAATCCATGCGATTAAATCCCATGATTGTAGTTAGGCCCAAAAGCGCGGCTGAAACAATGCAACAAATCGCATGCGATGGATCAAAAGATGCCTTTTTGCTTCAGATTTATCCATTGATGCAGAAAACAAAGCCGCCATGGTCTGGAGGTTGACCATGGCGGCTCAAAAATGGGGACAAAGGCCCGGAGAGGGGAATGAGGCCTTTGTCCAAGTCTGATGCGGCGGGGGACAAGCCGGGTATCAGACCCGCGGCGCGATCAAACGCCGGTGACTTTGATTTGTGATCTGGAATGTGGTTTTTCAAGGGAACGCGAATAAGCCGCCGATTACAAATTGGTAACAGTTCGGTGAAGGGGTGAATCCCGGATGCCACAGAACTTTATATGGATTTCGCGATGCCTCCACGCTATCCATGCTGCCATGAAAAAAGGCGATCATCTCTTCCTCGTAGACGGCTCCGGCTTCATCTTTCGCGCATTCCACGCGCTGCCGCCGCTGACCCGCAAATCCGACGGTTTGCCGGTTGGCGCCGTCTCCGGCTTCTGCAACATGTTGTGGAAGCTCCTGACCGACGCGCGCGACACCTCGGTGGGGGTGACGCCGACGCATCTGGCCGTCATCTTCGACTATTCCTCGAAGACCTTCCGCAAGGATCTCTACGACGCCTACAAGGCGAACCGCTCGGCGCCGCCTGAGGAGCTGATCCCGCAATTCGGCTTGATCCGCCAGGCAACCCGCGCCTTCAATCTGCCCTGCATCGAGACCGAAGGTTTCGAGGCTGACGACATCATCGCCACCTATGCCCGCCAGGCCGAAGCCACCGGCGCCGACGTCACCATCGTCTCTTCGGACAAGGACTTGATGCAGCTGGTGACGCCGAATGTCCATATGTATGACAGCATGAAGGACAAGCAGATCGGCATCCCTGACGTCATCGAGAAATGGGGCGTGCCGCCGGAAAAGATGATCGACCTGCAGGCGATGACCGGCGATTCGGTCGACAACGTCCCAGGCATTCCCGGCATCGGCCCGAAGACTGCGGCGCAGCTGCTGGCCGAATATGGCGATCTCGATACGCTTCTGGAGCGCGCCCACGAGATCAAGCAGGAAAAACGCCGCCAGACGATCATGGAAAACGCCGATAAGGCGCGTCTTTCGAGAGAGCTCGTGCGGCTGCGTCTCGACGTTCCGCTGGAGCTTAAGGTCGAGGATCTGGTGCTGGAGCCGCAGAACGGTCCGAAGCTCATCGGCTTCCTTAAGACCATGCAGTTCACGACGCTGACGCGCCGCGTCGCCGAAGCCTGCGATTGCGATGCCAATGCCATCGAGCCTGCCGAAGTGGCCGTCGAATGGGGCGCCGCAGCGCACGGCCCGGATCTCGATGTGGCTGAGCCCGCCCCGGTTGCCGGCGGTATTCCGGATGTAGCCGGCGCCTCCGTTCCGGTGCCGGAGAAAGCCAGGGCCGCTGCGGTCGAGGGTGCCTTCGTTGCTGCCGATCTTGCCAAGCAGCGCGCCGAAGCCTTCGCTGCCTTGCCGTTCGACCATTCGGCTTATGTGACGATCCGTGATGTCGCGACGCTCGATCAGTGGATCGCCGCTGCACGCGATACCGGCCTTGTCGCCTTCGATACCGAAACGACGTCGCTTGATGCGATGCAGGCCGAGCTCGTCGGCTTCTCGCTAGCGATTGCCAACAACGCCAAGGATCCGACAGGCGTGTCGATTCGTGCCGCCTATGTGCCGATCGGACACAAGACCGGCGTCGGCGATCTGCTCGGTGGCGGGTTGGCTGAACACCAGATCCCGATGCGCGATGCGCTGCCGCGGCTGAAGGCGCTGCTGGAGGACGAATCGGTTCTGAAGGTGGCTCAGAACCTCAAATACGATTACCTGCTGATGAAGCGCTACGGCGTCGAGACGAAGAACTTCGACGACACGATGCTGATTTCCTACGTCCTTGACGCCGGCACCGGGGCCCACGGCATGGATCCGCTGTCTGAGAAGTTCCTCGGCCACAAGCCGATCGCCTACAAGGACGTCGCCGGAAGCGGCAAGTCGAACGTCACCTTCGATCTCGTCGATATCACCAGGGCAACGCACTACGCCGCCGAAGATGCGGATGTCACTCTGCGCCTCTGGATGGTTCTGAAGCCGCGGCTCGCCGCCGCCAAGCTGACGACGATCTACGAGCGTCTGGAGCGTCCTCTCCTGCCCGTTCTCGCCCATATGGAAGAGCGCGGCATCACCGTCGACCGTCAGATTCTCTCGCGCCTCTCGGGCGAGCTGGCGCAGGGCGCTGCACGCCTCGAGGATGAAGTCTACACGCTGGCGGGCGAGCGCTTCAACATCGGTTCGCCGAAGCAGCTGGGCGATATCCTGTTCGGCAAGATGGGCCTCGAAGGCGGCACGAAGACCAAGACCGGCCAGTGGTCGACATCGGCAAGCGTTCTCGAAGACTTGGCCGCGGCCGGCTTCGAGCTGCCGCGCAAGATCGTCGACTGGCGCCAGCTGACCAAGCTGAAGTCCACCTATACCGACGCGCTTCCGGGATACGTGCATCCGCAGACCAAGCGGGTTCATACGTCCTATTCGCTGGCCTCCACCACGACCGGCCGACTTTCGTCGTCGGAGCCGAACCTTCAGAACATTCCGGTCCGCACTGCCGAAGGCCGCAAGATCCGCACGGCCTTCATCTCGACGCCGGGACACAAGCTGATCTCGGCCGACTACAGCCAGATCGAACTGCGCGTGCTGGCGCATGTCGCCGATATCCCGCAGCTGACCCAGGCATTCGCCGACGGCGTCGATATTCATGCCATGACCGCCTCCGAGATGTTCGGCGTTCCTGTCGAGGGCATGCCGAGCGATGTCCGCCGCCGCGCCAAGGCGATCAATTTCGGCATCATCTACGGCATCTCGGCCTTCGGCCTCGCCAATCAGTTGTCGATCGAGCGTTCCGAGGCGGGCGACTACATCAAGAAGTATTTCGAGCGCTTCCCCGGCATCCGCGATTACATGGACAGCCGCAAGCAGATGGCCCGCGACAAGGGCTATGTCGAAACCATCTTCGGCCGGCGAATCAACTATCCGGAAATCCGCTCGTCCAATCCGTCGGTGCGCGCCTTCAACGAGCGCGCTGCGATCAACGCGCCGATCCAGGGCTCGGCTGCCGATGTCATTCGCCGCGCGATGATCAAGATGGAACCGGCGCTTGCCGAGGCCGGTCTGGCCGATCGTGTGCGCATGTTGCTGCAGGTGCACGACGAACTGATCTTCGAAGTAGAGGACGCCGACGTCGAGAAGGCCATGCCGACCATCGTCTCTGTCATGGAGAACGCCACCATGCCGGCGCTGGAAATGCGCGTTCCGCTCAAGGTTGATGCGCGCGCGGCTAGCAACTGGGACGAAGCGCACTGAGCGCTTCGTCCGATATTTGCAAAGATTTTTCTTAAAGATCCAAGTCTTTGATTCCGTTTGATTTACGGCAAAATGCGCGTGGCATTTTAACGCGGAAGGAAGGAACTTATTAACCTTCCTTTTCTAATCCGTTCAGGTCGGTAATTTGAGTGAGCAGCAGGTCGCATGCGTTTTCCCAGAACGAACTTGACGGATGCCGCGGAGATTTCTGCGGAAGTTGACGTGCATCAGGATGAAGACGGCACAGGTGAGCGCCCGGCGCCGCCAATCTGGCAGAGCAATTTTTCGCTGGCGCCGAATGTCCGGTTCACCCGTACGCCGGAGAACCTGCTGCGCCGCACCCCACCCGAAATCCCGCAGCTGGATGAGCCTGTAGAGGTCGTCGTCGCCGAAGCGGCTCAGGCCGTGGAAAGCCGTACGCCGATCGTCGTCGATGTCCCCTTCGACGCGCATGCCCCGCAGCTCGCGCCAGCCGTCCGCGTCCCGGTCCCGCCGGTGACCCGCGTGACGGCACAGCCTGTCGTCAGGCCACCGCTGCTGCCCATCGTCCGCACACCGGTCCAGCCCGCTGCACCCGTTCACGTTCCGTCTTTGCCGGAAGCGCCTGTGGCGGCAGGGCCTTATCATGCCGCCGGTGAGCTTGCCTCGATTTCGGACTTCGCCTTCTGGGAGGTCATGGCCTTCGAAGAGGGCGCTGCACCTGCCGCGCCGCAGTTCCACCCGGTTCCGATGCCGAAGGTAGAAGTATCCGCCGAGTCGATCATCGCCAATTTCCGCGTCATGGAATGGCACCCGCACCGGCGCATGGAAGCGGCACCTGCAATCGCACCGGCGCCGATCGCGGCACCGGCGCCCGCTGCGCCAGCCCCCGTGGCCGCCCCGCCCCAGGCAAAGCCGGTTCAAGCGGCAGCACCCGTGCCACAGCCGGCAGCGGTAGAAGCCCGCGCGCAGCCGATCGCACCGATCCCGGTCCGCACACCCGCCGTCGCCCCGGTGACGATGCCGGCGCCGCGTCTGGCTGCTGCAAAGCCTGCTGCCGCGAAGGTCGATGCATCCGGCTACGAATTCCCGCCGAACGAGTTGCTGCAGCAGCCGCCCGAGCGGCTGGGCGAAATCATGACCCAGGAAGCGCTCGAGCAGAACGCCGGCCTCTTGGAAAGCGTGCTCGAAGATTTCGGCGTCAAAGGCGAGATCATCCATGTCCGTCCCGGTCCGGTCGTCACCCTCTACGAATTCGAACCGGCGCCCGGCGTGAAGTCGTCGCGGGTGATCGGCCTTGCCGACGATATCGCCCGCTCGATGTCGGCTCTCTCGGCGCGCGTTGCCGTGGTGCCTGGGCGCAACGTCATCGGTATCGAACTGCCGAACCAAACGCGCGAAACCGTCTATTTCCGCGAGATGATCGAGAGCCAGGATTTTGCCAAGAGCGGCTACAAGCTGGCGCTCGGCCTCGGCAAGACGATCGGCGGCGAGCCTGTCATCGCCGAGCTCGCGAAGATGCCGCATCTGCTCGTTGCCGGCACCACCGGTTCAGGCAAGTCCGTTGCCATCAACACGATGATTCTGTCGCTGCTCTACCGCATGTCGCCGGAGCAGTGCCGCCTGATCATGGTCGATCCGAAGATGCTGGAGCTGTCCGTCTATGATGGCATTCCGCACCTGCTGACCCCCGTCGTCACCGATCCCAAGAAGGCCGTGATGGCGCTGAAATGGGCGGTCCGCGAGATGGAAGAGCGCTATCGCAAGATGTCGCGTCTTGGTGTCCGCAATATCGACGGCTATAATGGCCGCGTGGCGCAGGCCCGCGAAAAGGACGAGACCATCCACATTATGGTCCCCGTCGGCTTCGACAAGGGCACTGGCGCGCCGATCGAGGAACAGCAGGAACTCGACCTGACGCCGATGCCTTACATCGTCGTCATCGTCGACGAGATGGCCGACCTGATGATGGTCGCCGGCAAGGATATCGAAGGCGCGATCCAGCGTCTGGCGCAGATGGCCCGTGCCGCAGGCATCCACCTGATCATGGCGACGCAGCGTCCGTCTGTCGACGTCATCACCGGCACGATCAAGGCGAACTTCCCGACCCGCATCTCCTTCCAGGTGACGTCGAAGATCGACAGCCGTACGATCCTCGGCGAGCAGGGTGCGGAGCAGCTGCTCGGCCAGGGCGACATGCTGCACATGCAGGGCGGCGGCCGCATCGCCCGCGTCCACGGTCCCTTCGTCTCCGATCTCGAAGTCGAAAAGGTCGTTGCACACCTGAAGACGCAGGGCCGTCCAGAATATCTGGATACGGTCACGGCGGGCGACGAGGAAGAAGAGGAAGCCGAAGACAGCGCCGTCTTCGACAAGAGCGCCATGGGCGCCGAGGATGGCGACGAGCTCTATCAGCAGGCGGTCAAGGTTGTGCTGCGCGACAAGAAGTGCTCGACTTCCTACATCCAGCGCCGCCTAGGCATCGGCTACAATCGCGCCGCATCGCTGGTGGAACGCATGGAAAAGGAAGGCCTCGTCGGCCCGGCAAACCATGTCGGCAAGCGTGAAATCGTCTCGGCGCGAGGCGAGGGCGAGTAGGTATGCGATTGCAGCGCCGGTTTAACGGCGCTGCAATTCAGCTAGGCGCACCGTCTCGCGAACAAACTCCGTCTTTCCGCCGGTATAATAAGCCCAGTCGTCCTTTGCCTCGCCCATCAGCCGCAGCTTCAGCGCGGCATAGGCGGCTGCCCTTTCGGGGTGTGTCATAAGATAATCGCGAAACAGGATGCGGTCGCGCAGGACGTGGCTCTCCAACGTGCAAAGATATAGCCGCGCCCCATAGGAGCCGCGGCCGCTGGTGAAGGTCCAGCTCTGATCGCCGTATTTGTCGCCGTGATAAGTGTAACCGGGCACCGCCTGCATCCGCTCGACGGCCGTGGTAACGGTTTCCAGATCAGCAAAGGCCGCATGCAGATCGATCTTCGGCTTTGCCGCCAATCCGGGAACGGATGTGCTGCCGACATGGTGGAACACCGGCGCCAACCCGGCGAACACCGGCGCGAGTTCGGCGCTCACCTGCGCAAAGAGATCCGGCCAACTGTCATCGTAGGGTAGGACGACGATGGCCATGGGATCTCCTTCGATCAGCCTACTTCCGCGAGGAAGCCGTTCAGCGTATCGACGATCTTGCGTTCGGCCTCGGCCAGCGTCCCGCTATTGTCGAGATCGGTGACGTCGTAGTCGCCGCGAACCGTCAGCGAGCCGCGGGCGAGACGGGCCATGATGTCTTCATGGGTTTCGCGGCCGCGGGCTTCGAGGCGGCCTGCGAGCACTTCAGGCCGGGCCGTGACGTTGATCACCTTGAGACGCGGGAAGGCGGCCTGGAAGTGGTGCAAGGCTGAGCGTGATCCGTTGGCGATGACCAGGTGTCCCTTGCCGAGCGCCACGGACACCTCGGCCGGAATGCCGTATTTCAGGCCATGCGCTTCCCACCAGACGGCGAAGCTGCCGGATTGCTCCATCGAGGCAAAGCCGGCATCCGATACCGAGAGATGGTCCTCGCCGCCGGCATCGCCATCACGGGTGATGACGCGGCGGACAAAATGGACGTCGGGACGGCTGCCGAAATGCTCGGCGGCGACGGCGATCAGCGTATCCTTGCCGGCGCCGCTCGGGCCGACAACGACGACCATGATGCCGCGTTCGCTGCCGGGAACTGCGTGGGGTTCGTGCGACGGGATCATGCGACACGGCGTCCTTCGCGCCAGACAGAACGGGTGACCGGCACGCCTTCGTCACGGAAGACGCGCACCAGATCGGCGCGCAGCCCGGTGGCGATCCGGCCGCGGTCGTCGAGGCTGACGGTGCGGGCCGGCGTCGAGGTGACCATGGCGATCGCCTTCGGCAGCGAAATGGATTCAACCTCATCGGCGATGATGAAGGGCGCATAGAGCATGCTGAGCGGAACGTAGTCCGAAGACAGCACATCCAGAACGCCGCGCTCGGCGAGATCGCGGGCGGCGATATTGCCGGAATGCGACTTGCCGCGCACGATGTTCGGCGCACCCATCAGGACGCTCATGCCGTGTTCATGGGATGCCTTGGCGGCGTCGAAGCTGGTTGGGAACTCGGCAAGGCGGACACCGTTCTCGATCGCCTCGTCCACATGATCGAGCGTCGCGTCGTCGTGGCTGGCGATCGTGATGCCGCGTTCCTTGCAGATCTTGGAAATGGCGATGCGGTGCGGCGTCGAGTTGCGGGCAGATTCGGCAAGCCGCTTCTCGATGAACTTGGCGAACACCTCGTCGGAGATGCCGCGCTTCTTCTGATAATAGAAGATGTACTGGTCCATGGTCTGGAATTGCCGCTGACCGGGCGCGTGGTCCATCAGCGAGACGAGCCGGACATAGGGATCGTTCTCGAAGTCGGCGAAATGCTCCATGACGTTGTCGGCCGAAACCTCGCAGCGCAGATGCAGCAGATGCTCGGCCCGCAGGCGGCCTTCCTGTTCGGCCTTCTGGATGGCGTCTGCCATGTCGCGCATCTCGCCGCGATCGAAGCCGCCATCCTCGTCCGCGCCCATGCGCAAGCAGTCGAAGACGGTGGTGATGCCGGAGGTGACGATCTGCGCATCGTGCGCCTGGATCGCTGCCGTCTTGTGCCAGCGCAGGCCGGGGCGTGGCGAGTAATGGCCTTCCAGATGGTCGGTATGCAGTTCGACGAGACCGGGAAGCAGGTAGTCGCCCTCGAAATCCTCGCCATGGGCCGAGTTGCCCTCGGAAATGTCGGCGATCTTCCCATCGCGGATCAGCAGCGAGCCGTGAAGGATGTCATCCTCGAGAATGATGCGGGCGTTGGAAAGCACGGTCTCTTTTGTCATTGCATCGTCTTTCAGCGTTTGGTGCCGGTAAGCGGCAAAAGGCTATGAACCTTGAAATCGGCGCCGCGTGTCTCCTCGGTGAAGACGGCGATGCCGGAAATGGGAAGCGGGCGGCCGGTGAAAGCGCCAAAACGCCGCTCCAGGATCGATTTCATCAGCGCCGAGCGCTCGTCGGGAACCTGGCCGGTCAATGTCATGTGGAAGCCGAAATCGTCCATGACATAGGGATAGCCCCAGCGCATCAGATTGGCTCTCTGGCTTTCCGTCAGCTTCTCCGGCTTGCGCCTGGCAATATCGGCCTCGGACAGGGCGGCACGCAGCGGCTCGAAGGACTTTACCACGCTTGCGGCAAAATCCTGAAGCGGCGGATGCAGCGAACCGGGCACGAGTGCGAAGAACCGGCCAAGCTGGCCGAGCACCAGTTCGGGAATTTCGAAGGCTGGAGTGCGGGCCGCGAAATCCTCGACCACGGCCATCAGGTCGCTCTCGGTCACCGAGGAGGCAAGCGCGAATGGCGCCTTGATCGTCGCGTGGAAGCCGTAACGGCGCGGATCTGCGGTCAGTGCCAGCTGCTCTTCGGCAGGAAGCCCCGCCTCTTCGGGAGCCGGGTAAGTTTCGCCGGAAAACGCATCGCGGCCGAGCCATTCGGCAGCCGCCCGCGTCAGGAAATCATCCTGCGGCGGCGTGAAATAGAGAGCGTATCGCAAAGGTCTTGTCCCGGGAAAGCGTCAGAAACAGGGGTCGCAATGTCAGTGATTTGACTGCGGACTGCAAGCTGGTTCCCGGCTAAAAGATTTCCGTGACAGAATGATGATGACGCCGGGGCGCCATCATCTTTTTAATGAGTCTTGCTGCCCATCAGCCGGTGGCGAAGCGCATTCGAAGCCATGTCAAACAGGAAGACGACGATCAGGATCAGGATGACCATATAAGCGACGTTCTCCCAGTTGGAGTTCGTACGCATGGCTTCCCAAAGCTTCAGGCCGATGCCGCCGGCACCGACGGCGCCGATGATCGTCGCGCCGCGGACATTCGACTCCCACTGGTAGAGCGTCTGGCTGACGATGACGGGGACGATCTGCGGGATGATTCCGTAGCGATGTACGAGCATGGTCGAGGCACCCGTCGATTTGATGCCTTCGCGCGGCTTGTTGTCGATATTCTCGAGGCCTTCCGAATAGAGCTTTCCCAGCGTTCCCGTCTCCGTCAGGAAGATGGCGCCGGAACCGGCAAGCGGCCCGGGGCCGAAAGCACGCGTTAGGAACAGCGCCCAGATCAGCATGTCGACCGAGCGCAGGAAGTCGAAGAAGCGCTTCAGCATCTGGTTCAGCAAGCGGTTCGGCGTGATGTTGCGCGCCGCCAGGAAAGCCAGCGGGAACGCCACGAGCGAGCCGAGCAGCGTGCCGAGGAAGGCCATGACGATGGTCTGGAAAAGCTTGGTCCAGACGTCGCCGTGCTGCCAGGCCGAGTTGTTCCAGATATTGTCGAAGGCAAGCGAGATGTTCGACTGGCTGGGGTCGAGACGCGGGCCCGAAACGATCAGGCTCAGAACTTCGCCGGCCGGCTTGTCGAAGAAGGGCGAATGCGTGTCGAAGACGAAATTCGCCCAGCCGAGGAAGCGCTTGCGTACCTTCACGCGGTCGGAGGCGATGCTGACGTCACCGGCAAAGCCGAGATCGGCAAGCACGTTGTCGTCATAGACGGTCATCCACGGCGGCACTTCGCCGACGACCTTCGGGGCGCCGGATGAGAGATCGACGGGAACGCTGATGCCATGGGCGTTGACTGTCGTCATCGCCTTGGTGACCACGACCGTGCGGTTCGTGCCGCTGACGAAAACCGTGACGCTGCCGGGTTCGTTCTTCACCCAATCAGGATGCGGATCGTCGCCGAGCGGCGAGAAGCGCGGGTAGCGCGTCTCGATCGAGCCGTCCTCTTGAATGCGGAATTCGGGCTGTACGTCATAGCTCACCCATTGGCTCATGTAGATGCCGACGCGCTCCCAATGGGCTTCCGCCAGCAGTTTCGGCAGGTCGAAGAACCAGACGGCATAGAGACCATAGAGCAGCGTTGCGATTACGATCAGCAGGGCACCGAACCGCTGGCGGAACGAGCGGTGGAAATATTCGGGATAGCGCGCCTCGATCTCGTGCATCCGGTTTGCGTCGATCACCGTCATGGCGGGCCTCAATGTTGCAAAAGGAAAGCATGCTCGCCGACAAGACGGCGGCGTAGCCATGCGGAGAACTGATCGACGGCAACGATCGTTACGAAGAGTAACAGCACGAGAGCCACCGTCTTGGCGCCGAAGCCGCGGGAGATGGAAAGCTTCAGCTCCTCGCCGATACCGCCGCCGCCGACTGCGCCGATGATGGTCGAGGCGCGCACGTTGATCTCAAGGCGCAGCAGCGCATAGGAGGCGAAGTTCGGCATGACCTGCGGCATGGCGGCGAAACGGACGCGCTCCAGCCAGTTGGCGCCGACGGCCTTCATGCCTTCATCCGGTTTCATGTCGATATTCTCGACGACTTCGTAGAACAGCTTGCCGAGCGCGCCGATCGTGTGCAGCGACACGGCAATAATCGCGGCCACCGGACCGATCGACAGGATCGCGGAAAACAGGCCGGCGATGACGATCTCCGGAAAGGCGCGCAGGAATTCCATCACCCGCTTCGAAAACACCCGCAGCGGCCAGTTCCTGGTCAGATTGCGGGCGGCAAAGAAGCTCAGCGGCACCGCGAAGATGAAGCCGATGATCGTCGAAACGAGCGCGACGTTGATCGTGATGATCATCAGCTCGAAATATTCAGGAATGTAATAGTCGCCGAAAACATAGACCCGGCCCTTGGCGAAGTTGAACTCCTCGCCGCCCTTGTCGTTCGGGCTCGCCAAATCGAACAGCGCGCGCCAGACGTCGTGCCAGTCCTTCGGGATCAGCCAGCTCAGGAAGTCGAAGAGATGCGGAAGGCGGTCGAAGAAGTGACCGGCGTTGCTTTCGTCGGCGAAGCGCACCGAGCTGACGAAGGCGATCAGAAGCAGGATCAGGCCGATGCCGGTATAGAGGCGGCGGCGCGCCACCATGCGGCCCCAGGCATCGCCAATCTCTCGGCTGCTCTGCTGGGTTTCGTGCGCGTGGATCCGGGAATCGGCAAGGGTCATGGCGTGTCCGCTTCTTCGCAGGAAAAAGGGCGGCCAGTGACGGCCGCCCCCAATGAATGCCGGTCGATCAGCCGCCGATGGCAGCCTTACGAACGTCTACAACGGCGTTGTAGAATTCGTGCGTGACAGGCGCGTAGCCCTTGTAGTCGCCGCCTTCGATGGCGGTGAAGCACTTGTGGTCCTTCTCCGGCAGAGCCGTGAAGAAGGCAGCCAGCTTCTTCTGCCACTCTTCGCCGAGCTCGTTGCGAACGACGAGCGGGCCGTTCGGGATCAGCGGCGAGCGCCAGACTTCAACCAGCTTGTTCGGGTCGACAGCACCCTTGTCGACTTCCTTGCGGAAAGTGCCCGAGGTGTAGCCGTCCTTGAAATCGCCGAGGCCCGAGGAGTCGTCGACAGCAACATCGACCTTGCCGTCATAGGCGGCGAGAAGGTTGTTCTCGTGGCCGCCGTTGAACTGCGTGGAGGCGAAGAACTGGTCGTTCGGCATGCCCGTGTCCTTCGGGATCTGCGTCAGCGGAACGAGATAGCCCGAGGTGGAGTCCGGATCGGCGTAGCCGAGCTTCTTGCCCTTGGCGTCGGCGATCGTCTTGATGCCGGAGGACTTCAGGGCGAGACCGATCGAGTAGTAGCCGGTCGAGCCGTCCTTCTGCTGCGTCGTCAGGATCGGGGTAACGGCCTTTGCGTCCTTCAGGTAGACAGCTGCATAGCCGGAAGCGCCGAGTTCTGCGAAGTCGAGCGTACCGCCGAGCAGGCCCTGGATAACGCCGTCATAGTCGGCGGCCGGGAACAGCGAAACCTTTTCGAAGCCGAACTCGGTCTTCAGGTGGTCGGCGAGGCAGGCGTAGTTACGCAGGCGGTCGGTTTCGTTTTCGCCACCGAGAATGCCGACGCGGAATTCCTTGAGGTCTGCAGCATGCGAAACGCCGGAAAGCGCGAAAAGCGCCGTCGCGGCAAAGAGTGCTTTCTTCAACATGGTACTCTCCTGATTGACCGGTGTCCCCGGTGGTCTCTCTTGATACGAAGAACTGTGCCCTTGACGCGGGCTCTCGATCGCAGCCGTCTCGCTCAGAGACCGGCCAGCGCCAGCGGTTGCAGGCCGGCGGATTGATGGGCGGCAGCTGCCGCCGAAATGTTGATCGATGTCGACGTCATAGTTTCGTCGATACCGGCGCCGTCCTTGTCGGTGCCGTAGATTTCCTTGACAGCAGACGCATCGAGGTCACCGGGCTTGCCGTCGAAGACCACGCGGCCGCCGGCCATGCCGACGATCCGTTCGCAATAGCTGCGGGCGGTGTCGAGCGTGTGCAGGTTGGTGATGACGGTGATGCCTTCGCGCTCGTTGATGTCGCGTAGCGCGTCCATGACGATCTTGGCGTTCAGCGGGTCGAGCGAGGCGATCGGCTCATCGGCGAGAACCATCTTCGGCTTCTGCATCAGCGCGCGGGCAATCGCCACGCGCTGCTGCTGGCCACCCGAAAGCGTGCCCGCAAGCTGCAGCGCCGTCTGCTCGATACCAAGGCGTTCCAGAGCGGCAATCGCATGGATGCGCTCTTCGCGGCTGAAGATGCTGAGCAGCGAGAGCATCGTCGGACGATGGTTCAGGCGGCCGAGCATCACATTCGTCAGCACATCGAGACGCGGCACCAGATTGAACTGCTGGAAGATCATCGCGCAGTCGCGCTGCCAGTTGCGAAGCGCCTCGCCACGAAGCGACGAGACTTCCACACCGCCGAAACGGATGGAGCCGGAGGTCGGCTCCTGCAGGCGGTTGATCATGCGAAGAAGAGTGGACTTGCCGGCGCCCGAACGGCCGATAATGCCGACCATCTGTCCTTGCGGAATATCGAGCGTGACGGAATCCACTGCCAGCTTTTTGCCAAAACGGCGGGTGACATTCTTCAGCTCGAACATCATGCTCTTCCTTGCAATCCAGGACCTTCGTCTCGCAGTGCATTAGTCCCGCTTGATGAACCTCCAATGTCAGTTTTATGTAATGACTGTCACAAACGGCCCAGGCGATGGCGCTTCACGCGCCATGCCGGCTAAGGAAATCTTCTGCCGAAAGCGCGCGGAAATCGTCGAGCGCCGAACGCAGCTTCGAATGCTCCCAATCCCACCAGGCAAGCTTGTCCATGCGCTCGCCGACACCCTTGCCAAACCGCTCGCGGATGAGCTTTGCCGGCACGCCGCCGACGATAGTATAGGGGACGACATCCTTGGAGACGACGGCACCCGCGCCGATCACGGCGCCGTTGCCGACCGTCACGCCGGGAAGGATCGTCGCACCATGGCCGATCCACACGTCATGGCCGATGGTGACGCGATTGGACCGGCGCCACTCGAAGAAATCGGTTTCCATATCCGCATCCGGCCAGTAGTCGGTGGCGCGGTAGGTGAAGTGGTGTAACGTTGCGCGCCAGGTCGGATGGTTGGTGGCGTTGATGCGCACCGCGGCGGCGATATTGACGAACTTGCCGATCGTCGCGCACCAGATCGAGCCGTCCTGCATGATGTAGGAATAGTCGCCGAACTCGACCTCGCTGATCCGGCACCGTTCCGAAACCTCGGTATAGCGGCCAAGCGTGGTGTCACTGACCGATGCCGTCTCGTGGATATAGGGCTTTTCGCCGATCTGCCGGGTCATGCCGCAATGGCCTTTCTGGGAGAGAATTTCTGGACGTCGAGAATGCGGTCGGCGGCGGCTTCGCGCACTTCTTCGTCGTGGAAGATGCCAAGCAGGGCAACGCCGGCCTTCTTCTTGTCGGCGATCATGCCGACGACGACAGCGCGGTTGGTGGCGTCAAGCGATGCCGTCGGCTCGTCGAGAAGCAGGATGGTATGATCGGTGATGAAGCCGCGGGCGATGTTGACGCGCTGTTGCTCGCCGCCCGAGAAAGTCGCGGGCGGCAACTGCCAGAGTGCCTCGGGCAGGTTGAGCTTGGTCAGCAGGACGGCAGCCCGCTCGCGCGCCTCGCTCGCCGCTACGCCGCGGGCAAGCAGCGGCTCGGCAACGACGTCGAGGGCTGCAACGCGCGGCACGGTGCGCAGAAACTGGCTGACATAGCCAAGCGATTGCTTGCGCACCTCGATGATCGTGCGCGGATCGGCCGAGGCGAGATCGACGACCTTGCCCTGGTGATTGACCAGGATCTGGCCGGTATCGACGGCATAGTTGCCGTAGATCATCTTCAGGAGCGAGCTCTTGCCGATGCCCGAGGGGCCGCCGAGCACGACGCATTCGCCTGCGGCAACCGAGAAGGAGACATCCGAGACGACGGGCAGCTTGATGCCGTCGCGCAGATGCATGGTGAAGCTCTTTGCGACTTCCGAAACGACGAGTGGCGTTGCCATGGTCACACCTGCAGGATGGAGGAAACGAGAAGCTGGGTATAGGGCTCGCGCGGATCGTCGAGCACGCGGTCGGTGAGACCATGCTCGATGACATTGCCGTCCTTCATCACCATCATCCGGTGAGACAGCAGGCGCGCGACCGCGAGATCGTGGGTGACGACGATCGCCGCAAGCCCGAGATCGTTGACGAGACCGCGGACGAGATCGAGCAGGCGGGCCTGCACCGAGACGTCGAGGCCGCCGGTCGGCTCGTCCATGAAGACGAGGCGAGGGCCAGTCACCAGATTGCGGGCAATCTGCAGGCGCTGACGCATCCCGCCCGAGAAGGCGCGCGGTTGGTCGTCGATGCGCTCGGCATTGATCTCGACGCGCTCCAGCCAGTCGATGGCCGTCGAGCGGATCTTGCCGTAGTGCCTGTCGCCGATCGCCATCAGCCGTTCGCCGACATTGGCGCCGGCCGAGACCGTCATGCGTAGGCCGTCAGCCGGGTTCTGGTGCACGAAGCCCCAGTCGGTGCGCATCAGGAAGCGGCGCTCGGCCTCGTTCATGCGGTAGAGATCACGGTAGCTGCCGTCGCGCATGTGATACTCAACGCTGCCGGTGGTCGGCATCAGGCGGGTCGAGATGCAGTTGAGCAGCGTCGTCTTGCCCGAACCGGATTCGCCGACGATGGCAAGCACTTCACCGGGCCAGAGATCGAAGGACACGTTCCGGCAGCCGATGCGATTGCCGTAGAATTTAGAGACGTCGTTGACTTTGAGAAGCGGTGTGTCGGTCATTCCGCAGCCTCCTTGGGCGCAAGCATTTCGCCGGCATGGCCGTGCTCGCGGCGGTCTTCGCAATGGTCGGTATCGGAGCAGACGAACATCCGCCCGCCCTTATCGTCGAGGATGACCTCGTCGAGATAGACTTCCTCTGCACCGCAGAGCGCGCAGGGTTTGCCGAAGCGCTGGATCTCGAAGGGATAGTCCTCGAAGTCGAGGCTGACGACGTCGGTATAGGGCGGCACGGCGTAGATGCGCTTTTCGCGACCGGCGCCGAAGAGCTGCAGCGCATCGGACATGTGCATTTTCGGATTATCGAACTTCGGGGTCGGCGACGGGTCCATGACATAGCGCCCGGCAACCTTCACCGGATAGGCGTAGGTCTTCGAGATCCGGCCGTTATGGGCGATGTCCTCGTAGAGTTTCACATGCATGAGGCCGTATTCCTCAAGCGCATGCATCTTGCGGGTCTCGGTCTCGCGCGGTTCGAGGAAACGCAGAGGCTCCGGGATCGGCACCTGGTAAACCAGCACCTGATTGACGCCGAGCTTCTCTTCCGGAATGCGGTGACGCGTCTGGATGATCGTCGCATCCTTGGTATGCGTGGTGACCGCCACATTGGCGACCTTCTGGAAGAAGGCGCGGATCGAGACGGCATTGGTCGTGTCGTCGGCGCCCTGGTCGATGACCTTGAGTACATCGTCGGGGCCGATGATCGAGGCGGTGACCTGCACGCCGCCGGTGCCCCAGCCATAGGGCATCGGCATTTCGCGGCTGGCGAAGGGCACCTGATAGCCGGGGATGGCGATCGCCTTCAGGATCGCGCGGCGGATCATCCGCTTCGTCTGCTCGTCGAGATAGGCGAAGTTGTAGGTGGCGAGATCGGTCATTCGGCTGCTTCCTTCATTGCTTCGCCGTTGCGCCGGCTTGCCTCGAAGTCGCGGCGCATACGGCGCACGAGATCGAGTTCGGCCTGGAAGTCGACGTAATGCGGCAGTTTCAGATGCTCGACGAAGCCGGTCGATTGCACGTTGTCGGCATGCGAGATGACGAATTCCTCGTCCTGTGCCGGTGCCGTGACGTCTTCGCCGAGTTCACCGGCGCGCAGCGCACGATCGACCAGCGACATCGACATCGCCTTGCGCTCGCTCTGGCCGAAGACCAGGCCGTAGCCGCGGGTAAACTGCGGCGGCGCCTTGGCCGAGCCCTTGAACTGGTTGACCATCTGGCACTCAGTCACCTGGATGGTGCCGAGCGAGACGGCAAAGCCGAGTTCGGGAACATCGAATTCGACTTCCGCCTCGCCGATGCGGATTTCACCGGTGAAGGGATGGTTGCGTCCGTAGCCGCGCTGGGTCGAATAGCCGAGGGCCAAGAGGAAGCCCTCGTCGCCACGGGCCAGCGCCTGCAGCCGCAGATCCCGGCTCATCGGGAATTCCATCGGCTCGCGCGTCAGGTCGCCGATCTCGTGATCCTCGGGCATATCCCCGTCACCCTCGATCAGACCTTCCTGTCCTAGGATTTCGGAGACGCGGATGACGCGGCCGCTTTCGGCCTGGCGCTGAGCAGGCTCTTCGACGGCTTCGTCGGTCAGGAGCGACGGGTCAAGCAGGCGGTGCGTATAGTCGAAGGTCGGGCCGAGCAGCTGGCCGCCCGGGAGGTCCTTGTAGGTTGCCGAGATGCGGCGTTCGATTGTCATGCGGCTGGTGTCGAGCGGCTGTGAATAACCGAAGCGCGGCAGCGTCGTACGGTAGGCGCGCAGCAGGAAGATCGCCTCGATCATGTCGCCGCGCGACTGGCGTACGGCGAGAGCCGCCAGCGTCCGATCGTAGAGCGAGGCCTCGGCCATGACGCGATCGACCGCGAGAGCCAGCTGGGCAACGATCTGCTCTATGCCGATGGCCGGAAGCGAGCGGTCGCCGCGGCGCCGGTCGGCGAGCAGGCGGTGAGCATTGGCGATGGCGGCTTCGCCACCTTTGACTGCAACATACATGGCTCACATCTCCGTTGCGGTAATTTTGGTGGTGCGCGGCAGGCAGAGGAAACTGCTGCCCGCCGTCAGAACGATGTCGATGCCCCTCGGGAAGAGGGTGCGGTTCTCGTTCCAGAGGCGGATGAACGTCTCCGGCAATCCCGAAGGCGCGATTTCCGTCACGGTCTTGATCCCCGGTCCCATCAGCGCCAGCGTCTTGCCGCCCTCGAGCGAAGCGATCTCGATAACAACCGTTGTCGAGCGGTCGGGATATTCCTGCGTGCCCGGTGCAAAGAGGCCGAAAGACGAAACTGCCATGCCGCTGTCGACGAAGGCGAAGCGCGCTTCGGCCTTCTCGGTCGTGACGGTCGCACCGGTATGAAAGCTCAGCCAGCCCGGCACCGCAGATTTGTTGAGCGCAGGCGAAAGCCAGACGGGCGTGTCGTGATCGCAGAGCGTCAATGCAATTGCACCGGCCGCGACGCCAAGCGGGGCCGGCGGCGCAGCATCGGGCGCCAGCGTCTGGATAGAGCCGGGGCGGGCCATAGCATCCATCATCGCCTTGAAGACGCTCTGGGCCTGGAAAACCGGCTCGGCAAAGCCGCCGGTCAAAGTATCGGTCTTGAGTTCCATCAGTCTTCTCCCCGCACCATGGTGAAGAAATCGACGCGGGTTGCGGCCGTCTCGTCGGCCTTCTGCTGCGCTGCGGCGGCAATGTGGCGGGCGATCGGCTGAAGCAGCTTTTCCTCGACGAAAGCCCTGCTTGCCTCTTCCTGCCAGAGAGCATCGAAGATAGCGGCAAGCCGTGCCTTCTTCCGATCGGTGCCGAGCGACTGGCCGTGGCCGACGGTCCCGCTTGCCAGCCGGATCGTTGCACGGGTGACCGTCACTTCGCCAAGATTGAAGGGCGATCCACCGCCGCCAATACGGCCGCGAACCATCACCAGCCCGGTTTCGGGGCCGCGCACCGCCTGCACTTCCGGTTTGTCCGCAAGCGCCTCCCAGGCGTCATTTAATTCGGCAAGGTCGGAGCGGGCGAGGAGATCGACCACTCTTTTCCTGCTGTCGGCTGCCTCGATTTTCTCTGCTGCTCTCATCGCCACATCCTTCGAAATGTCTATTGATATAGACAACCATACAAGATATGGTTACGCTTAAATCGGGGACGTGACAAGCGTGTGACACGGCAGGGGTGAAATGGCTGGGCTGAAGCAGGTGCAAAGGCAGACGGGGGTGGCGCTATGGCGTCAGATAGCGGATCGAATCCGCGAGGCAATCACCCGCGGTGCCTATGATGAAACGGGCATGGTGCCACCGGAAACGATGCTCGCCGAGCAGTTCGGCGTCAACCGGCATACGGTTCGAAGTGCCCTTGCCGCGCTGGCGCAGGAAGGGATCGTCCGCGCCGTGCAGGGCCGCGGCACGCTGATCGAGCGCCGGGAGCGGCTGAACTTCCCGATCAGCAAGCGCACCCGTTTCACGGCGGGTATCAGCGGCCAGGCGAGAGAAACGCGCGGTTTCCTGCTGGCGGCTGCCGCAGAACCCGCTGATGCGGAGGTCGCCCGCTGGCTGAAGATGCGCGCGGGCGACGCGGTCATCAGGCTGGAGACAACAAGGGAGGCGGACAAGCGCCCGGTGTCACGGGCGACGAGCTGGTTTCCGGCCACGCGCTTCGGCGATATCGCAGAAACCTATCGCAAGACGGAATCGATCACCAAGGCCTTCGCGCTGCTTGGCTTGCAGGACTATGTGCGCGCAACGACGGAGATCACCGCCGCGCATGCCGACGCCGGGGATATCGCCGATCTTGAGCTCACACCGGGCGCGATCCTGCTGATCACCAAGGCGATGAATACCGATCTCGACGGCGTTCCCGTGCAATATTCCATCACCCGCTTCGCTGCCGACAGGGTACAGTTCACAATCGAAAACTAAAAAAGCCGGGCGCTTGGCCCGGCTTTTCTGATCGATATGAATCCGGCTCAGTGTGCGGCAGACATGTCGCCCAGCACTTCCTTGGAAGCGACGGTGGAATCGGCCTTCAGCTTGTAGACCATCGGAACGCCGGTCGCGAGATTGAGGTCCAGAACCTGCTCGCGGGTCAGGTGGTCGAGCACCATGACCAGCGAACGCAGCGAGTTGCCGTGAGCCGCAACGAGAACCTTCTCGCCACGCAGAACGCGCGGCAGGATTTCCGTCAGGTAGTAAGGCCAGACGCGGGCGCCGGTGTCGCGCAGGCTTTCGCCGCCGGGAGGGGGGACGTCGTAGGAGCGGCGCCAGATATGAACCTGCTCCTCGCCCCACTTGGCCCGGGCATCGTCCTTGTTGAGGCCGGAAAGATCGCCGTAGTCACGTTCGTTGAGAGCCTGATCCTTGATCGTCTGCAGGCCGGGCTGGCCAACCTTGTCGAGGATGAGCTTCAGCGTGTGCTGCGCGCGGGTCAGCGCAGACGTGTAGGCGACGTCGAACTTGATGCCGTAGTCTGCCAGCGCCTGGCCACCGGTCGTGGCTTCCTGAATGCCGAGCTCGGTCAGGTCGGGATCCTTCCAGCCGGTGAAGAGGTTCTTCAGGTTCCAGTCGCTCTGGCCATGCCGAACGAGAACGAGTGTGCCGCTCATAAAAGTCTGCCTCCGTAGGGATTATTGTGAAGAGAGCCCGAGAACATCGAGCATGGAATAGAAACCCGGCTTCTTGTCGCGCGCCCAGAGCGCCGCCTTGATGGCGCCGCGTCCGAAGATCGAACGGTCCGCTGCGCTATGTGACATTGAGACGATCTCGCCTTCGCCGGCAAATAGAACCGAATGTTCGCCGATCACGGACCCGCCGCGCAACGTCGCGAAACCGATCGTACCCGCTTCGCGGGCGCCGGTATGGCCGTCACGAACGCGGACAGACTGGGTCTTCAGGTCGACAGCGCGGCCCTTTGCAGCGGCTTCCCCGAGCAACAGCGCGGTGCCTGAGGGCGCATCGACCTTGCGCTTGTGGTGCATTTCGAGAACTTCGATATCCCAGTCTTCTGGCGAAAGTGCCCGCGCTGCCTGTTCGATGAAAACGCTGAGAAGATTGACGCCGAGGCTCATATTGCCCGACTTGACGATGCGCGCATGGCGCCCGGCCGCCTGGATCTTTGCATCATCGGCATCCGAGCATCCGGTCGTACCGACGACATGGACGATGCGCGCCTGCGCGGCCAATCCGGCAAATTCGACGCTCGCGGTCGGCGAGGTGAAATCGAGTACGCCCTCGGCATGCAGGAAGGCGGAAAGCGGATCATCGCCGATGATCACGCCGTTTGGCCCAAGTCCGGCAAGTTCGCCCGCGTCGCGCCCGACGAAGGGCGAGCCGGCGCGTTCGATGGCCGCATGCAACGTCACGCCGTCGATGGAATCGATCAGCCGGATCAGCGTCTGGCCCATGCGCCCTGCTGCTCCAACCACAACCAGTTTCATAGCAGCGTCGCTCATATCAGTCGTATTCCCGTATCAGATGGAATTCGAGGCCGCCGGCCTCTGGAGATTGTTGAGGCGAGCGTAAAGTCCGTCTTCGAGCTTCGCAAGCGTCTCGTGATTGCCTTCCTCGACGACGCGGCCCTGCTGCATGACAACGATCTTGTCGGCGCGCACCACGGTCGATAGCCGGTGTGCGATGACGACGACGGTTCGTCCGGTCATCGCTTCATCGAGCGCCTTCTGCACGGCAGCTTCCGATTCCGTATCGAGCGCTGAAGTCGCCTCGTCGAGAAGCAGGATCGGCGCATTGCGCACCAGCGCACGGGCGATCGAAAGGCGCTGCCGCTGACCACCGGAAAGCGTCACGCCATTCTCGCCGACCGCTGTGTCGTAGCCGTCGGGCTGGGCCATGATGAAGTCGTGGGCATAAGCGAGGCGGGCTGCTTCCTCGATCTCCGCATCCGTCGCATCCGGACGGCCATAACGGATATTGTCGCGGATCGAACCCTCGAACAGGTAAGGCTGCTGCGAGACATAAGCGAGCTGCTCACGCAGCGACTGCTTCGTCACATGGGCGATGTCCTGCCCATCGACGATGATCTCACCGCTTTTCGGATCGTAGAAGCGCGGGATCAGATTGATGATAGTCGATTTGCCGGCACCCGATGGCCCCACAAGAGCCGTGGTCTTGCCGCCTTCTGCGACAAAGCTCACATCGCTCAGCACCGGGTCGTTGCCATAGGCAAAGGAAACATTGCGGAATTCGATGCGGGCCTCTGTCGCCGTCAGCGGCTTCGCATCCGGCAGATCGCGCTGCCGCGGCTCCATGTCGAGCAGTTCATAGATCATCCGCGCGTTGACGGCGGCGCGCTCCATCTGCACCTGAAGCTTGGCAAGGCGGCGCAGCGGATCGTAGGCAAGCAGCAACGCGGTGATAAACGAGAAGAACGCGCCAGGCGGGACGTTGTAATAGATCGAGCGGTAAGCGGCGTAGGCCAGGACACCGGCCACGGCCAGACCCGCAAAGCTCTCGGTCATCGGCGCATTGCGTTCGGAGAGGCGGGCGATCTTGTTGGCGCGCTGCTCGGCGACCCCGATGATCTGATTGACCCGTTTCTCAAGCTCGCGTTCCATGGTGAACGCCTTGACGATCGCGATGCCCTGGATCGATTCCTGCATTGCCCCGAAAGCACGGCTGTTCAGGTGGATCGATTCTTTTGTGACATCCCGAAGGCGTTTGGAAAGATAGCGAAGTCCTAGAAGCAGCGGCGGCGCCATTACGAAAATGATGACGCTCAGGATCGGATCCTGATAAACCATGACCGCGACCAGCGAGACGAAGGAGAGCAGGTCGCGTGCCGTCGAGGTGATTGTCAGGTTCATTACATCGCGGATACCGCTGACATTCTGGCTGACCTGGGCGGCGATCTGCGCCGAGCGCGTGTCGTTGTAGTAGCCGACCGACAGCGTCATCAGATGCGCATAGATCCGCCGCTGGTAACGCGCGACGATATTATTGCCAACCTTCGACAACGCCACCGCCTGGCCATAACTGGCGAAACCACGCGCCACGAAGGCGATGAAGATTGACAGACAGATGACCCACACGATGTCGGCCCGCCTGTTGGCAAAAGCCTCGTCGATGATCGCGCGCATGATCCAGGCGGTATAGGCCGTCGAGAGCGCGACGATGATCAGGCAGACGATCGCGAAGACGTAGCCCATGACGTGCTCACGGCCGTTCTCGGCGATGATGCGCTTCAGTACGCTTGCGACCGTATCGCTATTCACGCTCTTGTTTGCGGGCGATTCCAAAAATTGCGCTTCCCGTTTCAGATCGTGTGCGTGGCAAGCCCGCGCACTCGCGGGGCTCTATAAAGATTTGCCAGCGGCTTGGCTAGACTGGCGCTAGCTCCGCCAGCGCCGCCCATCCGTCGAAACGCCGAAGGTCTCCGGCGCACGGGCGTAGAAGGAAAGGCCGGCGAGTGCCGCCAGCGGGTGCGTGACGACGAAAGTCGGGATGTCGCGCAGCCAGTGCGAGTGCGGCGCTTTGTCCTCGAAGGCGGCGCGGAATTCCGGTTTGCGGAGCGCCGGCAGGATCTTCTGCGAAATGCCGCCGGAGAGATAGACGCCGCCTTTCGCCATGAAAAGCATGGCGATATCGCCGGCCAGCCGACCGAGATAGGTCGCAAACAGCGAAATGGTTTCGGCAGCAACGGGATCGGTTGCCGCAAGCGCGTGCGACGTCACATCGGCCGGATCGCTGTATTTCGGCTCGATACCATCGGCAATGCAGATGGCGCGATAGAGATGCACGATCCCGCGGCCGCAAAGAATCTGCTCTGCCGAAACACGCCCCTCGATCTGTTCGATATAGGGGAAAATCTGCAGGTCTCGCTCCGAGCGCGGACCGAGATCGACATGGCCGCCTTCGCCGGGAACCGGGATCCACGAGCCGCGCGCATGGACCAGGCCGCCAACGCCAAGACCCGTACCCGGCCCGAGAACGGCACGTGAAGCGATCAGGTCGCCCGAGGCTGGGCCGATCTGTTCACGTTCATCCGGCGCGAGCGCCGAAATCGCCAACGCCTGCGCCTCGAAGTCGTTGACGACGAGAACATCCTCGATGCCGAGGCCTGAGATCATCGTATGCGGACGCACGACCCAGTCGCAGTTGGTGAGCGGGATCTCGTCGCCGTTGATCGGTCCGGCAACGGCGAGAATGGCCGAGCGTGGACGTAGGTCCGTCTTGGCGAAAACACCAGCCTTGATGGCATCGTCGATCGTCTCGAAATCGGCCGTCCGGACATTCGGAAAATTGATCGCTTCGGCGGAGGCGTCGGCGAGGATGGAGAAGCGCGCATTCGTGCCGCCGATATCGCCGATCAGGATCGGAAAGGGCATATGGGCATCGCTGGCATCAAGCATGGATTGGGCCTCTTCCATTCAGGCTTTCAGGGTCGGGATGAGTTTGTCGGCGGTCGCTTCGTTCAGCGCCATCGGAATGTCATAGACGATCGCCAGCCGCATCAGCGCCTTCACATCGACATCATGCGGCATCGGCGTCAGCGGGTCGACGAAGAAGATCAAGGCGCCGATTTCGCCGGTCGAGATCAGCGCGCCGATCTGCTGGTCGCCGCCGAGCGGGCCGCTCTTCAGGCGCGTCACGTCGAGATCGGGCACGGCATCGAGAACGCGGCCGCCAGTCGTGCCTGTCGCGACGATCTTCCACTGTGCGAGAAGGTCGCGGTTGCGGCGGGCAAATTCCGCCATGTCGTCTTTCTTCTGGTCATGCGCAATCAATGCGAGGCATTTGCCGCCGGCCATCAAGAAGGACCTCCATCACGGGTTTCAATCGATTTGGCCGTTTCTATACCAAGCGTGCGATTTGAAACACAAGCCTGCGCTGTGATCATTGCATCGGCTTGTCGGCGGGAACCGGACCAGTGGGCGGCAGACCCTGATCCGAAACGGCAGGCGCCGCAGCTGGTGTCGCCGTCAGCGCGCTTGCCGCCGAAGGGCCACCATAGGTCGCTGCCGCCACCGAGGCTACGGAAGGTGTATCGAGCACGGCCGCACAGGCCTTAGGTAGATCCGAAACTTGGCCCTCGCGCGGCGGCTTCGGCGGCGGTGTGCCGGGCTTCCGCGGTGCGGGTTTTGCCCACGGTTCCTTGGTAAACCACCAGGCGAGCGACTTGTCGCAGCCGTCTCCGGCTGCAACAGGCGCCTGCGGCTTGCAGGCGGTGGCACCCGGCGGGCACTTGATACGGATATGGAAATGCGAGTCGTGGCCATATTCCGGGCGCAGCTTGCCGAGATTGGTGCGGTCGCCGGTCCAGGTGTCGCACATCTTCTTCTTGATCGCGGGATTGACGAAAATCCGCTCGACCTGCGGGTAGCTGGCGGCAAGCATCAGAAGTTCGGCGTGCGACTGCGTCCAGATCTTCGGATCGACGGTCAGGAACTTGCCCTTCTGCAGCATCGTCGTGAAAGGCAGGTTCTCACGCTCCTCGGCATTCATCCGCCGGGACGGCATCGGCGTCAGCCACACATCGGCATCGAGACCAACCTGATGCGAGGCGTGCCCATTGAACATCGGCCCGCCGCGCGGCTGCGCGATATCGCCGACAAGCAGGCCCGGCCAGCCGGCCTGCCGCTGCGCATCATGGGAGAGGCGCTCAAGAAGCGCAATCATTGCCGGATTGCCCCAGCGCCGGTTGCGCGACAGCCGCATGGCCTGCCAGGTCGGGCCGTCGGCCGGAAGCGCAACGGCACCCGACATGCAGCCCTTGGCATAGAAACCGATCGGCTGCGCCGGCCCCTGAGAGGGAAGCGAAACCGACCCGAAGATCGCTTTTGCACTCCCCGGGCTCGGTTGTTTCTGCTGCGCATCGGCTTCAGCCGATATGAGGCCGGCGCTCAATGTGCCCGCCAGGGCGAGTTTGCCGAAAATCTTGGACGAAGCGAGGCGGAGCGTCATGCGGGGTCCCGAAATTGACAGGTGATTTGCGGTTGAATTTACCGTGAAAAACAATTCTGGTGAATCGATGTTTTCATCACGCTTCGCGCGAAAGGCGGGCCGCTTCTGCTTAGAGATTGGCGAGGATATCGGCGGTCTTTCTGACGCGCGACAGCCGCGGCAAGATTTTCTCACACGCAAATCCGTGCATCTCCGCGGTGAAACTCGCCATCGCGTCTTCGGCGGCAATGACCGCGTAGTTATGCGCATAGGCATCGCGAATGGTCGATTCGACGCCGAAATTGGTTGCGATCCCCGCGAGGATGACGGTCCTGATGCCGCGGCGGCGAAGCTGAAGATCGAGATCGGTGCCGTAGAACGCGCTCCATTGACGCTTGACGACATGGGCATCGACAGTCAGTGCCGCAATCTCCGGCGGCGCTTCGAGTGCGGCGGCGGGCAGTCCGCCTTTGGGGAAGCTCGCTGGTTCGTCGGCCGGCTGATTGACGGCATCGGCATAGTCCGCAGAGAACCCGACGGTGACGAGTATGACGGTGCCGCCTTGTGATTTCAGCTGTCTGGCAATCGCCGCGGTGTTTTCAATGACGTGCTGAGCATTGTGAGGAGCAACCGGCCGGCTGGTAATAAAGGCCTGCAGGTCGATCGAGATAAGTGCGGTGGTCTTGGGATCGTAAAGGGACATGGGGGCTCCTAACGGCAGGTCAAAATTTCGCGAGATCGGCAAAAACCAAACTCTCACCTGTTTTTCGCCGCCATTTTCCTTATTCTCGCCCGAACCGAAACAATAGGGGTTGGCGAATGGCGTTTGTGGGGTCGAAGAAAAGTCTGGTTGTTGCTCTCGTGGCACTGAGCGCGCTGGCCTTGCCCGTCAAAGCCCAGGAGCAGAACTTCCAGATCGGCACGTCGACTATCGGCGAACTCAAATACAAGCCGGGCTTCAAGCGCTTTGACTATGTCAATCCGGATGCGCCGAAGGGCGGCACGCTCAATCTGTCGACGACAGGCACTTTCGACACCTTCAATCCCTTGCTTTCGAAGGGCGAACTGGCGGACGGTTCGCCGTTGGTGTTCGAGACGCTGACGAAATCGGCCGACGATGAGCTGCTCGCCAGCTACGGCTTGCTGGCGGAAGGCATTTCCTACCCCGCCGATTTCTCCAGCGCGACCTTCAGGCTGCGTGCGGAAGCGAAATGGGCCGACGGTCAGCCGGTGACGCCTGATGATGTCATCTTCAGCCTGGACAAGGCAAAGGAGCTCAATCCACTCCTCTCGAATTACTACAAGCATGTCACGAAGGCCGAGAAGACCGGCGAACGCGATGTGACCTTCACGTTTGACGAGAAGGGCAACAAGGAGCTTCCGAATATTCTCGGCCAGTTGTCGATCCTGCCGAAGCATTGGTGGGAAGGGACTGGCGCTGACGGCAAGCCGCGCGACATAACCAAGACGACGCTTGAGACGCCCATGGGCTCCGGACCCTATAAGATCGCCGCCTTCACCGCCGGTTCCACAGTGCGCTATGAACTGCGCGACGACTATTGGGGCAAGGACGTCAACGTCAATGTCGGGCAGAACAACTTCCGCAACATCACCTATACGTTTTTCGGAGATCGTGACGTCGAATTCGAGGCATTCCGGGCGGGCAATGTGGATTACCGCCAGGAAAACCAGGCAAGCCGCTGGGCGACCGCCTACGATTTTCCGGCCGTCAAGGATGGCCGGGTAATCCGTGCTGAAGTGCCGAACGCTCTGCGTTCCGTCGGCATCATGCAGGCGCTGACCCCCAATACGCGCCGCGACCAGTTCAAGGATCCACGCGTCCGCGAAGCGCTCAATTACGCTTTCGACTTCGAGGATTTGAACAAGAACCTGGCCTATGGCGCCTTCAAGCGGATCGACAGCTACTTCTGGGGAACGGATCTTGCCTCTTCGGCGCTGCCGCAGGGCCGTGAGCTTGAAATCCTGCAGGGACTGAAGGATCAGGTGCCGCCGGAGGTGTTCACCACGCCTTACACGAACCCTGTCGCGGGCGATCCGCAGAAGCTGCGCGACAACCTCAAGACAGCGATCGGGCTGTTCAAGGAAGCCGGTTACGAGCTGAAGGGCAACAAGATGGTCAACAGCAAGACCGGCCAGCCGATGAGCTTCGAGATCCTACTCTCGAACTCGTCTTTCGAGCGCTCGGTCATGCCCTTCGCCAACAATCTCAAGAAGATCGGTATCGACGCCCGCCTGCGCACGGTTGATGCCTCGCAATACACAAACCGCGTCCGGAGCTTCGACTACGACATGATCTGGTCGATCTGGGGCGAGACGATGAATCCGGGCAATGAGCAGATGGACTATTGGGGTTCCCAAGCCGCCGCCCAACAGGGCTCGCGCAACTATGCCGGTATCACCAATCCGGCGATCGACACGCTGATCAAGATGATCATTTTCGCGCCCAATCGCGACGAGCAGGTGGCGGCGATCAAGGCGATGGACCGGGTGCTGCTCGCCAACCATTATGTCGTGCCGCTCTTCTACAGCAACAACTCGCGTCTCGCCTATTGGGACAAGATCGCTCACCCGGCGGAGCTGCCGGAATATTCCATCGGCTTCCCCGATGTCTGGTGGTCGAAGGACGCGAAATAGCGGACTTGCATTGGCTGGGCCGCTGAGGTCCAAATGGTCCATTCGAATCACCATGAAAAAGCCGGGCTAACCGGTGAAAGGCCCAGCGATTGACGACTTCTGACAGGATGCGCATCCCGGCGAAATTCAAGACCTGGAAGGCCGCGCGCTGATGGGGGCCTATATCCTTCGCCGCCTGCTTCTGATGATACCGACGATCATCGGCATCATGGCGATTTCGTTCACCGTCATCCAGTTCGCGCCGGGTGGTCCGGTCGAGCAGGTGATCGCGCAGCTCACCGGCCAGGCCGACAGCGCCGACCAGCGTCTTTCCGGCGGTGGCGGTGATCTTCTGGGGCAGGGTGGTGACGAGGGATCGCGATATCGCGGCGCCCAGGGCCTCGACCCGGAGCTGATCGCCAAGCTTGAGAAGCAGTTCGGTTTCGACAAGCCGCCGCTCACCCGCTTCGGCGAGATGATGTGGAATTATATCCGCTTCGATTTCGGCGAAAGCTTCTTCCGCAACACGTCGGTTCTCGATCTGATCAAGGACAAGCTGCCGGTGTCGATCTCGCTCGGCGTCTGGATCATGATCTTCTCCTACACGATCTCCATCCCGCTCGGCATCCGCAAGGCGGTCAAGGACGGATCGACCTTCGACGTCTGGACGTCTGGCGTCATCATCGTCGGCTATGCAGTGCCGAGCTTCCTCTTCGGCATCTTGTTGATCGTGCTCTTTGCCGGCGGATCCTTCTACGACTGGTTCCCGCTCCGTGGCCTGGTTTCCGACAATTTCGATCAGCTCGCCTGGTGGCAGAAGCCGCTCGATTACTTCTGGCATCTGGCGCTGCCGCTGATCTCGCTGTCGCTGGCCGCCTTCGCGACGACGACGCTGCTGACCAAGAATTCGTTCATCGATGAGATCAAGAAGCAGTATGTCACGACCGCCCGTGCCAAGGGGCTCAATGAGCGCCAGGTTCTCTACGGGCATGTGTTCCGCAATGCCATGCTGATCGTCATCGCCGGCTTTCCCGGCGCCTTCATCTCGGCCTTCTTCACCGGCTCGCTGCTGATCGAGAATATCTTCTCGCTCGATGGCCTCGGCCGTCTTGGCTACCTCTCGGTGGTCAACCGCGACTACCCGATCGTCTTTGCAACGCTCTACATCTTCTCGTTGCTTGGCCTCTTCGTCGGCCTGATATCGGATCTGATCTATACCTGGATCGACCCGCGTATCGATTTCGAGCGGAGGGATGTGTGATGGATACCGCCGCCAATCCCGCCACCGCCACGCCCGTCAAGCCGCCACGCAAGGGGCTGCTGTCGCCGACCAATATCCGCCGCTGGCGGAATTTCCGCGCCAATGGCCGCGGCTACTGGTCCTTGTGGCTGTTCATGGTGCTGTTCATCCTCAGCCTGTTTGCCGAATTCATCGCCAACGACAAGCCGATCATCGCCTCCTACAAGGGCGAGATTCTCTTTCCTGTCGTCGTCGATTATCCGGAAGAGAAGTTCGGCGGCTTCCTCGCCGAGACCGATTACCGCTCGGATGTCATCACCGATGAGATCAATGCCAATGGCTGGATGATCTGGCCGCCGATCCGCTATTCCTACCGCTCGGTCAATTCGAACATCCCGCATTCCGCCCCGACCGCGCCCTTCTGGCTGATGGGCACCGAGGAACGCTGCGCCGGCTATCCGCAGGGCGTCAACGACCCGAACTGCAACTACGGCAATCTCAACTGGCTGGGCACCGACGATCAGGCGCGCGATGTGCTGGCCCGCGTCATATACGGTTTCCGCATCTCGGTGCTCTTCGGCCTGGCACTGACCATCTGCTCAGCCGTCGTCGGCGTCACCGCTGGCGCGGTGCAAGGCTATTTCGGCGGCTGGACCGACCTGCTCTTGCAGCGCTTCATCGAGATATGGTCGTCGATGCCGGTCCTCTATATCCTGCTGATCATCGCCGCGATCCTGCCGCCCGGCTTCTTCGTGCTGCTTGGCATCATGCTGCTGTTCTCCTGGGTCGGCTTTGTCGGCATTGTCCGCGCCGAATTCCTGCGCGCCAGAAACTTCGAATATGTGCGTGCCGCCCGCGCACTCGGCGTCAACAACCGCACCATCATGTGGCGCCACCTGCTGCCGAACGCCATGGTCGCGACCCTGACCTTCCTGCCCTTCATCCTCTCGGGCTCGATCACCACGCTGACCTCGCTGGACTTCTTGGGCTTCGGCATGCCGCCCGGCTCGCCGTCGCTGGGTGAGATGATCGCCCAGGGCAAGTCCAATCTGCAGGCGCCATGGCTGGGGCTCACCGCCTTCTTCGCCATGTCGATCATGCTCTCGCTGCTGATCTTCATCGGCGAGGCGGTCCGCGATGCCTTCGACCCAAGAAAGACGTTCCAATGAGCGAGAGCCCCGAAACCCTCCTCTCGGTCCGCGATCTCTCGGTTGCCTTTCATCAGGGCGGCGAAACATCGCTGGCTGTGGATCGCATTTCCTTCGATATCCGCAAGGGCGAAGTCGTGGCGCTCGTCGGTGAGTCCGGCTCCGGCAAATCGGTCTCGGCCAACTCCGTCCTGCGGCTGCTTCCCTATCCAACGGCAAGCCACCCGACCGGGCAGATCCTGTTCAAAGGCAGGGACCTGCTGAAGGCATCGGACAAGGAGCTGCGCCAGGTGCGCGGCAACGACATCACGATGATCTTCCAGGAGCCGATGACATCGCTCAATCCGCTCCACTCGATCGAAAAGCAGATTGCCGAAATCCTCGACCTGCATCAGGGCGTGACGGGTGCCGCAGCGCGCAAGCGCGTGCTGGAGCTTCTCAACCAGGTCGGTATCCGCGAGCCGGAAAAGCGTCTCAAGGCCTATCCGCACGAGCTGTCGGGCGGCCAGCGCCAGCGCGTCATGATCGCCATGGCGCTCGCCAACCGCCCGGAACTGCTGATCGCCGACGAGCCGACGACGGCGCTCGACGTCACGGTGCAGGCGCAGATCCTCGAACTGCTGCGCAAGCTGAAGGGCGAGCATGGCATGTCCATGCTGTTCATCACCCATGACCTCGGCATCGTCCGCAAGTTCGCCGACCGTGTCTGCGTCATGACCAAGGGCAAGATCGTCGAGACCGGTACGGTCGAGGAAGTCTTCACCCGGCCGCAGCACGAATATACCCGCCACCTCTTGGCCTCCGAACCGCGCGGCGAGCCGCCGCTGGCCGACCTTACGAAACCTGTCGTCATGGAAGGCTCGGATATCCGCGTCTGGTTCCCGATCAAGGCAGGGCTGATGCGCAGCGTGGTCGATCACGTCAAGGCCGTCGATGGCATCGATCTATCGCTGCGGGCCGGCCAGACGCTCGGCGTCGTCGGCGAATCCGGTTCGGGCAAGACAACGCTCGGTCTGGCGCTGACCCGGCTGATTTCGTCCAAAGGCCGCATCAGCTTCGTCGGCAAGGATATAGCAAGCTACTCGTTCACGCAGATGCGGCCGCTGCGCAATCAGCTGCAGGTGGTCTTCCAGGATCCCTATGGCTCGCTCAGCCCTCGTATGTCGGTAGGCGATATCATCGCCGAAGGACTGAAGGTGCACGAGCGTTCGCTGTCGCATGAGGATCGCGACCAGCGCGTCTGCTGGGCGCTGGAAGAGGTCGGCCTCGATCCGTTGACCCGCTGGCGGTACCCGCACGAGTTCTCTGGCGGCCAGCGCCAGCGCATCGCGATTGCCCGCGCCATGGTGCTGAAGCCGCGCTTCGTCATGCTTGATGAGCCGACATCGGCGCTCGATATGAGCGTGCAGGCCCAGGTGGTCGATCTGCTGCGCGATCTCCAGAAAAAGCATGACCTCGCCTATCTCTTCATCAGCCACGACCTGAAGGTCGTCAAAGCGCTCGCCAACGATGTCATCGTCATGCGCTTCGGCAAGGTGGTGGAGCAGGGGCCGTCTGCAGAGATATTCCAGGCGCCGAAGGACGACTATACCAAAGCGCTGATGGCTGCCGCATTCAACATCGAGGCAGTGCCGACGCCTGCCGTTCAGCAGTAAAGAAGACCATGTCCGCAAGACCGCCCGTTCTCGTCGATCTCAAGTTTAATCCTGAGGGTATCGCCCGCATCTTGAAAACCGCCTTTGCGGGCCGCGGCAGCATCAGCATTGCCGATCCCACGAGCAAGGGCAGGGATCTCAGCGCCTGCGAATACGCGCTGCTCTGGAAGCCGGATGCCGATCTTTTCGACCGGGCGCCAAACCTGAAGATCATTTTTTCCGGTGGTGCCGGCGTCGACAGCATCATGACGCTTCCCGGTCTGCCCGACGTGCCGATCGTCCGCTTCGTCGATCGCAGCCTGACGGTGCGGATGAGCGAATGGGTGGTGATGCAGTGCCTCATGCATCTGCGCGATCAGCGGGGACACGACCAGCATCAGCGTGATCGCGTCTGGGGCAAGATGGCGCCGCCAGAAGCTGCCGAAATCACCGTCGGCGTGATGGGCCTCGGCGTGCTCGGCCAGGATGCCGTCCGCAAGCTCAAGGTCATGGGTTTCGACGTCATCGGCTGGTCGCGCACCAGAAAAGACCTCGACGGCGTCGAGACATTCGATGCAGCCGAACTCGATGTCTTTCTGTCGAAGACCGATATTCTCGTCGGCCTTCTGCCGCTGACGCCCGAAACGATGGGTTTCTATAACGCCGGCCTGTTCAGGAAGCTGCGCCAGGGCGGCGCGCTCGGCAAACCTGTTTTCATCAATGCCGGGCGCGGCAAGAGCCAGATCCAGAGCGATATCGTCGCGGCCATCGAAGGCGGCATACTCGGCGGCGCCTCGCTTGATGTTTTCGAAGTCGAGCCGCTGCCGGCTGACGATCCGCTCTGGGGTCTCGACAGCGTCTTCATCACGCCACACGACGCCGCGATCTCGGAAGAAAACGCGCTCTTCCGGCATGTCGAGCAGCAGATCGTCCGCTTCGAAAAGGGCGAGCCGCTGCAGTTCCTCGTCGATCGCCGCGCGGGATACTGACCGGCCCGGCCGGGAACATTCGCCGTTTCTCTTCGTTGTTCTCACCGGAAGCTTTCGGGCAGGCCGCATTCCGGCTGTCCGCTTACCGGAAGGAGACAGGAATGGCGCATCAGATGGAAACCCGTTGGGAAAAATCCGATGGCAAGCTGCACGAGGAAGAACAGATTTCTCCGGTCAAGGCCAAACAGGGCCGGACCGGCCGCCGTGTCCTGACGGTTCTGATCGTCGCTCTGGTGCTCGCATTCATCGTCTGGATTCCAGTGGAGATCTGGGGCGGGCGTGAGGCGAGCGAGGTCTCTCCGCAGCAGCCCGGCCAGCAGATGCAGTCGCAGCAACCCGCAGCGCCGGCATCGCCATCGCTGCAGAACGGCACCGCGGTGCCGACGGAAACGCCCCCTGCAGGTAGCGCGCAGCCCAACGCACCGGCAACACCTTCCGCGCAATAACCGCATATGGGTCTGGCGGTCATCGCAAGCCCTGTCGTCCCGGACGGCAGGGCTTTGTATTTGCACTGGACTTTAGCCGCTGATTTTTCGATAAGAAGGCGCACGAGCCGGTCGTCGTGTGCCGGCCGCAGCGGTGGCCCCCGACCGGATTGGTATGGGGTGGAGCATGGCCAAGACCGATATCGCAAGACGGGTTTACAACCACGCCTGGAAACTGGACCCCATCGTCCGCAGTCTGATCGACACGGACTTCTACAAGCTTTTGATGTTGCAGATGATCTGGAAGCTCTATCCGGATGTGAATGCGACATTCACGCTGATCAACCGCACCAAGCGCGTGCATCTCGCCGAGGAGATCGATGAGGGCGAGTTGCGCGAGCAGCTGGATCATGCGCGCACGCTGCGTCTCTCCAAGAAGGAGATGATCTGGCTCGCCGGTAACAGCTTCTATGGCCGCGCACAGATCTTCGAGCCTGAATTCCTCGCCTGGTTCTCGCATTTCCAGCTGCCTGAATACGAGCTCTCGAAGAAGGATGGCCAATACGTGCTGGATTTCCACGGCTCCTGGAAAGAGACCACGATGTGGGAAATTCCGGCGCTCGCCATCATCAACGAGCTGCGGTCGCGCTCGGCGATGAAGGCGCTTGGACCGTTCACGCTGGATGTTCTCTATGCCCGCGCCAAGGCGCGGATGTGGTCGAAGGTCGAGCGACTGAAGGAACTGCCCGGATTGCGCATCTCCGATTTCGGCACGCGCCGCCGTCACAGCTTCCTGTGGCAGCGCTGGTGCGTTGAAGCCCTGAAGGAAGGCATCGGCCCGGCCTTCACCGGCACCAGCAACGTTCTGCTTGCCATGGATTCCGATCTCGAAGCGGTCGGTACGAATGCTCATGAACTGCCGATGGTGGCCGCGGCCCTCGCGGAGACCGACGACGACCTGCGCAAGGCGCCCTACAAGGTTCTGCGCGATTGGAACCGGCTTTATGGCGGCAATCTTCTGATCGTTCTGCCGGATGCTTTCGGCACCGCCGCTTTCCTGCGTGATGCGCCGGAATGGGTTGCCGACTGGACGGGTTTCCGCCCGGACAGCGCGCCGCCGGTCGAAGGCGGCGAGAAGATCATCGAATGGTGGAAGAAGATGGGCCGCGATCCGCGCCAGAAGCTTCTGATTTTTTCGGATGGCATGGATGTCGATGCGATTATCGACACCTACAAGCATTTCGAGGGCCGTGTTCGCATGAGCTTCGGTTGGGGGACGAACCTCACTAACGATTTCGTGGGCTGCGCGCCCATCGATATGTCCGGCCTCGATCCGATCTCGATTGTCTGCAAGGTCAGCGACGCGAATGGCCGGCCGGCCGTCAAACTCTCCGACAATCCTCAAAAAGCCACCGGTGAACCGGGCGAGGTTGAGCGGTATCTGAAGATCTTCGGCAGCGAAGATCGCGTTGATCAGGCGGTCTTCGTTTAAGCCTGCGGTTTGCGGTTATTCTCTTCGTCCTCGCGGATCGCATCCTGATGATACCAGCTGTCGAAAGCGGCATCGCAAATATCCGGATCGATATCCAGCGGCTGACGGGCGCCGAAGCGTTCGCCGGCGCGGCGCAATTTCACCGGAAACTGGTAGATCTTGGCGGTTTCGCCATGAACGTTTGTCGGCATCCTATTTGCCTTCCCTTATCGACATTCGTCGTTTAGTCGGACCGTCACAATAGCAGATTGCACATGAATTATGCAAATTGCACAAAATAGCGCCAATTGCTGTGCTCTTCGTAAGCGATTGATAAAGTGCGCGAAATACGATGGTGCTCCTGCATCTTTTTCAGGCGTTTGCACTTTCAAAAGAAAAACGCGCCGTTACCGGCCCGGTTCCCGTCTAACCCCAAGCTTTTATTGAAAGTTAACGCCTTGCGCCGCGGTCTCCCTGCCTGCGCGTTTTGACGCACCCTCAGGCGCATCCGCCAAACTGGCACGCCACGTGCTTGGTACTGTGCATCCGCTGGTGAAACGCACCCTCAGGATTTGTGACACGCACACGTTTGAGAGACTGGCCAATGACAAAGTATAAGCTCGAGTACATCTGGCTCGATGGGTACACTCCGGTACCGAATCTGCGCGGCAAGACGCAGGTCAAGGAATTTGCTGAATTTCCGACCCTGGAACAGCTTCCGCTCTGGGGCTTCGATGGCTCCTCGACAATGCAGGCTGAAGGCCGCAGCTCGGATTGCGTGCTGAAGCCTGTCGCTATCTATCCTGACCCGGCCCGTACCAACGGCGTCCTCGTCATGTGCGAAGTCATGATGCCCGACGGCGTCACCCCGCATCCTTCCAACAGCCGCGCAACCATCCTTGACGACGAAGATGCGTGGTTCGGTTTCGAGCAGGAATATTTCTTCTACGAGAACGGCCGTCCGCTCGGCTTCCCTGAGCAGGGCTACCCGGCTCCGCAGGGTCCGTATTATTGCGGCGTCGGTTCCTCTAACGTTGGCCCGGTCGCTCGCGAAATCGTCGAAGAGCATCTCGACCAGTGCCTTGCTGCCGGCATCAACCATGAAGGCATCAACGCTGAAGTTGCCAAGGGCCAGTGGGAATTCCAGATTTTCGGCAAGGGCTCCAAGCGCGCTGCTGACCAGATCTGGATGGCTCGCTACCTGCTGCAGCGCCTGACTGAACAGTACGGCATCGATATCGAATATCACTGCAAGCCGCTCGGCGACACCGACTGGAACGGCTCGGGCATGCACTGCAACTTCTCGACCAAGTTCATGCGCGAAGTTGGCGGCAAGGCCTATTTCGAGGCTCTGATGGGTCAGTTCGAAAAGAACCTCGAAGCTCATATCGCCGTTTACGGTCCGGACAACGACAAGCGCCTGACCGGCAAGCACGAAACTGCTCCGTGGAACAAGTTCTCCTACGGCGTTGCTGACCGTGGCGCATCGATCCGCGTGCCGCACTCCTTCGTCAAGAACGATTACAAGGGCTACCTGGAAGATCGCCGCCCGAACTCGCAGGGCTGCCCTTACCAGATCGCTTCCCAGGTTCTGAAGACGATTTCGGAAGTGCCGACCGAAAGCTACGCTTCGGCTGCTGCATAATCCAAAGAGGTTTTCCTCCCAAGGGCGCCGGCTGCTTGCAGCCGGCGTTTTCTTTTTGAAGGACCGGTTTCCTTCGGCCGCGCGACGCAGCTATAATTGCGTCCATGGCTCAAAGAGCAGGCAGCGCCGATCTTCCCCTGCATGGCGGCAGGGTTCCCAAATGGCTGGGCGACCGGATGACGAAGCTCGGTGCGGTGATCACCGAAGCGATCGTGCATCACTACGGCCGCGATGAATTCCTGCGCCGCCTCGCACATCCTTTCTGGTTCCAGTCCTTCGGCGCCGTCATGGGCATGGACTGGCATTCATCGGGCATCACCACCAGTGTGCTCGGCGCGCTGAAGCGTGGGCTGACGCCGCTCTCCGGTGAGCTCGGCCTGCATGTCTGCGGCGGTCGTGGCGCGCAATCGCGGCGCACGCCGGATGAGCTTGCCGCGATCGGCAACCGTGTCGGCATCGACGGAATCTCGCTGGCGCAGACAAGCCGCCTTGTCGCCAAGGTCGATAGCGCTGCCCTGCAGGATGGTTTCGATCTCTATCTGCACGGCTTCATCGTCACCGACGACGGCAAATGGGTGGTGGTTCAGCAGGGGATGAACGGCGACAACAGGCAGGCTCGCCGCTACCACTGGCTATCCGAGGGGCTGGAAAGCTTTGTCAACTCGCCGCACGCGGCGATCGAGGGCCGCAGCCAGGGCAATATCGTCAATCTCGCCGACAAGCGGGCGGAACGCTCGCGTGCCGGACAGCTCGATCTCCTCGCAACGCTCGGCCCCGACCGAATCGTCCGCGAAGCCGCCGCGCTGGCGCTCGGCACGGCAAAGCCCGCCCCGCTGCCCGACCAGATGCTCTTGCCGCACCTGATCATGCCCGCGCATCACGATGTCCGCGAAAAGGACGTCAACATGAAGCGGCTGCACGGCAATCTGGCTGCCGCCGCCGATCGTGGCCCTGAAGATTTCGAGCAGCTTCTCCTCGTTCCCGGCGTCGGCGCCCGCACCGTCCAGGCGCTCGCCATGGTCGCCGAAGTGGTGCACGGGGCTCCCTACCGCTTTTCAGACCCCGCCCGCTTCTCGATCGCCCACGGCGGCAAGGACCGGCATCCGTTCCCGGTGCCACTGAAGGTCTATGACGAAACGATCAAGGTCATGAAATCGGCGGTTCACAAGGGCCGCCTCGGGCGCGAGGAAGAGCTTGAGGCCCTCAAGCGCCTTGACGACCAGTCCCGCCAGCTGGAGCGCTACGTGACCGGGCCTGATCTCAAGGAGATCGTTGCCGGAGAATTCAGGAACTCGCCGGAATGGGGCGGCCGCAGTGTGTTCGGCTGGGAGGGTGAGGAGAGGTAATCTGCCTCTCATGCCCCTTCATCGGGAATGTTCAGGATATGGCCGCAGGCCTTGCAATGCACTGCATCGGCATCATGCCGCTGCAACCCGCATTGCGGGCAGGGGAACGTCACTTTGAACGGACGTACGACAGCCTGAGCCAGGCGCACGAACAGAGAGATGCCGATGATCATCGTCACGATCGACGTCAGCTTGCCGAGTGTTCCCGGCAGGGTGATGTCCCCGAAACCCGTTGTCGTTACCGTCGCAACCGTAAAATAAAGAGCATCGACGAGGCCGGTGATGCCGGGAAGGCCGCGGAAAAAGAACGTGTAGACGAAGCCCGTGACGAGAAACAGAAAGACGATGACGTTGATCGAAGCCCGCATCACATCTTCCAGATGCCTCAAACCGCAATAACGAAGCAGAACTTTGAGAAGCGCGCTCTGGCCGATCGTCCAGATGCGGATTGCCCGCAGGAAGGCGAAGTTGAACAGCAACTCCGGCAACAGCAGCGTCAGTAGCACGAATATGTCGATCCAGGTGATCGGCCTCTTCAGCCAGTCGCCGAGATTGCGTTCGATCAGCGCCCGCGCGCAAAGCTCGAGCCCGATCCAGACGGCAATCGAATAGTCGATGATCGGGTAGGATGGGCCTGAGCGCAGATAAGGACCAAGAACGAAGAAGGCGAGGATTGCGAGATCGACGACAGCCAGAACGGCCTGAAACGTGATCGCCTTCTGTTCGCGCCCCAGATAGAGCACGCGCAGTCTCTGGCGAAGGTTGGTGGGCCCTGATGTCTCAGGCGGTCGCGTCCCGTCATTCATCCGCAGGAACATATGCGGCGCAGCACCTGCTTCAAGCACACGTCGAGGAAACGAAAAGGAAAATGGCGGACAAGGTGGGATTCGAACCCACGGTACGCTTTCACGCACACACGCGTTCCAGGCGTGCGCCTTAAACCACTCGGCCACCTGTCCTGCTATTTCGATCCGCATCGTCAAACGCAAATCGTTGGAACGGCGCGATATATACCGATGAATTTTCGGGGATCAACCTAAATCTAACAGTTTTTTGACTTCTTCGGATAAAACTCCGCTCGCGTCATCCATTGCACTTTAGAAGGCTCGGATTTATCCTGCCTTTGAGGGTGGAAAATGGCGTGGCTGGCCGGGGTTTTCGGCATGAGTGCGCCGGAGGGTTTTATGCGTTTCTTGTTGCGTTTGAGTAGTCTTGTCGCGCTTGCCGTTGCGGTGATCGCGGGAACCATCGATTCCATCCAGTCGGTCGCAGCCTCAGCTGTGGTGATGACGCCCATGGGGGATGCCTGGCAGGATGTCAGCCCCGCTTCGCTGGTGGCTCTGCAATCGTCGATCGCCTATTATGTTCATCCGCGCTTCTACACCTTCATTTTCCAGTGGCTGATGTTGCAGCCCGCTTTCGGCGTGTTTCTGGTGCTGGCGCTGCTTCTCTGGATGGTCGGATATAAGAAGCCCCCGGTTGCAGGCCGGTTCACGGCCTGATCACCGAAAAAGCAGTTTGTTGGCGGCTTTTGCGCAGAAATCAGCCTGATTGAACTGTTTTTCGGCATCCCCGGCAAATTTTTACCACCCGAAAAATTTCTCGTGAAATTTTCATTCAGCCATGCAAGGATGCGCGAAGCCAGGTCTCCGGGGGGAGGCCGGTGGTTCCGCAGACATGCCTCGAAGAAGGCTTGCGGGAGGACCCCAAACAAATAGCAACAACAGGGCTGCAACTCATGAAAAAAACCCTCCTTTCGCTTTTGGCCGTGGCCGCGATGTCCACGACGGCGCTCGCCGCCGACGTCAAGCCGGCTCTGGTTTACGGCACCGGCGGAAAGTTCGACAAGTCCTTCAACGAAGCTGCCTACAATGGCGCTGAGAAGTTCAAGAAGGAAACCGGTATCGCTTACCGCGACTTCGAACCAACAGGCGATACGCAAGGCGAGCAGGCAATCCGCAACTTCGCAAGCCGCGGCTTCAATCCGGTTGTCGCCGTTTCCTTCGCCTGGACCTCGGCCGTAGAAAAGGTCGCTGCAGAATTCCCGGACACGAAGTTCATCATCGTTGACGCCGTCGTCGACAAGCCGAACGTCCGCTCGGTCGTCTACAAGGAAGAAGAAGGCTCCTTCCTCGTTGGCGTTCTCGCCGGCCTGGCATCGAAGACCGGCAAGGTCGGCTTCGTTGGCGGCATGGACATCCCGCTGATCCGCAAGTTCGAATGCGGCTATGAGCAGGGCGCGCGCTCGGTCAAGGCCGACGTCGAAGTGTTCCAGAACATGACCGGCACCACCGGTGCTGCATGGAACGACCCGGTTCGCGGTGGCGAGCTCACCAAGAACCAGATCGACCAGGGCGCTGACGTCGTTTACGCGGCAGCTGGCGCAACCGGTCTCGGCGTTCTCCAGACCGCTGCCGACAACAAGAAGCTGTCGATCGGCGTCGATTCCAACCAGAACTACCTGCATCCGGGCTCCGTCCTGACCTCGATGGTCAAGCGCGTCGACCTGGCTGTATACAACGCTTATGCCGACACCAAGGCTGACAAGTTCACCGGTGGCGTTCAGGCTCTCGGCGTCAAGGAAGACGGCGTTGCTGCTGCGATCGACGACAACAACAAGGCGTTGATCACCCCGGAAATGCAGGCTGCTGTCGACAAGGCAAAGGCTGACATCATCGCAGGAACCATCAAGGTTCACGACTACACCACGGACAACGCTTGCCCGAAGTGATCCGCGATTGAGATGGGCGTATGGCGTGTTGATTTTACCGCCATACGCCCTTTTCTTATTTGGAGCCTGCTGTGACAGACACGCCCGCAATCGAACTCGTGGGCATCGATAAGAAATTCGGTGCCGTCCACGCGAACAAGGACATCAATCTTACCGTTGCCAAGGGGTCCATCCATGGCATCATCGGCGAAAACGGTGCCGGTAAGTCGACTTTGATGTCGATCATCTACGGTTTCTATCATGCCGACGCCGGTGAAATCCGCGTCAACGGCACGCCGATCTCGATCCGCGACAGCCAGACGGCGATCGCCGCCGGTATTGGCATGGTGCACCAGCACTTCATGCTGGTCGATAATTTCACGGTGCTCGAGAACATCATGCTCGGCGCTGAAGGCGGAGCGCTGCTCGCCCGTGGCGTTGCTGCGGCGCGCGCCGAGCTGAAGCGGCTGGAAAAGGAATACGGCCTGGAGGTCAACCCGGATGCGCTGATCGAGCAGCTTCCCGTCGGCCTGCAGCAGCGCGTCGAAATCCTGAAAGCGATGTATAGAGGTGCCGAGATCCTGATTCTCGACGAGCCGACGGGCGTGTTGACGCCTGCCGAGGCCGATCACCTTTTCCGCATCCTCAAGGTGCTGCGCGACCAGGGCAAGACCGTTATTCTCATAACCCATAAGCTGCGCGAGATCATGGCGATTACCGATACGGTGTCGGTCATGCGCCGCGGCGAGATGGTGGCGACCCGTAAGACCTCGGAAACGACGGTCGAGGAACTCGCCGAGCTGATGGTCGGACGCCGTGTCCTGCTGCGCGTCCAGAAGGGCGAGGCCAATCCGGGCAAGGTCATCCTGTCGGTCAAGAATCTGACGGTGAAGGACAACCGAGGCGTCACCATGGTCGATAACGTCTCCTTCGACGTCCGCGCCGGAGAAATCGTCGGCATTGCCGGCGTCGCCGGCAACGGCCAGTCGGAATTGCTGGAAGCGATCGCCGGTATCCGCAAGCCCGCCTCGGGAGAAATTCTGCTCGATGGCCAGTCGATCGAAAAGGCAGATCCCGCGCGTCTGCGCGAACTCGGTCTCGCCCATATTCCCGAAGACCGCCATCACATGGGTCTGGTTTTGAAGTTCGAGGAATACGAAAACTCGGTCCTCGGCTATCACCGCAATCCGGCCTACAGCAAAGGTCCGATTCTCGATCTCGATGCGATCCGCAAGGACGCCATGGAAAAGATCGAAAAATACGACATCCGGCCGCCGAATCCGCGGCTGAAGACCGCAAATTTCTCCGGCGGCAACCAGCAGAAGATCGTCGTTGCCCGTGAAATCGAGCGTGATCCGACGGCCCTGATCATTGGTCAGCCGACCCGCGGCGTCGATATCGGCGCCATCGAATTCATCCACCGCCGGATCATAGAAATGCGCGACGCGGGCAAGGCGATCCTGCTCGTCTCCGTCGAGCTCGATGAAATCCGCTCCCTTTCAGACCGTATCCTTGTCATGTTTGCCGGCCATGTCGTCGGTGAGAAGACGCCCGATGCCGGTGAACAGACCCTCGGCCTGATGATGGCCGGCATTGCCGCGTGAGGCCTTTATGAGCACTGCTTCAGTCCCACTGCCCAAATGGATCAATTACGGCCTGATCCCGATCTTGAATCTTCTCGTCGCCTTCCTGATCTCCGGCTTCGTTGTCTGGCTGATCGGCGAGAGCCCGCTCGACGCGCTGTCGCTGCTGATCGAGGGTGCGCTCGGGAGCGGCGAAGGCATCGGCTTCACGCTGTTCTATGCGACGAGCTTCATCTTCACCGGTCTTTCTGTCGCCGTCGCCATCCATGCGGGCCTCTTCAATATCGGCTCCGAAGGACAGGCCTATCTCGGCGGTCTCGGCTGTGCGCTGGTGGCACTCGCCCTTGATAAGTACGTGCCCTGGTACGTGACGATGCCGCTCGCCGTCATCGGCGCTGGCATCTTCGGTGCAGCATGGGCTCTGGTGCCAGCCTATTTGCAGGCCAAGCGCGGCAGCCACATCGTCATCACCACCATCATGTTCAACTATATCGGCGCTGCGCTGATGGTTTACCTGCTGGTGCATGTATTGATCGTGCCGGGCAAGATGGCCCCTGAAACCCGCACCTTCCTCGATGGCGGGCAGCTGCCGAAGCTCGGCTGGGTCATGGAAATGTTCGGCGGCAAGCTCGGCGCGGCCCCGTTCAACGTCTCCTTTGTTATCGCGCTTGTCGTTGCCTGGCTGGTCTGGCTGCTGATCTGGCGCACCAAGCTCGGCTTCGAGATGCGCACGCTCGGCGTCAGCCCGACGGCTGCCGCCTATGCCGGTATTCCCTATGCCCGCACCGTCATGATCGCCATGCTGCTCTCAGGTGCCCTGGCTGGCATGATGGCATTGAACCCGGTCATGGGCGCGTCCGCGCGCCTGCAGGTCGAATTCGTGGGCGGCGCAGGCTTCGTCGGTATCGCCGTATCGCTGATGGGCCGAAACCACCCCGTCGGCATCATTCTGGCGGCAATCCTGTTCGGCATCCTCTATCAGGGCGGCGACTGGATCTCCTTCGAGATGCCGAACATCACCCGCGAGATGATCCTGGTCATCCAGGGTCTGGTCATCCTGTTTGCCGGTGCGCTCGAATATATGTTCCGCCCGGCGCTGGTCCGCATCTATCAGCAGTTCAAGGGCAAGTGAGGGCGCACGATGGATTACTATGACATCTTCATCAGCGTTCTCAGCTCAACGATCCGCCTGTCGATCCCGCTGATTTTCACCGCACTCGCCGGCCTCTTTTCCGAACGCGCCGGCGTCTTCGATATCGGCCTCGAAGGTAAGATGCTGGGCTCGGCCTTCGCCGCTGCCTGTGTTGCCTACATCACGGACTCGGCATGGCTCGGTCTCGTCGCGGGCGTGCTCTGCTCCGTGGCGCTCAGCCTAGTCCACGGTTTTGCCTCGATCACCAATCGCGGCAACCAGATCATCTCGGGCGTCGCCATCAACTTCTTCGTCGCAGGCATCACCATCGTGCTCGGTCAGGCTTGGTTCGGGCAGGGCGGACGTACGCCGCAGCTGGCGGGCGACGCCCGTTTCACGCCGATCACGCTGCCCGGCGCCGATGCGATGCGCGAAGTGCCGGTCATCGGTCCGCTCTATGCCAATGTCATCTCCGGCAACAACATCCTGACCTATCTGGCCTTCGTCGCCGTGCCGCTGTCCTGGTGGGTCCTCTACCGCACGCGTTTCGGCCTTCGCCTGCGCGCCGTCGGTGAAAACCCGGGCGCGGTCGATACTGCCGGCATTTCGGTCACCTGGCTGCGCTACCGCGCCGTGATGTGCGCCGGTATTCTCTGCGGCTTCTCCGGCACCTATCTGGCCATCGCCCAGTCGGCGGCCTTCATCAAGGACATGTCGGCCGGTAAAGGCTATATCGCCCTGGCAGCACTTGTCTTCGCCAAGTGGAAGCCGGTCCCCGTCATGTTCGCCTGCCTGCTTTTCGGCTTCCTCGATGCGCTGGCAAACTTCATGCAGGGCAAGGAAGTGCCGCTGATCGGCGAAGTGCCGGTGCAGATTTTCCAGGCGCTGCCCTATATTCTCACCTGCGTGCTGCTTGCCGGTTTCATCGGCGTTGCAACCCCGCCGAAGGCCGGCGGCGTGCCCTATACGAAAGAACGTTAAACCATGTCCCACGATCTGTTCGAAGCCGCACGCGGCGCCATGGCCTTCGCCCACGCACCATACTCGAAATTTCCCGTCGGCGCGGCGATCCGCGCCGAGGACGGCAAGGTCTATACCGGCGCCAACATCGAGAACCTGTCCTTCCCGCAGGGCTGGTGTGCCGAACCGACGGCAATCAGTGCCATGATCATGGGCGGCGCCAAGAAGATCGTCGAAATGGCCGTCATCGCCGAGAAGCTGCCGCTCTGCCCGCCCTGCGGCGGCTGCCGCCAGAAGATCTCGGAATTTGCCTCGAAGGACACGAAGATCTACCTCTGCGACGAGGTGGGCGTGAAGAAGACCATGACCATGGAGGAGCTTCTGCCCTTCAGCTTCGAGACCGAACTCGGATGAACGCGGCGATCGACCAGCTCGCTGGCAAGCTCGGCGGGCTCGTGCCGCGGCACGGGATCATTCTCGGTTCCGGCCTCGGTTCGCTCGTCGGCGAGCTGGAGAACCCGGTTCGCATTGCCTACAAGGATCTGCCCGGTTTCCCAGTGAGCGCCGTATCCGGCCATGCAGGCGAGGTTGTTGCCGGCCGCCTCGGCGGCGTCCCCGTCATCATGTTGTCCGGCCGCGTGCACTTCTATGAGAAGGGCGATGCCAATGCCATGCGGCTGCCGATCGAGGTGCTGAAAGGCCTAGGCGTCCAGTCGCTGTTTCTGACCAATTCCGCCGGTTCGCTGCGCGAGGACATGCCGCCAGGATCAGTGATGCAGATTACTGACCACATCAACTATTCCGGCATGAATCCGCTGATCGGCGAGGAGAGCGATCACCGCTTCGTCGGCATGACCAATGCCTATGATGCGCAACTCTCCATCTCGATGCGCAAGGCCGCCGAAAAGCTCGGCATCACGCTGTCGCAGGGCGTCTATATGTGGTTCTCCGGGCCGAGCTTCGAAACGCCGGCCGAAATCCGTATGGCGCGCATTCTCGGTGCCGATGCTGTCGGCATGTCGACCGTGCCGGAAGTGATCATCGCCCGAATGTTGGGCCTCAGGGTTGCGGCAGCTTCTGTAATCACCAATTATGGGGCCGGCATGACCGGTGCCGAACTCAGCCACGACGAAACGAAAGACATGGCGCCCGTTGGCGGCGCGCGTCTCGCAGCCGTCCTCAAGGAAATGGTCGCGGGTGGAGGAAGCAACAATGACTAATCATACGCACAAGGAGACAGCGGCTGTCGCGCTCTCCCTGCTCGACCTGACGAACCTCAAGGACGATTGCACCGAAGCGCAGATCGATGCGCTCTGCGAACGCGCGCAAACGCCTTATGGCAATAGCGCTGCGATCTGCATCTGGCCGCGTTTCGTTGCGCGTGCTCGCACAGTACTCGGCAAGGGTCACAAGGTCAGGATCGCAACGGTCGTCAATTTCCCTTCGGGTGACATGGAAATTGCCGATGTCGCGGCCGAAACGCGCGAAGCGATCGCCGATGGCGCCGACGAGATCGATCTGGTCATTCCCTATAAGAAGTTCCTCGTGGGCAACGAAGAAGCCGTGACCCACATGGTCGCGGCGATCCGTGCCGAATGCGGCAGCGCGCTGCTGAAGGTGATCCTCGAGACGGGCGAGATCAAGGATCCCGCACTGATCCGCCGTGCCTCCGAACTGGCGATCGAGGCCGGGGCGGATTTCATCAAGACATCGACAGGTAAAGTCGCTGTCAACGCCACCCTCGAGGCTGCCGATATTATGCTTCGCGCCATTCGCCAGAGCGGCCGGAAGGTCGGTTTCAAGCCTGCCGGTGGCATCGGCTCTGTCGCCGACGCAGCACTCTATCTGAGCCTGGCTGAAACAATCATGACGCCGGACTGGCCGATGCCGTCGACCTTCCGGTTCGGCGCTTCTGGCGTTCTCGACGATATCCTGGCGGTGCTTGGTGGTACGCAGCCGGCGCCCGCCAAGGCCTCGAGCTACTGAGCATGATTCCGCAGGAGATCATCCGGCGCAAGCGCAACGGTGAGACGCTCTCCACCGAAGAGATCGAGGCGTTCATCGCAGCCCTCGCGGCCGGACGTCTATCGGAAGGCCAGATCGGCGCTTTTGCCATGGCCGTCTGGTTCAAGGGCATGACCCGCGCCGAGACGGTGGCGCTGACGCTCTCCATGGCGCGGTCGGGCGATATGCTCGATTGGAGAGACATCGAGCGGCCGATCGCCGACAAGCATTCCACAGGCGGTGTCGGCGATAACGTCTCGCTGATGCTGGCACCGATCGCCGCCGCCTGCGGCCTCGCCGTTCCAATGATATCGGGCCGCGGTCTCGGCCATACCGGTGGAACGCTCGACAAGCTGGAATCCATTCCCGGCTATGGAATTACACCTGATGCAGTCCTGTTCCGAAAAGCCGTCAAGGATGTCGGTTGCGCCATCATCGGCCAGACCGGATCCTTGGCGCCTGCGGATGGCAGGCTTTACGCCGTGCGCGATGTGACCGCGACCGTCGATTCCGTTCCGCTGATCACCGCGTCCATTCTCTCCAAGAAGCTGGCGGCTGGACTGCAGACCCTGGTGCTCGACGTCAAGACCGGAAACGGCGCCTTCATGACCGATCATGAGGAAGCGATGATCCTCGCCGCCGCGCTGGTCGAAGTTGCCAACGGCGCCGGGGTCAAGACATCGGCACTGATCACCGACATGAACCAGCCTCTGGCCGATGCCGCCGGTAATGCCGTCGAAATCTGGAACTGCCTCGATTTTCTCGCCGGCAAGAAGTCCGGCACGCGTTTGGAAGAGATCGTGCTTGCCTTTGCCGCAGAGATCTTGGTGAGCAGCGGCGTTTCCACCTCGTTGCCGGAAGGCGAGGCAATGGCGCGCAGCGCGCTCTCCTCGGGACGCGCCGCCGAAATATTTGGGCGCATGGTGAGCGTGCTCGGCGGCCCAGCTGACTTCGTCGAGAAACCATCCAAGTATCTGAAGGCCGCCGCTGTCCAGAAAACGGTCCTGGCGCCCGAGAGCGGCTGGCTTTCCAGTTGCAACGCCAGAGACGTTGGAATGGCCGTCATCGATCTCGGCGGCGGGCGCAGACACCCTTCGGACAAGATCGACCACAGTGTCGGCTTCTCCGATCTCATGCCGCTTGGAACGCAGGTCGAAAAGGGGCAACCGGTTGCAACAGTTCACGCAGCAGATGAAACTGCGGCCGCAAAGGCTGCAGCCGGTATTCTCGCCACCTATCGCATAGCCAGCGGCAAACCGGATCTGTCTGCCGTCATCTCAGGCCGCGTCTGATTACTGCTTGAGGCTTAGCGAGCCATCGGCGACCGAGTAGGACTGCAGCTTCTTCAGGAAGCTCATGCCGACAAGCGTCTGGGACAGCGCATCGTCCTTCAGCACGAAAGCTTCAACGCCCTGAACGCGAATGCCGCCGATTTCGACGCGGTCGAGCGTCACATGCGCTGCCTTCGTCTGGCCGTTGGCAGTATTGACCGCATAGCGGAAATCGAGCTGGTTGCCGCCGTAGCCGAGACGGCGCGCCAGGCTCTCGTTCAGCGCCACATAGGTGGCGCCTGTATCGATCATGCCCTGCACCGGCTTGCCATTGATCTTGAAGTCGCCATTGAAATGGCCCTGTGCGTCAGCCGGAAGGCGCATGGTGCCGCTGCCGTAAGCGGGCGCAGCAGGGGACGCGGCATCAGGCGCGGCTGAAACGTAATTGGCTGAAATGGGCTGGTTCGCGGGTTCCGGGCTTGTCGCCGTAAACAACGATGGCACCTGGGTCGCCAGCGCCGCAGCAATGCTCGCGAAAATGACCGTACGCATGAGCATGAAACAGAAATCCTTCCTGTATAAACCGCGCATCATGCGAGGCCTCATGCTTCAAGCAGCTACGCCATAATTGCTGACAAGTTGCTAACGCCTGATATCAAAAGGCCCGGATCGACTATCCGGGCCTTGTTTCTGCACTGATTTGGTAAATTCGGCGTTGAAATCACTTCGTTCCGTACATGCGGTCGCCGGCATCGCCGAGGCCAGGCATGATGTAGCCCTGCTCATTGAGATGGCTGTCGATCGAAGCGGTGAAGACCGGCACATCGGGATGCTCATCGCGGAAATTCTTCAGGCCCTCGGGGGCAGCCAGCAGGCAGAGGAAACGGATGTTGCGCGCACCGCGTTCCTTCAGCTTGTCGATCGCCGCGATTGCCGAATTGCCGGTGGCCAGCATAGGATCGACGACGATGATCAGGCGCTCGGAAATGTCTTCGGGTGCCTTGAAGAAATACTCGACAGGCTGCAGCGTTTCGTGATCGCGATAAACGCCGATATGCGAGACGCGAGCCGAGGGCACCAGGTCGAGCATGCCTTCGAGCAGGCCATTGCCGGCGCGCAGGATCGAGGCGAAAACCAGCTTCTTGCCTTCGAGCACCGGAGACTCGATCGTCTGCAGCGGTGTCTCGATGGTTTCCATCGTCAGCTCGAGATCGCGCGTGACCTCGTAGCAGAGCAGGGTGGAAATTTCGCGCAGCAACCGGCGGAAGCTGCCCGTCGATGTCTCCTTGCGCCGCATGATGGTCAGTTTGTGCTGAACAAGCGGGTGATCGATGACGGTGACGCCTTCCATGGCCAAGCCTTCCTCTGATTATCGTTATCGGACGTTTCTTCCATGGAAATCGCCCGGACTGCAAGAGTGCAGGCGATTTTCAGGGGATGATCCCCAGTCCGGCGGCCTCAGAGCTTCTCAAGCAGTGCCCGTCGAGTCTCCTCATCGACAAAGGCCGCCTCGATACCCGTCCGGGTCAGATCGTTGATTTCACTGTCGCTAAAGCCGAAGGCCTCCGAGGCCAGCTCGTATTCCCGCTTCAGCGACGTGTGGAAGAACGGCGGATCGTCGGAGCTGATGGTCACGCGTACGCCCGCTTCCTTCAGCTTTCGCAGAGGATGCGAGGCGAAATCGGGGAAAACCTTGAGCGCGATGTTCGATCCGGGGCAGACTTCCAGAACAGTGCCTTGATCGGCAAGCCGCTTGACGAGGTCGGGGTTCTCGATTGCGCGAACGCCATGGCCGATCCGTGAGGCGCGCACATCATTGAGTGCATCCTCGACGCTGAAGGCGCCGCAGACTTCACCGGCATGGATCGTCAGGCCAAGACCGGCATCGCGCGCAATATCGAAGGCGCGGGCATAATCCGCAACGCGGCCCATCCGCTCTTCGCCGGCGAGGTTGAAGCCTGTAATCAGCGGGTTCCTCGCTTCGGCGGCATATTCTGCTGCCCCGATCACGCTCTCAGGGCCGAAGTGGCGCTCGCCGGTGACGATCAGCCGTGCCTCGATGCCGTGAGTGGCTTTCGCCCGCCGGATACCTTCGCAAACACCGGCAATATAAGCGTCGGCCCCGAGGCCGATGCGCTTGCCATGATCGGGTGACACGATCAGCTCGCTATAGATCGTGCCGATACCGGCAAGTTCTTCGAGATAGGTTTCGGTCAGAAGCGCGTAGTCTTCCTCGGTCTTGTAGACCTCGGAGACCTTGTCATAGCACTCAAGGAAGCTGGCAAAATCATGCCAGACATAGGTGCCGTCGCGCAGATAAGGCGAGATATCGATATTGTATTTGCGCGCTTGCGCCAGCGTCAGCGCCGGTGGTGCCGCCCCTTCCAGGTGGCAGTGCAGTTCGACCTTCTTCAAATGCGATGTCATAGAAAACTTCTCCCATGCGACCCGGCGGCAATACCGAGATGCCGGGCAACCGTCTCGCCGATATCGGCATATGTTCTGCGGATCCCGATATCGCGCGAGCGCAGACCGGGGCCATAGGCAAGGATCGGCACGCGTTCGCGGGTATGGTCGGTTCCCCGCCATGTCGGATCGCAGCCATGATCGGCCGTCAGGATCACGAGATCGCCGGGCGCCAGCTTGCGATGTACATCGGGAAGGCGGGCGTCGAAGGCCTCGAGCGCGGCGGCATAACCCGGCACGTCGCGGCGGTGACCATAGACCATGTCGAAATCGACGAAATTGGTGAAGACCAGGTCGCCATCCTTCGCCTCGTCCATCGCTGCCAGTGACGCGTCCATCAGCGCATCGTTGCCGTTTGCCTTGATGACGCGGGAAACGCCTTGGTGGGCGAAGATATCGCCGATCTTGCCGACGGCGTGCACCTTGCGCTCGGCCTTCACCAGTCGGTCAAGCAGCGTCGGCTCCGGCGGCGGAACCGAGAAATCGCGGCGATTGCCGGTGCGCTCGAATGTCGAGACGGTTTCACCGATGAAGGGGCGGGCGATGACCCGGCCGATATTGTAGCTGTCGAGCAGAGCCCGGGCGATTCGGCAGAAACCAAGCAGGCGCTCGAGCCCGAAATGCTTCTCGTGCGCGGCAACCTGAAACACCGAATCTGCCGACGTGTAGCAGATCGGTTTGCCACTGCGGATATGCTCTTCGCCATACCGCGCGATGATGTCTGTGCCGGACGCGTGGCAATTGCCGAGAATACCGGGCACATCAGCGGCGCCGCAAAGAGCCTCGACGAGATGCGGCGGAAAGGCATCGCCCCCTGTTGGAAAGTAACCCCAGTCGAAAGTGACGGGCGTTCCGGCGATTTCCCAATGACCTGACGGCGTATCCTTGCCGCGGGAAACTTCGTTGGCGCAGCCGTGAATACCATAAACCTTTTCCGGTATCGGCATGCCCGCCGGCAGGCGTCCCGTGGCGGTCTTGGCGATGTCGAACAGACCGAGCGCCGACATGTTCGGCAGAAGCAGCGGCCCTGACCGCAAACCGGCGCGATCTGCAGCACCTGCCGCGCAGAATTCCGCAATATGGCCGAGCGTATCGGCACCCTCGTCGCCATAGCTGGCAGCATCAGGGGCGCCGCCGACACCGAAGGAATCAAGTACGAAGAGAAATGCACGTGCCATCATCAAACCAATCGCTATGCGGCCCGCGGGCCGTGATGGCGCTCAGGCATATAACGGTGTGGCGGGCTTGGCAAATTGCGAAGCAGCGGGCTCAGCAGTCGCTGCAGGCGATACTGTCGTTCTGACGCTGGCGATAATAATAGGTTCGCTGGATTGTCAGCGTCTGCAGATTACCCGGCAGGAAGGCGGGACTGAAGGCAAAGAGCTGGTATGGTATGCTCAACTCGGCGCGAACAAGAAAACTGCTGGCCTTTTGCATATCGGCGGGAACGCCCGTTACGGCCGAGTTCGTTGCATAAGGTGCCGATGTTGTCGAATTTCCCCATGACCAGAGCACTTTCGCATTGGCGCTGGCGTCCATCGTGATGCCGGTCAGCTTGACCTGCATCTGAGACGTATTGTACGGCGCGAAGATCGCGTTGGCGACAGTAGTGATCTGCTGAAGCGAGGTCTTCGTGACACCCTGCTGCTGAGTAACGATGTCGGCGACCGAACCCGCGGCACGCGCTGCCCGTTTGCTCACGCTCAGCCCGACAGTGATCTCGAAGGCACCGATATAGAGCATCACGAGAATTGGAAAGAGGATCGCGAATTCAATAGCACCAACGCCGCTGCGATCGCCGAAAAGTCCGGCCAACTTGGACTTGATTCTGAATTGGAGCGCGCTGGCCATCACGGGTATTGCTCGTTTTGGAAGGCTGCGGTGGCAACGATCAGGAATTCATTGAGGTGGGCGCCGGTCGAACTGCGATAGGGCGTAATATAGGGGCGGACCAGATCGGTAATGACCTGCCATTTGTAATAGGCACGTATCATATTCTTCGTACCTGAGCCGCCAGGGCTATACTGGATCCCGGTTGTATCGAGGCCCGTTGCGTTCATCGGAATGGTCACCGGCATGTCCGAAAAATTCGTGAACGTCCGCACGTCGAGCCAGAGCTTGTTCGGCGTTGCTACCTCGGCAGCGGAGCAATTGATGAGGATGGAAACCTCATTGCAGAACCGCTGCCTGAAGTCCTTCACGTCAGCCACGTCCGTGGCCCGGCCCAAGCTGAATGTGATCTGGCCGGTGCGCATACGGCGGGCCATCGTATCGACGCCGTTGGATACCAACTCTTCGGCCGCGAAGGCGACGAAGGTTTCGATGATCGCGAAGATCACCATGAAATAGGGAATGGCGAGCAGGGCAAATTCGATCGCTGCAGAGCCGTCCTTGGAACGCGCGAACGCTCTAAACCGCCCGCGCTTCTTCGTGCCGGGCATGGCAGGCTGGTCCTGCGGGCAGGGAATTGCGCTTTGGGGCGAGTTTGTCATGCACCGATCCTAGGGCGCGATCGTTGATTTTCCGTTTCAGAGCGAAGCAACAATTTAACGGATGGCGACCGAGGCCGATATGCTAGCCGCCTGTTGCTTCGGTCGCGGCCTGTTGCGTGTGCTGTTCGCAGGCCGGTGAGCAGGATAGAACCGAGCGATCGGTCTGGCGATAAACCCGGACGGTGTTGCCTTCGTCGATCGACACCAGAATTGTCTGGTCGAGGATAGCGTTTCCATCGATGTCCAGCAGAACGATGTTGGTCGTTCCGAAGCTACGTCCCGTCAGCACGATCGTTTTGGAATCGGCGACCGTCGCGTCGGCAACCTTGGCATTGCCGACGATGACCTTGCTGACCGCCCGGTCGAGCTTCAGCACGCGCGCGTGATCCATGTAAACCCGCAGCATGTCTTCTTCCGCTGACGCGGGTTGCAAAAGAGCGAACCACGGCAAGGCAGCGATGCAGGCGACCAATACACTCTTGCCGCGTGATGACATGGAACTCTCTCTTGAATTTCTGCAGAATTTCTCATCAGCATGGAAAAAATTGGTGAATGAAGACTTAAAAGTCTCTGATTTCGCCAAATCGCGGCGTCTGGCATCCCGAAACAGGACGTTTCCGCCAGCATCAACGGGAAGCGTACCATTCCGGGACTGGCTGTTGTATTGAAATGTAACGCCGTGAATGCTTGGCGGCGAACGTCTTTCATGCATAGATAAAATGATAATATATCCGCTAAGAAACTGATTACCATGAGCGGCTCTACTTTAGCATTAACAGTCTGGTAACCCTCTTCTTTAAGCCGATTGAAACAGCGCCTCGCTAGGTTGAGCCAATCCGATCAACGGCAAACAGTTGGCGGACGTGCTGAACATCAACTGGAGTAGGAGTTAGACATGACCAAGCTTGTAAGCCGTTTCCTGAAGGACGAATCTGGTGCGACCGCAATCGAATACGGCCTGATCGCAGCGCTCATCTCTGTAGCGCTCATCGCCGGTGCAACCAGCCTCGGTACCAACATCAACAACGTGTTCCAGAACCTGAGCACGAAGATGAGCAACGCCGCTACGGCCGCTTCCAAGTAAGCTGCTTGATAGGCGATCTTCAAAAGATATGCCGTGCGAAGGCTCACCTGAGACGTGAGCCTTTTCCTTTTCGGGGGTGAAACATGATTGCTGCAGCCGTGTTCGTGATTTTTCCGTTCTGCCTGGCCGTCGCGGCACTCTCCGATCTGTTTACGATGACGATCCCGAACCGGGTGTCGCTCGTTCTCGTTGGCAGCTTCCTGATCGCCGCACCGCTGACCGGTATGCCCTTTGATGCAATCGGGCTTTCACTGCTTGCCGGTGCCGCTGTGTTTCTCGCCTGTTTTGCGATGTTCGCCGTGAACGTCATGGGTGGAGGCGATGCGAAGCTTCTTTCTGCCGCCGCACTGTGGTTCGGCTTCACGCCCTCGCTTGTCATGTTCATCGCCGCTGTTGGCCTGTTTGGCGGACTGCTAACCTTCGCCATCCTCTTGCTGAGAACGCAGTCCAACACCATCCTGGCGATCGGCGTGCCGGTTCCGAATTCGCTGATTCTCGCCAAGAAGATTCCATATGGTATTGCGATCGCAGCGGGAGGTTTTATTGCATTCCCGTCTTCGCCAATCTTTGTGGCAACCCTGGAAGCCCTGAAATAGCGGCGTTTTAATCGCCCGTTAACTTAAAATGTAAGGCTTCCGTTAACTATAATTATACCAATTCCTGACCATTCTGCGGGACGAATATGCATCGTTTCGAGGAATGATCGATGAAGCCCGCGCGTCTTCTCATACTTTCAGTGGCCGTTGTCGCCGCCGGCCTCGCCGGCCTTTTGGCGATGAAGCTCGCTGGACGCGGTGGTGTCGTCACCCAGGTTCAGTCGGTCGTCGAGAAAGAGCCGACGGTCAATGTTCTCGTCTCCAGCTCAAATCTTCCCGTTGGCGCCCGCATCGATGACAAGGCCGCGCACTGGATGCCTTGGCCACAGGGCGGCGTCGTGCAGGGCTTCATCACAGAAACGGACAAGCCCGATGCTCTGAAGGAGCTGCAGGGCGCCGTCGTCCGCCTGCCGATATTCGAAGGCGAACCGATCCGGCCTGAAAAGGTCGCCGATTCCAATAGCCGCATTCTCTCGGCTCTTCTGCCTGCCGGCAAGCGCGCCGTTGCGACTGAAATCTCGGTTGCAACAGGAGCGGGCGGCTTCATCCTCCCCAATGACCGCGTCGACGTGATCATGGTCCGCAAGGGCACGGGTACCGAGAAGTTCATCACCGAGACGGTTCTGAGCAATGTTCGGGTTCTCGCGATCGACCAGCAGATTCAGGAGAAGGACGATGGCTCAAAGGCCGTCGTTGGCACGACTGCCACACTTGAGCTCACCCCTGATCAGACGAAGGTCCTCGTCGTTGCGCAGCAGATGGCGGACCGGCTGTCGCTGGCGTTGCGCTCGATTGCCGACGCGCAGGATCAGGATACGAGCGCCGCTGACTATCTCCTGAGCGGCGACAACGGAAACGCCTTGGTTCAGGTCATCAAGTCTGGATCGATCGTTACCGACAGCAGTGCGCCCAAGGCAGAATGAGGACGTTGAGATGACCAAGACAATGCGGCGCACCAGACTTCTGCTCACCGGCTTCCTGTCGCTGACCACAGCCGTCACGGGCCTGACGCCAGGTTTCATGGCACCAATTCTTGGCGCTTCAAGCGCATTTGCTGATTCCGATGGTATTGTCCGTATCTCGCAAACGGGGCCCGGCGCACATCGCCGTCTCAAGATCGGCCTCAACAAGGCGGTCGTCATCGACCTGCCGGAGGATGCGCACGATATCCTCGTCTCCGATCCCTCGATGGCCGATGCCGTGACGCGGACGTCGCGCCGTATCTATCTGTTCGGCAAGAAGGTTGGCCAGACCAACATCTTCATTTTCGGCGGCGACGGTCAGGAAGTCGTCAGCCTCGACATCGAGATCGAGCGCGATGTCTCCGGTCTTGAAGCCAATCTCAAGCGCTTCATTCAGGACTCGAATATCAATGTCGAGATCGTCTCGGACAACATCGTCCTGACGGGGACGGTCCGTACGCCGCAGGACGCGACCCAGGCTGCCGATCTGGCGCAAGCCTTCTTGAAGGGCGGTGAAGCGACCACGCGCACGGAAACCGCCTCCAGCACCGCACAGCAGGGCGACGTCGCATTGTTCGCTGAAGCCCGGCAGCAGTCGCAAGTGGTCAACCTGCTGCAGATCCAGGGTGAGGATCAAGTCACGCTGAAGGTGACGATTGCCGAAGTGCGCCGTGAGATCCTAAAGCAGATCGGCTTTGACAATCTCATCTCGAACTCTTCGGGGCTGAACGTCGCACAGTTGGGTTCGCCGACTGCCAATTCATCCTCGGCTACGCTTGGCGGCGGCCTCGCGGCTCTCTTCAAGTCGTCGATCGGCCGCTATGATATTTCGACCTATTTGAGCGCCCTCGAACAGGCCAAGGTGGTTCGTACACTGGCCGAGCCGACATTGACGGCGATCTCAGGTCAGGCGGCAACCTTCAACTCCGGCGGCCAGGTTCTGTACTCGACGACAGACAATGACGGAAATACCACTGTTGTCCCGTATAACTACGGCATCAATCTGGCGTTCAAGCCTGTCGTGCTATCCTCTGGCCGTATCAGCCTGGAAATCAAGACGAACGTTTCCGAGCCAGCACCGTCTGCCACCGGATCTGCTCCGACCTATCAGCGCCGCTCTGCTGAAACCTCAGTCGAATTGCCTTCGGGCGGATCGATCGCTCTTGCCGGCCTGATACGCGACAATGTTGCGCAGACGTCGAATGGTACGCCAGGGGTTAACAAGATCCCGCTGCTCGGCACGTTATTCCGCCAGCGCAGCGTCCAGCGTGAGGAAACAGAGCTTGTCATTATCGCGACGCCGTATCTCGTGCGTCCGGTCGCTCGCAATCTGCTCAACCGTCCCGACGACAATTTCAGTCCAGAAAATGATGGCCAGGCGTTCTTCATGAACCGGGTGAACAAGGTCTACGGTGGCCGAGAGGCGCCGGTTGCCGACGCTCAGTTCCACGGCTCCATCGGGTTTATCTACAAATGAAAACGATGCGGCGGGACACAATCATGACGAAGCCCAATCAGGCGGTGGCCGATATGACGAAGATCAAAAGAAGCGCATCGAAATTGCTGACGGCGGCCGGTCTGCTCGCTACGGCCGCGCTGACAAGCTGCGCTGCTCCGCGTGACAATCTCACCACCGGCGGCATCCCGGATGACTATCGTCAGCGTCATCCCATCGTCGTAACCGAAGCCGAACAGGCCGTCGATATTCCTGTCGCAACCACGGACCGCCGTCTGACGATTGCTCAGCGAGATCTGATCCGGGGCTTTGCGACAACCTATACTTCGCGCGCATCCGGTCCGGTCTATCTGATGTCACCGCAGGGCTCGGCAAATGCGTTTGCCGTCAGCCAGGTTCGCGGGCAGGTGCGCGCCGAACTCGCCTCGCGCGGTATCCCCACATCAAAGATCGTTTATGCGTCCTATGCGGCCGCAGGCGGCGGCGATGCAGCCCCGATCCGTCTGACCTTCACCGGGACCACGGCCGTCACGACCCAATGCGGCCAGTGGCCAAAGGATATCGGAGGCGGCTTCGACAACCAGAATTATTACAATTTCGGTTGCGCCTATCAGAACAATCTGGCTGCCCAGGTCGCCAATCCGGAAGATTTCATCGCGCCCCGCGGCATGACGCCGATCGACGCGGCACGGCGTAACGACGCCATCACCGAATATCGCACCTATCGCACGACCATCGAGACGAACGGTAGCTCCGACTTCTAATGCGGAATTGAACGAATGAGCGCAGTCGATTACGAGATCAAGAACACGACCGAACTTCGCAATGCCGAAGAAGCGGTTCGCATGGCCGAGCTCGAGAATATGCGGCCACTTCCGCGTATCTCGGTTCACGCCTTTTGCGAGAGCGAAGGTCTTCAGGAAACGATGGAACGCTGCGGCAACGATCGCCGCATGTCGAAGGTCAGCCTGCGCATAACGAGCGGCGGCATTGCGGCCGCTGCGAATATGTTTCAGACCACTCCGACACCGAATCTGATCATTCTGGAAACAAAGGCGAATGCTGCGAGCCTCATGGCTGAGCTCGCTCCGCTGGCAAGTGTCTGCGATCCCTCGACCAAGGTCGTCGTTGTCGGCTACTACAACGACATCTCCCTCTATCGCGATCTGATCCGCAACGGGATCTCCGAATATATCGTCCAGCCGGTCGCCATGCCGGATCTGATGACGGCTATGGCGGCAATCTTTGTCGATCCGGACGCCGAGCCGCTCGGCAAGAGCATTGCCTTCATTGGCGCCAAGGGTGGTGTCGGCGCCTCGACGATCGCCCATAACTGCGCCTTCGGCATCTCCAACCTGTTCTCGACGGAAACGATCCTCGCCGATCTCGATCTTCCTTACGGAACCGCCAATATCAACTTCGACCAGGATCCAACCGTGGGCATTGCCGAAGCGGTCTTCGCGCCTGAAAGGCTCGACGAAGTTTTCCTGGACCGGTTATTGACGAAGTGCTCCGAACACCTGTCGATGCTTGCGGCTCCATCTCTCCTCGACCGGGTCTATGATTTCGACGGTCAGGCCTTCCAGCCTGTCCTCGATGTGCTGCAGCGCAATGCACCTATAACCGTGCTCGATGTTCCGCATACGTGGTCCGAGTGGACGCGCTCCGTCCTTGGCTCGGTCGATGAGGTGGTGATTTGCGCCGCACCAGACCTGGCTAACCTGCGCAACACCAAGAATATGCTCGACGCCCTGCGCAAGGTGCGGCCAAACGACAAGGCACCGCATCTCATTCTCAATCAGGTCGGCATGCCCAAACGTCCGGAAATTACCCCGGGCGACTTCTGCGAGCCTTTGGAGATCGACCCGATCGCGATCATTCCATTCGACATCAATCTGTTTGGAAACGCTGCAAACAGCGGCCGGATGATCTCCGAAATGGATGCGAAATCACCCACGGCGGAAACCTTCTCGCAGGTTGCCCACATCGTCACCGGCCGGGTTGCCCTCAAGAAGGCCAAACGCGGCAGCCTTCTCGGGCTTTTGAAGCGCGGCAAGTGACAGACGTAAAAGTGTAGATTGGAATCTGGCATGTTCGGAAAACGCGGAAATGAAGGTTTCGGAAAGGCCGGCGGCGTTGCAGCCCCGCCGCCGCCGGCTGCCGCTGCTGTTTCGCCGTCGGCCTCTCCGAGCGTCATCGTCGAACCGAACCGCGAACCCGCACGCTCCCAGGTAACGCCGCCGCCGATGCAGACACCGCAGCGTCGCCGCCCGGCGCGCACGGACGAATATTACGACACCAAAGCGCAGGTCTTCTCCGCGCTGATCGATACGATCGACCTGTCTCAGCTTGCCAAACTCGATGCCGAAAGTGCCCGCGAAGAAATTCGCGATATCGTCAACGACATCATCACGATCAAGAATTTCGCGATGTCGATCTCGGAGCAGGAAGAGCTGCTCGAGGACATCTGCAACGACGTCCTGGGTTACGGCCCGCTGGAGCCGTTGCTGGCACGCGACGATATTGCCGACATCATGGTCAATGGCGCCGGGAAGACCTTCATCGAAGTCGGCGGCAAGACTATCGAATCGGAAATCCGATTCCGCGATAATGGCCAATTGCTGTCGATCTGCCAGCGCATCGTCAGCCAGGTCGGCCGCCGCGTCGATGAATCGAGCCCGATCTGCGATGCGCGCCTTCCCGATGGTTCGCGTGTGAACGTCATCGCGCCGCCGTTGGCAATCGATGGCCCGGCACTGACGATTCGTAAGTTCAAGAAAGACAAGCTGACGCTCGATCAGCTGGTCCGCTTCGGCGCAATCACGCCCGAGGGCGCAACTCTGCTGCAGATCATCGGCCGCGTCCGGTGCAATGTTGTCATTTCGGGCGGTACCGGCTCCGGCAAGACGACACTTCTCAATTGTTTGACGAACTATATCGACCGCGATGAGCGTGTCATCACCTGCGAAGACACGGCCGAATTGCAGCTTCAGCAGCCGCATGTCGTGCGTCTCGAAACCCGCCCGCCTAATATCGAAGGCGAAGGTGAGATCACCATGCGCGACCTGGTCAAGAACTGCCTGCGTATGCGCCCTGAACGCATCATCGTCGGCGAAGTGCGTGGACCTGAAGTGTTCGACCTTCTGCAGGCGATGAACACTGGCCACGACGGCTCGATGGGAACGATCCACTCAAACTCGCCGCGTGAATGCCTGAGCCGTATCGAATCGATGATCGCGATGGGCGGCTTCAGCCTGCCGGCAAAGACCGTCCGCGAAATCATCGCCGGATCGATCGATGTCATCGTTCAGGCGGCCCGCCTTCGCGATGGTTCGCGCCGCATCACGGCGATCACCGAGGTGATCGGCATGGAAGGCGATGTGATCATCACCCAGGACCTGATGCGCTACGAGATCGATGGCGAAGATGCTGCAGGCCGGTTGATTGGCCGTCACATGTCCACGGGCATCGGCAAGCCGAACTTCTGGGATCGCGCCCGCTACTACAACGAAGAGAAGCGGCTGGCCGCAGCCCTTGACGAAATGGAAACGAAGTCGAAGGGGGCGTGATGTTCGGTTTTGATCCCATCGTCCTTGGCATCATTCTCCTCGTGGCTATCGCCGCGGGAGCCGTTTGCTACAGCTTGCTCTTCACCCGCATGGAAACCGAGAAAAAGGCCGCGAGCCGCGTCAGCCGCGTCGGTTCGGCCGAAGCAGACCGGTCGAACGTCAAGGCGGCGCGGGATCGCGTTCAGGAAATGTCCAAACGCCGCAAGTCGGTGCAGGACAACCTGAAGGATCTCGAGAAGCGGCAGCAGGAGAACCACAAGCGCAAGCTCTCCTTGAAGTCGCGCCTGACGCAGGCTGGATTTTCCATCACCCCGGCGAAATTCTACATGTTCAGCGCTGGCTTCGGTTTTTTCCTGATGCTGATTGCGTTCCTGGCTGGCGCTCCCACACTGATGGTTCTGGCTGTGCCCGTCATTGCGGGCCTCGGTCTGCCGCGCTGGATACTGAGCTTCTTGATCAAGCGCCGTCAGAACAACTTTCTGACCGAGTTTCCGAATGCGCTCGATGTCATCGTCCGCTCGATCAAGTCCGGCCTGCCGCTCAACGACGCCATCAGACTGATCGCCAATGAAGGCCGTGATCCGGTCAAGACGGAATTCCGCCGCGTCGTGGAATCGCAGCAGCTCGGTCTCAGTGTGCCCGATGCCTGCGCCCGTATGACAAATTATATGCCGCTGCAGGAAGTCAGTTTCTTTGCCATTGTCATCGCCATTCAGTCTCAGGCCGGTGGTAACCTTTCGGAGGCGATCGGCAATCTTTCGAAGGTCCTTCGGGATCGCAAGAAGATGAAGGCAAAGGTCTCGGCTCTGTCAATGGAAGCGAAGGCCTCAGCCTGCATCATTGGCGCTCTGCCGTTCATCGTCGCGACGCTCGTCTATCTGAGCTCGCCGCAATATATGATGATCCTTTTTACCGATCCGCGCGGCCATCTGATCATGGGCCTGTCGGCCTTCTGGATGTCTATCGGCATCTTCGTGATGAAGAAAATGGTCAGTTTTGATATCTGACGGAGAGGGAAGCAAGCCATGTCTTCAGATCTTGCATCACGTTTGACAGATCCGTCCATGCTGGTCGCGCTGTTCGTCGCGATCGCCGTCTTCGCAACGTTTTATACGATTGCGGTCCCTTTCTTCGAGCGCGGCGATCTCAATAAGCGCATGCGCGCTGTTTCGACCGAACGCGATCAGATCCGGGCACGTGAACGCGCGCGAATGAACTCCGATACCACGTCGAGCAAGGCCTCGCTGAGAACGCAGAACAATCGTTCCGTTCGCCAGATCGTCGAGCGTTTCAATCTGCGCGAAGCGCTGGTCGACGAAAATACCATGAACAAACTGAAGGCCGCAGGCTTCCGGTCTGAAAATGCGCTGAATACCTTTCTCGTGGCGCGTTTCCTTTTGCCGTTTGTGTTTCTTGCGGGCGCCGCATTCTACATCTTCGGCCTTGGCCACATGATCGAAAAGCCTTTCCCGATCAGGCTTCTCGTGGTCATCGGAACGGCCTATCTGGGCTTCTACGCTCCGAATATTTTCATCTCCAACCGTATGGGCAAGCGTCAGCACTCGATCAAGCGCGCCTGGCCGGATGCACTCGATCTGATGCTGATCTGCGTTGAATCGGGTATCTCGATCGAAGCTGCGATGCGCCGTGTCTCGGAAGAACTGGGAGAACAATCGCCAGCGCTCGCCGAGGAAATGGTCCTGACGACCGCAGAGCTGTCCTTCCTGCCCGATCGCCGTCAGGCGCTCGAAAACCTCGGCACCCGAACGCAGATCGATATCGTTCGTTCGGTCACGGCGGCCCTGATCCAGGCCGACCGTTACGGCACGCCGATCTCGCAGGCGCTTCGCGTTCTTGCCCAGGAAGGCCGCGACGAGCGTATGAACGAGGCGGAAAAGAAGGCGGCCGCTCTGCCGCCGAAGCTGACGGTGCCGATGATCCTGTTCTTCCTGCCGGTTCTGGTCGCCGTTATCCTCGGCCCAGCCGGTATCCAGGTCGCCGATCGCTTCTGAGGCCCTTGAAGAGCGTGGCCAACCGGTCTAGCCATAGATCCTGATCGACCGGAAGAGCCGCTATCGCGCTCTTCGGTCACGAGGAGCTCGCATGTCTTCTGCTGCCATTCTCGCCAGTATTTTCGCGGCCATGCTTATCGGGGCAATGAGCCCCGGTCCGAGTTTTGTCGTCGTCTCCCGGATCGCTATTTCCCGATCGCGCCTCGACGGCCTCTGCGCCGCCCTGGGCATGGGCATCGGCGGCGTTATCTTCAGCGCGCTTGCGCTCGCCGGATTGACCGCGCTGCTGACGCAATTCGCGTGGCTTTATCTCGTGTTAAAGATCGCGGGCGGCGCCTATCTCGTCTATATCGCCTACCGGATCTGGCAGGGTGCCGCAGACCCGCTTGAGGTGACAGGCGTTACCGAGGGCCGCTCGTCACTCCGGCGCAGCTTCTCGACGGCACTTCTGACGCAGCTCAGCAATCCGAAGACCATTGTCGTCTACGCCAGCATTTTCGCAGCTTTTCTGCCGAAATCCGTTCCGCTCGCCGTCGCCGTCGGCTTGCCGATCGGAATTTTCGCCATCGAGACGGGCTGGTACACCGTGGTTGCGCTGGCTTTTTCGGCCCGCAGACCGCGTCAGGCCTATCTGGCGGCAAAGGCATGGATCGACCGTGCCGCCGGCTTCGTGATGGGTGGCCTCGGCCTGCGCCTGATTTATGCGGGCGTGATGTTGAGATAGAGAATCGCCGGATCAGTTGGTGTTGTTCGCCGCCTGGCTATCCTTCGAAGCAAGCTTTTGCCAGGAATTCTGCTGCGAAAGCATCGAGCGCAGATAGGCGACATTGGCGTCGGCTTGCTGAGGGGAGAGTTCGCGCCGGGCAATCTGCTCGGCTTCCGGAAAGCGCCCCTGCAGTCCGACGACGAGCGCCAGGTTCTGGCGGACGCGGCTGTCGGCGCTAGGCTGGCCTGCCGCCTGCCGCATGTAGGTTTCCGCCGTGCGGAGATCGCCCGTCAGCACATAGGACATGCCGAGATTGGAAAGAACCGAAGGTTCGTTCGGCATGATATCCAGTGCGTCGCGATAGCGCGCCCGTGCTTCGCTGGCCTTGCCCATCTGGTCGAGGATTGCGCCTTGGGCTGAAACCAGCTTCCAGTCAGGCCGGTCGGGCGTCTGCGCGCGGCTGATGGTGTCGAGCGCCTGCTGAAGCTGTCCGGCCGCCGCCTGCGCCTTGCCGTAGGCGGCCAGAACGTTGCGGTCGCTCGGATTGGAAATCGCCACCTGCTGCATGACGGCCAGCGCCTGCGCGTCACGTCCGGCCGAGCGCAGCAAGCTCGCATAATAGACGCCATTGGTTGGATCGCGCGGGTTTTTCTCGTATATCTGTCCGGCACGCTCGGTGGCAGACCGCATTTCGTTGACGTCCATCGTCTCGACCGGCTTCGCAGAAGCGGGGATCGATCCGGTGGTCATCTTGTCTTTGGTTGTTGTGCAGCCGGCGAGCGTCAGGCCGACCAGCGCCACAACGGCACCCTGCAGGAGACGGGTCTTGAGCGAAGTGGTGGCCAAACGAGGCATCGCGCTTTCCTGAATTCAGAAACAGGCGCCTGACCTCTAATCGGAACAGGGAAAGGTGTGACGCAATCTTCGCTCCAGCAATAGTCTGTTAACCCTAACAGACCGTTAAGAAACGATTCCGGATACCGCCGAAGGACTCCAATGGCCCCCTATCAATTTATCGAGAGACCGACGCCTTTCAACAACAAGGGCGGCTCGACACTCCCGATTTTCGCAGTGACGCCTGCCCATATCGAAACCGGCACCATCGATCCGATCGCTCTCGATTGGGCAAAGAAGGCCGGCTATCGTGCCGAAAGCGGCTCTCTGCTATTGATCCCGACGGCCGAAGGCCATCTCGGCGGCGCGCTCTTCGGTCTCGGCACGAATCCTTCCGAACAGCCCTACATCACCGGAAAGCTGGCACGCTCGCTGCCGGCTGGCGACTGGCATATCGAAACCGCGCCGCTGACGGCCAACCGTCTGGCGCTCGGCTTCGGCCTCGGCAGCTACCGCTTCGATCGTTACCGCTCCGAAAAGCCGGCCGCCGCGACACTGATGATCCCGCGCGATGCCGATGCCGCCGATATCAAGCGTCAGCTTGCCGGCGTGTTCCTCGCCCGCGACCTGATCAACACGCCGACCAACGACATGGGACCGGAGCAGCTTGAGGCGGCTTTCCGCGGCCTTGCCGAGCACTACAAGGCGGAAATGTCCGTCATCATCGGCGATGACCTGCTGAAGGAGAATTTTCCGCTGGTTCACACTGTCGGCCGCGCCAGCGCCGATGCGCCGCGCCTGCTGGAGCTGCGCTGGGGCAAGAAGGGCCATCGCAAGGTCACGCTGGTCGGCAAGGGCGTCTGCTTCGATACCGGCGGCCTCGACATCAAGCCATCTTCCTCCATGCTGCTGATGAAGAAGGACATGGGCGGCGCTGCAAACGTCATGGGTCTGGCGCTGATGATCATGGACGCCAAGCTGAAGGTCGATCTGCGCGTCATCATTCCTGTTGTCGAAAACTCGATCTCAGCCAACGCCTTCCGCCCCGGCGATATCTACAAGAGCCGCAAGGGCCTGACCGTCCAGATCGACAATACCGATGCCGAAGGCCGACTGATCCTCGCCGATGCGCTGACCTATGCCGACGAAGAGTCCCCCGATCTGCTGATCGACATGGCAACGCTGACGGGTGCCGCGCGTGTCGCGCTCGGCCCCGATCTGCCGCCTTTCTTCACGGATGATGCGAGCCTGGCGCATGACCTGACTGAAGCGAGCCTGGAGACGGACGACCCACTTTGGCGTCTGCCGCTCTACATGGGCTACGACAAGGATATCCGTTCGAAGCTCGCCGACATCACCAACGCGCCGGCAGGCGGGATGGCGGGTGCCATTACCGCGGCTCTCTTCCTGAAGCGTTTCGTCAGCAAGACGAAGAGCTGGGCCCATTTCGACATCTACGGCTGGGCGCCATCGGAACGGGCGCATTCCCCCGGCGGCGGCGAGGCGCAGGCGATCCGCGCGCTCTATCACCATATCCGCCAGAGCCTCTGAGGCGATCGTTAAAATTTTATTCACCTTGAGAGGCGGCAGATTCTGCCGCCTCTTGCGTATGCGCCCGCGCTGCAGACAATAGGAACGTTAGCGTAACGATCTCCGGAGGGCCTGTGCCGATCGAACTGACTGCCTCGCAGGCATTGGGGCTCTGGCATGGCGTTGCCCTCGATCAGGTGCGCCACGATAATCGTGACCTGACGCTTCGGCAGATGGCCATCCTTCTGCACATCTACCTCGTGCCACCACCACACACCGTTCGCGGTCTTGCTGCCACGCTTGAGGTGACCAAGCCTGTCATCACCCGCGCCCTGGATACGATGGGTGAAATGGGGCTGGTCGACAGGGTGCGCGACGACGCGGATCGGCGTAATGTCATCATCAAGCGCACCGTCGGCGGTGCGCTCTATCTTGAAAAGCTAGGCGATCTCGTGCGCGAGCAGGGCCGCAAGCTTTCGCCTTGAAGGGACTGTCATGACCATGCTCGACCGGCGCCTCAATGCCCACAGACCGGATCTCGCCGATGCCTCGCTTGAGGGCAAGGTCGAGGCTGCGCGTTTCGTATCAGGCTCTCCGGCTCGTGTTGCCGTTCCGGTCGCGCCGCTTCGCCCAATTGCCGATCTCGCGCGCGGTATCGATACCGAACTGCTGATGGGCGAGGACGTGACGATTTTCGAGCGCTCCGGCGGCTGGTGCTGGCTCAAGGCGGCGTCGGATGGCTATGTTGGCTACATGCCGGAAGAGATGCTGACAACGGCGGCTCCCGAGCCCACGCATGTGGTCAACGTCCAGCGGACTTTCGTCTATCAGGAGCCTGAGCTTCGCAAACCCTACCGGTCGGTCCTGTCCATGGGCAGCCGCGTCCACATTACCGGCGAGGCGGAAGCCAGGGGAAATCACTATCACCTGCTTGCTGACGGCACGGCCATCTTCTCGAAGCATCTGCAGCCGATCGGCTCGGGCAAGGATGCAGATTACGTGGAGATCGCCCTGCAGTTCTTGAACACGCCCTATCTCTGGGGCGGGCGCTCCGGCCTCGGGATCGATTGTTCCGGCCTCGTCCAGCTGGCGCTGCTGATGACCGGCCGCAGCGCGCCGCGCGATACCGACATGCAGGCAGCAGGCCTTGGCACGTCGATCGACCGCTCCGAGCTTCGCCGCGGCGATTTGGTGTTCTGGAAGGGGCATGTGGCTGTCATGGAAGATGCCAAAACCATCATCCATGCCAATGGTCACACCATGACCGTCGCCCGCGAGAATTTCGAGGAAGCGGTCGAGCGCATCGGCTGGCTCTATGAGCAGCCAAACGGCTACCGCCGGCCGTTCTAACGCTGCCGCGGGTCCAGCCAGTCCCTGAGGCCGTCGCCGAGCAGGTTGAAGCCGAGAACAGCGAGCGCAATCGCCAGGCCGGGCAGGATTGCGAGCCACGGTGCCGCCCCCATGAAGGTCTGCGAATCCGCCAGCATGCGCCCCCAGGTCGGCGCAGGCGGCGCCATGCCGAGGCCAAGAAAGCTGAGGCCCGCCTCTGTCAGGATCGCCAGCCCCAGCTGGATGGTCGCCTGCACGATGATCTGGCTCATGATGTTGGGCGCCACGTGCCGCAAGGAGATCGTCAGGCGGCTGTTGCCGATCGCCTGTGCCGCCAGCACATAATCGCGGCTCCAGGCCTGCAGCGCGGTCGCCAGCGTCACGCGCGCGAAGACCGGGATCATGAAGACGGCAATCGCAATGATCGCCGTGAAGCGCCCGGTTCCGAGAAACGCGCCGAGGATCATCGCCGAAAGGATCGGGGGGAGGGCGAAAATCACGTCGCAAGCCCGCATCAGCAGGGCTTCGAAAACGCCCCTGATCGCTGCGGCGGAAATGCCGATGATCGAGCCGATCGCGCCGCCGATCGCAACGGAAGTGAGGGCGATCGACAAAGAATTCCAGCACCCGGCCATCAGCATCGACAGCATGTCGCGCCCGAACTGGTCCGTGCCGAGCAAACCATAGGCGAGCGGCGGCTGAAGCTTGTGGACGATCTGCATTTTCGCCGGCGGCAGCGGCGTCCAGAACAGGGACAGGACCGCGACCGTCACCAGCGCGCCAACGATCAATATGCCAGCAGGCAATGTAATTTGCCGGCTAATTTTTCTGGCCGGCGGCATGGTGCCCGCAGAGATGTTTGCCATCACGCCGCCCTCCGCAGCCGCGGGTCGATGGCCAGATAGGACATGTCGACGACAAAATTCATGACGATCACCAGCGCCGCAAAAAACAACACGACGTCCTGCATGACGATGATGTCACGCTGCGCCAACGCCTGCAGCGCCAGGCGTCCGAGACCGGGAAGATTGAAGACGTTTTCGACCAGCACTGCCCCCGCGACCAAAAAGGTAAACTGCAGCCCGAGGATCGTCATGACGGGCACCAGCGCATTCGGCACCGCATGCCGCCAGAGCACGGCGGCGGATGAAAGCCCCTTGGCCGTTGCCGTGCGCGCAAAGTCTTCGTGCAGCACCTCGAGCACCGCCGACCGTGTCACCCGCGTCAGCACGCCGGCCTGCGGCAAGGCGAGTGCCACGGCGGGCATGACGAGCGCCTGCAGTGCTGCCCAGATGCCATGTCCCCATCCCGGGAAACCACCAGCCGGCATCAGCCCAAGCGACGTCGAAAACAGAATGATCATCAGCAGGGCGACCCAGAAAGCGGGGACGGCGATGCTGATCTGCGAAAACAGGGTTGCGGCGACGTCAGCGATCCCGCCGCGCCGGGCCGCGGCAAAACTGCCGAGCGGCAGTGCAATCGTCATCGAGAGAGCGATCGCGAAGATCGCCAGCGGCAGGGTGACGGCCAGCCGTTCGGCAATCAGCCCGGCAACGGGAACGCCATAGGTATAGGATTGGCCGAGATCACCGCTGAGAACGCCGGCCACCCAATGCCCGTAGCGCAGGATCAGGGGCTGATCGAGCCCGAGTTCATGGCGCAAGGCTGCAAGTGTGTCGGGTGCTGCCGATGTGCCCAGCATGATCGACGCGGGATCACCCGGCAGCAGGTCCATGACCGAGAAGATCAGGAAGGAGACGATGACCAGCGTGAGCAGCAGACCGGCTATACGGCGGGCAAGTAGAGACATCATGCGATCGCCGCCCTGGCAATGCCTGCGCGTACTCTCCACGCTCCCGCATCTGTATGCTCGTCACAGCGATCCAGCCACCGTGCGTCGGCGCGGTCTGCCACGCCCCAGAACTGGGGCGCATTGGATTTCTGTGGCAAGCACAGGAGTGAGGAAAGATGAAGGGCGCAAACAAGTTCCGGCATCTAACCAACCCAAGATCGTCTGTACCGCTGCGAACTCAGAATAGCGATTATTCCGTCCACGAAACATTCGTCAGAACGTTGGACGGAATAGGCTCGTTCTCCCAAAGGCCTGTCAGCTTCTTGTTCCAGACGCTAAGCTTGGGCATCACGAAGAGATAAAGCGCCGGCACGTCCTCTGCCAGGATTTTCTGGGCCTCGCCGTAGATCCGGTTCTGCTCGGCCGGGTCCGCCGTTTGCTGCACCTTTGTCATCAGGGCGTTGAAGCCGGGGTTCTTGTAGTTGAAGTAGTAGGGATCGCGCGAATAGATGTCGATATCCATCGGTTCGGCGTGAGCCACGATGGTCATGTCGAAGGCGCGGTCCTTCATGACATCCTGCACCCATTTCGCCGGAAATTCCGTCGGCTCGATGTTCATCGTCACGCCGATTTCGGCGAACATCGCCTGCATCACCTGCGCGCTGCGTGGCGCATAGGCCATCTGCGGCACCTTGATGGTGAAGCTGAAACCTTCGGGATAGCCGGCTTCGGCAAGCAGCGCCTTGGCCTTCTCCGGATTATAGGCCAGCACGCCCGTCGTGTCCTGATAGCCGGGATCATTGGGCGTGTAATGACTGCCGATCGCCGTTCCCAGACCGGACCACGCGCCCTCGATTACCGTCTGCCGGTCGATCGCCATCATCAGCGCCTGGCGGACCCGCTTGTCGTCAAAGGGCTTCCTGGCGTTGTTCATGCCGGCGACGACCTTGAGTTCGGTGTTGCCGATTTTTGTCGTCAGCCGCGGGTCGCCGTCGAATGAGCTCATCAGCTCCGGCGCCGCGAATTCCGGGATCGCGTCGATGTCGCCAGCCTTGAGGGCCGCAGCCTGCGCCTGCGGATCGGCGATGAAGCGGAAGGTCACCGTGTCGAGCTTCACCGAAACCTGCTTGTTCCAGTAGGTCTCGTTCTTCGCCAGCTCGACCTTGTCGCCTTTCGCCCAATTGACGAATTTGAATGGCCCAGTGCCCACAGGCACAGTCTTGTCGTTGTCAGCGGATTTCGGGGCGACCATCACCGATGCCGGCCAGCCGAGCCAGTAGAGCAGGCTGCCGGTGGGTGCAGACAGATGCAGAACGAGCGTTTCGGCATCCGGCGTATCGATCGACGCGATCGAGGCGAAGAATCGCTTCTGCGGATTGACTGAGTCCTTGCCACGGGCACGATCGAGCGCAAATTTCGCCGCACCCGCGTCGAAGATTTCGCCATCGTGGAAGGTAACGCCGCTCTGCAGCTTGAATGTGTATGTCAGGCCATCTGCGGACACGTCCCAGCTCCTGGCGAGCTGCGGCTGCACCTTGCCGCTCTCGTCGATCGACACCAAGCCCTCGAAGACATTCTGCCATGTCACCTGGCCGATTGCGACAGGCGCCGCGATGGTGGGGTCGAGCCCGGTCGGTTCCACGCCCATGCCGAGATTGAGTGTCGTCTTCGGCGCTGCATCGGCAGGGATGATTGCACCGGGAGCGGCAGCGTAGAGAACGGCGAGAAGGGGAAGAATGCGGACGGAGGGGGCAAGGCGGATCATCGATATCCCGTCGGTTTCGGCGAACACAAATTGTGTTCTCTGCGTATCGAAAAGCGATACACACTAAAACGGCGGGCAACGCAAGAGCACGCCTGCCGGAGCCTCAGCTCGCCTTCAGCTGGCTGCGCATGAAATCCTCGATAAAGCCGCTGAGTTTCGCTGCGGCAAAGGAAAGCTGCCGGTCCGGCGCGATCGAGAGTTCGGCATGGGTGCGGATCGCGCTTTCGGCGGCGAGCTTTATGGCCGTCAGCGCCCCGGCCTCGATCTCGCGCCGCACGGAAAGCTGCGGCAGCAGCGTCACCGCCATGTCGCTCAGCACCAGTTCCTTCAGCATCTCAAGCGCGCTGACGGTGAATGCCGGCTCGATGGTCAGACCCTGACGCCCGGCGGCGGCATCGAAGCTTTGCCGGAAACCGAAAGATTTTTCGGGAAGCGCCAGTGTATGGCGGGCAAGCTCGCGCAGCGTCACCTCCTTGAGGCCGGCAAGCGCATGCCGGCTGGAGGCGATAACGTCATAGGCGATTTCCGAGCGGGCGATGACTTTGGCCTCTGTCGTCGCGGGCGCAAAGAGCGTCAATGACATGTCGGCCTGAGCGGAATTGACCGCCTCGATCGCCTGGCGCGCGCTGGTGATGATCACCTCGAAGCGGATATTCGGATAGCTTCGCCCGAATTCGGCCAGCGCCGGGGTCAGCAGGCTGGCGACGATGGCGCCGTTTGCAAAGATCGTTACCCGGCCACGCTCCAACCCTTTCAGGTCCTCGATCAGCTGCTGAACATGCTCGAGCTCCCGCAGCGTCCGCCCGGCACGGGTGGCCAGCAGTTCACCGGCGGCCGTCAGCGTCACCCCGCGGGCGCTGCGTTCGACGAGCGGCGTACCGAAGAATTCCTCGAGGTTTTCGATCTGGCGGCTGACGGCTGTCGGTGCAACGGAGAGGTTCTCCGCCGCCTGGCGCATCGAGCTGGTTCTGACCAGTTCGTCGAAATACATCAGCGCCCGGATCTGCATGCGTCTCTCCCGCCTTCTGCTCTGCGCTTCTCTTTAGGCAATCGCGCCGAACGAGGCTAGAGGTCGCGCCAGGCGCGTTGCGCTCCTTCGTGCGGCAGCGCCGTTGCTTCGTGGACGCCGCGGGCAATCGCCCTGGCCATGACGATACCGGCGAGATGGCAAAGCTCCATGAAGGTCCCGGGCGTTTCGATCGGCTTGGCGCCTGTCGCTGCGGCAAAGACGGTATCGCCGTCGAGCGGCAGATGGGCGGGGAGCAGCGCCCGCGCCAGTCCGTCATGCGCGGCGATCGACAGGCGATGCGCCTCCGCCTTGGTGAGCACCGCGTCGGTCATGATCGCACCGATGGTCGTCGCCGGCGCATTCATGCCCTTGAGACGCATCCGGTGGTCTATGGACGAAGGCATTCCGAGCCCGCCAAACTCGCCATCCTGCTCGAAAGGCGCGGCCCAGAAATGCTTGCCGCTGCCGATCGTTGCCGAGCCAAGCGCATTGACGGCGACGATGGCGGCGATCACGTGCCCGCCGCTGCCGAGCGCGCTGGCCGAACCGAGCCCGCCCTTGAATGTCGCGGTCGTCGCACCGGTTCCCGCGCCCACCGTGCCAAGATCGAAAACGCCCTTGGCGGCATTCCGGCAGGCGTCGTAGCCCATGTCACGATAGGGCGCGTGCAGCCCCCAATCCTTGTCGCCGCCATTCAGGAGGTCGAACAGGATCGCCTGCGGCACGATCGGCACGCGGATGTCGCCGACGGCAAAACCGCGCCCGGCCTGCCGCAGCCAGGATTGAACGCCACCCGCAGCATCCAGCCCGAAGGCCGAGCCCCCTGACAGCACGAAGGCATCGACCCTTTCGACGGTCATCGACGGATCGAGCAGCGCCGTGTCCCGTCCGCCGGGCGCACCGCCGAGTACGCTGCCCGACGCCACGGCCGGTTCGTCGAAAAGGATGGCGGTCACGCCCGACCCAAGCCTCAGGTCGGTGGCATGGCCGATGGAAATTCCGGCAATATCGGTAATGAGATTGAGCAAGATCGGCCCCCGGTGAGTGCGGCGATTAGGAGCGCAACAACAGGCAAAAAACAAGACCGGCCCCATGTGATGGGGCCGGTCAGAAATCTTCCGAAGAAACGAATTGGGGAAGCCCGTGCCTGCAATCAGGCATGCAGCGGCTTTGGATGACGGCGGGTCATCAGGTCGTGAATCGCGAGCTTCACCTCGTCGGGCGAGCGGAAATGCTGCTCGTCGAGGTCGTGCACGTGAAACTTCACGGCGATGAATTTCAGCCGGTCTTCATCCGGAATGACGATCCCGACGGGAACGCCTGCATATTCTATGACTTGCTTTTTCATGCGTAGAACTCCTGCCGCGCGGACTGCGCGAGCGACGGCGAATTGACTTGTCTTGTACCGTTGAAAGGGGGACGAACGTCACATTCGACAGTTCGGGCGGGAGAGGGCGCCCGGACGGTCATTGCCGAGCACAGGGCGCCCAAGGAGATAGGCGAGAATATCGATTTCAATCATGTCTCGTTCCTTGCGTTAGCGTTGCACTCGTGATGGTCCCGTAGAGCAGGGACCGGCGATGACTGACTTCCAATAATCTACTTACTTAGTAGAGAATAGCTGATCGTCAGTCAGAAACATATTCCGAAACGTGTCAAAATGTCGGCGATCGGAACAATTTCATTCCATCATATCCGAATTGGCAGAAAGAACTTATCAAGACTTTGTGCAATTCACGTGACGGTCGAACAGCTCCTTCGATCACCGCAGCAGACATAGGAAGCCTGTCTGATTCCGGCAATGGTGCAATTCATTAAAAAGCGGTATGCCGCGAAATGACCGAATTCGTTAATGCTCGGCGGGCTTACTACCAGCCTTCGGAAAGCACCTTTTCCAGCATGTCTGCAAAGAAATCGGCGCTCTCGATCGTCAGGCACAGCGGCGGTTTGATCTTCAACACGTTCAGGTGATCGCCGGTCGGCTGCATGAGAACCCCGAGCTCCAGCAGGCGTTCGCAGATCGCCGCGGTCTCTCCTGTTGCCGGTTCCAGCGTCTCCCTGTCGCGAACGAATTCGAGGCCGAGATAGAGGCCCATGCCATGGACGGCACCGGCGATCGGAAACCGTTCGATCAAGTTTACAAGCCGCGCCTTCAGATGATCGCCGACCTCGCGGGCGTTCTCCTGCAGGTTTTCCTCGCGCAGGATGTCGAGCACCGTCATGCCGGCGACGCAGCTGACCGGGCTGCCGCCGGAAGACGAGAAGAAATATCCCTCGCGCTCCAGCGAATCGGCGATTGCCTGCGTGGTGATCACGGCGCCGAGCGGGTGGCCGTTGCCCATGCTCTTGGCGATGGTGATGATATCGGGAACGACGCCCTGCTGTTCGAAGCCCCAGAAGTGGTGGCCAAGCCTGCCATAACCGACCTGTACCTCGTCGGCGATGCACACGCCGCCGCGGGCGCGAACTTCGGCATAGAGACCGGCGAGATAACCCTCGGGCAGCGGAATGCCGCCGGCATTGCCATAGACGGGCTCGGCGATGACGCCTGCCAGCCCCTGACCGCTATTGTCGATCGCCTGCAGCACCGGAATGGCGGCGGCCAGATAATCGCGCGCTGACTCCGGCCCGCGGAATTCGCCGCGATAGGTATTCGGCGCTGCGAGCGGATGAACCCAGGCAGGGCGCGTCGAGAGCGCCTGCGGATTGTCGGCCACCGACGTAGAGACCGCGTCGCTCGCCACTGACCAGCCATGATAGCCTTCAAGCAGGCAAAGCGTGTTGCGCGCGCCGCTATGCGCCCAGGCAAGCCTCAGAGCCAGATCGTTGGCTTCCGAACCGCTGTTGACAAGGAAGACCCGGTCCAATCCTTCGGGCGCGAGTGCCGCGAGACGCTCGGAGAAGTCGGCAAGCGCCTCGTAGTGAAAGCGCGAGTTGGTGTTGAGCTTCAGCCACTGGTCGGCGATCGCGTCGGCGAGATGCGTGTGGCTATGACCGAGAATCGTCACGTTGTTGACCATGTCGAGATAGGCGCGGCCCTCGACATCGAACATGTGCTCCTTCCAGCCGCGCTCCATCTGTGGCGGCCGGTCGTAATAATTCTTCTGCGGTTTGGCGAAATGCGCCTGCCGTTTGGAAAGCAAGCCCTCTGTATCGGGCTTCGGCGCATTGCAGCCATCGCCGAGTAGCAGCGAAGGCGAGGGGCAAAGGGCTGCCCAGGCGCCGGCATCGCCTGCCGTGGCAAAGAGCGGCGGCTCCAGGCCGGCAACGGTGCAAAGCTGGATGCGCAGGCCACCGAGCGAAGCGCTGTCACCCGAAACCGTGCCGATCACCTGCCCGGCCTCGATCTCGGCACCATCCTCCACCGTGGGCTCGATGCCGTCGAGATGCAGGCTGACACCTGTGCCCGCGAGCACCAGATGATGGTTTTTCAGATCGATCCGCCCCGCAAAGGGAGCCGCGACCGGGTTGCCGCCGGAAAGGCAGATATCGCTATGCAGCGCAAAGGTGGAGTGCGGCCTGGCGCTCAGCGTGCTGGCGCGCGAAAGCCGGTATTCGCCGTATCGCGTTGCCGCAGCGCCGCTGTCATTGGCGACGCGGGCAAGCAGCCGCCAGTCCATCTCCGCATTCAGCCAGTTGCCACCGGCGAAATGGCGGCTTTGCACGCCGAGGTCGAGATAGGTGATGTCGGCCGTGTTGATATCGGGCAGAAGCGGCAGCCAGGATGCATTGTCGGGAAGCGTGGGCTCGATCCCGCCAACCTTCAGGATTGCCGCTTCCATCAGCTCGAATGGCACCGACATCGCCGTGTCGAAGATGATGCGTTCATGCTCCAGATTGCCGCGGGCATAGTCATTACCAGGGTCGATCGAAATCTGCTGCTCGCCGCTGGCAACCAGGATGACGGCGCGCGCCACGATCAGCGGCCAGAGCGCCTTCAGTTCCTCCGCCGTCAGCGGGTAGATCTCGTGATAGGCCTTGACGGCCGGCAAGATGTAGAGCGGATCGCCATCGGCGTGATGCAGCAGCGAAGCGCATGTCACGGCCAGATCGCCAACCAGCCAGCCGCGAATGATGTCGCCGAAATCAATCACCCCGTCGGGGATCAGCCGGCCATGGGCATCGGGAAGGCTGACGACATTGTCGTCGGTCACGTCATGATGGACGGCCTGAACGCGAAGCGCCGAGGCCAGCGGCTGGATGCGGCGGACGGCAAGCACCATTGTCTTGGCAATCCGGTCGCGGGCCGCGCTGTCGGTGATAGCAGACAGAAGCTGGACGGCGACAGGTCCGGCCCGTCGCAGATCCCATTGAAGACTGCGCTCAAGACCCGGATGATCGAAATCGGCGAGCGCCTGGGCCAAACGGGCGCAGAGGGCGCCGAGAGCCGTCACCGAATTCTTCGGCAGATATTTGCGATGGGTGAGGCTTTCGCCTTCCAGATATTCGAGCACGCGAACCTGATAGGTCTGTTCGCGAACGGTCACCGCAATGATTTCCTGCCCGTCGGTCGATGTCAGCAGCCGCGGCACGCGCGGTGCGCCTTCGATCGTGGTCAGGTGGTGGATGGCAGCATTCTGCGCCTCGAGCTCCAAAGTCTCGTAGGCCATGTGGCAGATCTTCAGGACGAAGCGGCCGTTGCCGGTGTCGAGCCGGTAGTTCCGGTCCTGCTGGCTGCCGAGCTCTATGATCGTACCCGACAGTCCGTAGCGGGTTTCGAGGATGCTTAAGGCTTCATCCGGCGTCACGTCCGGTCGCGGCAGCTCCATACGATCGGTGAGCGCTTCGTCGGTCATCGCATCCCCCAGGGCATGATTCGATTGTTCACACTAAGCAGATAATCGAATGCATGCTATGGGCAAGCGTCTGGCAGCACGCCTTTCGGGCGCAATCAGCCCATACGTTCGGATGCGTAGGAGCCCGGGCTTGCCGGGAAGACGACCGTGCGGTTGCCGTTCAGGAAGACGCGGTGGTGGATATGAGCATGGATGGCGCGGGCCAGAACCTGACTCTCGACATCGCGGCCGATCGAGACATAGTCGTCTGCTGACTGCGCATGGGTGATGCGGGCCGTGTCCTGCTCGATGATCGGGCCTTCGTCGAGATCGGCGGTGACATAATGCGCCGTCGCGCCGATCAGCTTCACGCCACGCTCATAGGCCTGCTTGTAGGGATTAGCACCCTTGAAGCTCGGCAGGAAAGAGTGGTGGATGTTGATGATCTTGCCGGACATCTTCTTGCACATTGCATCGGAAAGGACCTGCATGTAGCGGGCGAGCACGATCAGCTCGGTGCCGGTCTGCTCGACGATCTCGAGGATCTGCGCCTCGGCCTGCGGCTTGTTTTCCTTGGTCACCTTGATGTGGTGGAAAGGGATGTCGTGATTGACCACGACCTTCTGGTACTCGAAATGGTTGGATACGACGCCGACGATGTCGATCGGCAGCGCGCCGATCTTCCAGCGATAGAGCAGGTCGTTCAGACAATGGCCGAAGCGCGACACCATCAGCAGCACCTTCATGCGGCTCTGGCCATCGTGGATCTCGGCGTCCATCTCGAACTTTTCGGCGATCGGCTTGAAGCCTTCAACGAGGGCTGGCAGCTTCACACCCTCTTCGGAGATGAAGGAGACGCGGGTGAAGAACTTGCCGGTGTCGAGGTCGTCGAACTGGCTGGAGTCGACGATGTTGCAGCCCTTGTCGGCAAGATAGTTGGAAATCGCCGCAACGATTCCGCGCGTCGATTTGCACGTCACCGTCAAAACATAGTTCGTCATGTCCGTCTTCCCTCTCGCGGCTTCGCCGGCAGGCTGCTTAGATCAAACGTCGCCCGTCGAATAGGCCACGGCTCTTTCATTCGTGCAACATTTTGCAAGGCAAGCTATCAGGCGCTTGCAAGCTCCCGCATTCTGTCGATGCATCTATCAATGACCGCTGACTTGAAGAAAGTCCGTTCCGCTTGCGGCGTCGCATATCCCCGCCGCGCAGCTATCTGACGGCAGCGGCCACCACGGCAGGGCCGGCCGCCGGAGGCGCCGCCCGGCGTGTTCCCTCGTTGACCTTCAGGAAGCCGACGAGCAGCCATGCCACCCCTGCGGTCTTCATAGAGAAGATCGCTGTCGAACCGATCATCAGATTGAGGAACATGAAGAGCGACAGCGAATGGCTGAGACGCTTCTGGTTCGGCGTCTCTCCCGCCGGGAAAAAGGAAACGAACAGCCAGAAAAGAAGGAGCCCGAAGATCGTCGCGCTGTAGGTGATGAAGACATAGCCGCTATCGACGTAGCCCAGTCCCTTTTCGAGCTCCAGCCCCAGCGTCGCCGGGAGGTCCATGGCGATAATGTTGCGCACCGTGCCGCTGATGCGGCCGACGAAGTCGTCGTCATGCGCGTTTGGTTTGAAGGCGTGGATAATGAAGCCAACGACGATGATCCCGGGCATCATGAAGAAGTCGAGTATCTTTGGCAGCCAGGGATAAATGACATAGCCGCCAAGGCAGACGACGCTGAAGATCAGCATGGTGCGGGTGTCATTGGTGAGCAGGATGAGGACGACAGTCGCCACGGAGATCATGCGATCGAAGAACGTCAGCCGGTTCGAAAAGCTGACGAGATAGATCACCATCACACCGCAGAAATTTGCCAGCGAAACCTGTTCCAGGAAGATCGATGACGAGCGGTGGTCGATGATGCCGAAGGAGAAGCGATCGGGAAAGCCGAGCGCGCCGCGAAACAGGCCGAGATCGCTATAAGTCGCTCGCGGCACGCCGCGCGTATTCTCGAAATATTCCGCGGGATGGAAGAGCGCCACATAGGCCGTCACCGAAACGATTTCGCAGATCAGCACCGAAAGAACCGCCAGGCAGCAGATCTTGAAGACCAGCTTCAGCGTTCGCTCGTTTGTCCAGCGCCCCATGACGACAAAGGCAAAGACGATCAGGATATTGCGCAGATGGTCGACATAGGCCGATTTGCTGATCGCCATGACGTAAACTGTGAGTATGATCGTCGCCAGCAGGTAGCCAAGCGGGACGAGATCCTCCTCGAAAATTCCCTTTCGCAGGATGAACGCAAAGCTGTAGCCGAGGATCAGCATTTCGCTCATCACCACATAGGCCGGCGAAAGCGGCATGATGTTGTGATTGATGAAGGCAAGGATGGCGTTGTAGGTGACCGACAGCACGCCGGCGGCGAGAATGCCCCACTGTATCGGTTCGACCGTTTCTGTGCCCGCCGCCTTCATCGCGTCATTTGCCCATCAGCACGCATGCATCTTTGGCGGCTGCGGGCGCCTTGGCGGCGGCTTGCAAGGCTGCCAGCTGCTTCCGGTCCTTGCCGTCATGCGGCTGTACGTTGAGCGGTTCGGTCTCCGGCCACCAGTCGCCCGCCACCCAGTACGTCCAGCCGAGCCACACGTCGGCATTGTCTTGCATGGCGGAGAGCACATCCTTCAGCCCCGCAACGCATTCGGGTGCCTGCGAGACGCCGAATTCGCCAAGTAGCAACCGGGTATCGTTCTTGCGGGCCCAGTCGGACATGTCGAGAATGGCCTGCTTGGCGCTGGCGTTGCCGCTGCATTCGTCCTTGGTACCTGAGGAGTCGCTGTCGAAATACTGGTGAACCTCGTAGCCGAAATTCTCGCGCGGATCCTTGATGCCGAGCATCACGGTGCCGTTGGCATCGTCATCGCCGCTCTGCCAGGAATGCGCGCCGGTCCAGCGCGTTCCGGGAACGAGGATATAGTTCCTGGCGCCGACGGTGCGGATGCCGCGAATGGCGGTATTGGCGGCCTCTAGCCATTTGGCTGCAGAAATGTCGTGCGGCTCGTTCATCAGCCCGAAGACCACGTCGTCCTGATCGGAAAATTCAGCCGCCAGGCGTGTCCAGAAATCGGCAAAGGCGAGCGTCGTCACCGGCGCGGTGCCGATCTGCGTCTTCTTGTATTCGGCGTAGTTATGCGGGTCGAGGATGATGGTCATCTTGTGCTTGCGCAGCAGCGCCACCGCATCCTTCAGCCTTTGAAGCTCGTCTTCGTTCAGGGATTGGCCAAGCTCCGGCTGCAGCCGCTCCCAGAGGAACGGCAGGCGCACCGTGTTCATGCCCTTCTTCTGGAAATAGGTAACGGTTTCTTCGGACGGATAGGCATAGTCCTTGAAAACCGTGCCATCGGGGTTGCCGAATTCGGCGCCGGAGAGATTGACGCCCCGAAGGCATGGCCCCGCAGTGCTGGCAGCACTCGCCTGCAGGGGCAGAAGCGCTGCGGCAATCGTCAGCAGGCGGCGCCAGTGGCAGGAGGTGGCTCTCATGGTTTTCCCAGGCTTCAGAAGTAGCCGCTAATATCGGTGGGCGCATCTTAACGGTCCGTTAGCTAAGGATTTCTAAAATTAACCTACCTCCGCTGCAGTCTGCCGGCGGGCCACGAGAGCGCTGATGAGCCAATTCGACAGGAACAGGGTGAGCCGGTTGCCGGGCTGGCGGAGCTTCGAGCCCGCGCAGGCTGCATCCGAACCCGTGCGTCCGCGTTCGCCCGTGCTGCGCCCCTCCGATTTTGCCAAGGTAACTGCCGAACTGCCGCAGGAGCCCGAGGCAGCGCGTATCGAGCCCGCGGCTCCGCAGCCTGCACCGCCGCCCGCTCCGGCAGCGGTTGAAGCGGCGGTCGTCCGTCCTGAGCCCGTCATCGCCGTTATCCGTGCCGATGAACCGCTGCTCGATGTCCGCTCGGCAATCTTCGCCATCTGGAACCGCAAACTGCTCATTGCCGCACTCGCCGCACTCGGCGCGGTCGCAGGCGCTGCCGTTTTGCCGATGCTGCCGCAGAAATTCACGGCAACGGCCAGCCTTTATTTTGATCCCCGGCAGATCGGGCTTGCCGACCCTTCCACGCAGCAATCGACGATCTCGCCCGAAATGATTTCGTCGATGATCGACAGCCAGGTGCAGATCCTGACCTCGGGCAATGTGCTGAAGCGCGTTGCCGACACTATGAAGCTCAACGAGGATCCCGATTTCAACGGCGGGCGGACGGATGACGCGGCTGTCATCAGCGCACTTCAGAAGTCGCTGACCATCGCCCGCCAGACCGGCACCTACGTGGTTTCGCTGACGGCGGTCACCCATGACCCGGAAAAGTCGGCCAAACTGGCAAACCAGGTCGTTGCCTCCTTCATGCAGGAGGAAAGCAGTGCCTCAACCGGGCTCTTCGAAAATACCACCGCGACCCTCGACGGGCGGCTCGCCGATCTTCGCAAGCAGGTGCAGGATGCCGAGCAGGCGGTCGAAAGCTTCCGCTCCGACAACGACATGTCGGAAACCGATGGCAAGCTGATCTCCGACCAGCGGCTCGGTTCGCTGAATACGCTGCTCGTCACCGCTCAGGACAAGACGATCCAGGCCAAGACACGTGCCGATGCCGCCGCCAGCATGAGTTTCGAAGCGGTCGTCGCCAGCGGCCAGACAGAGAGCGGCAGCTCTTCAGTCAACTCGGCGCTCGGAAGCCTGAGGCAGCAATATGCGACGCAGGCAGCCATCGTCGGCAGCCTCGAAAGCCAGATGGGCGCCCGCCATCCGCGCCTCCAGGCCGCACGTTCGTCCCTGCAAAGCACCCGCGACGAGATCAAGGGCGAACTGCAGCGCATGGTGACTTCGGCCAAGGCTGAATATGATCAGGCCAAGAAGGCAGAAGACGCAGTTGCCAAGGAACTGAATATCCAGAAGGCGCTGCAGGCCACCGCATCCGACAAGCAGGTGGAACTCAACGAGTTGCAGCGCAAGGCGACCGCTGTGCGCAACATCTACGAGACGTTGCTGAAGCGCTCCAGCCAGACGGCGGAAGAACAGAACCTGCCGCAGAGTAACATTCGTGTGATTTCCGAAGCCGAGCCGCCGGTAAAGCCGGACGGTCCCGGCAAGAAGACATTGATGATCGCAGGCCTGCTCGGCGGGCTGTTCGCAGGCTTCGCGCTCGGCGCAGCGCTTGCCATTCTGGCCAGCCTTTGCGCCCATCCAGTGGTACGCGGATATTTCCGCCGCGCTTGATGCGGTGGCGCTCTCATCCTACATCAGGAAAAGAGTTCCGGGGCATTCTGCCGAGGGAGATGATGATGCGTTCCTTGTTACTGATCCTGGCAGCTGCCCTTACCGGCCTGTTGCCGCTGCAGGCTTCTGCAACGGATTGGAGCGCGTCCGGCGCGTCCGGCGTCCAGAGGCTTTATCCCTATACCGATCTGCCGGGCGTCAAGGCGCAAGCCGACAAGAGGGACGAGGAGCAATACGCCTGCCACACCGGGACCGGCCATATCCGCCGGCAGGGTGACTGGATCTTCCGCTCCGGCGGTATGCCGACAATCGTCTATGTCTGCGATCGCGATGGACTCGTCACTCAGGGCACGCAGGTCCCTCTGCGTGGCCACTACCAGCCGGTTCGCTGATTACCCTTTGCGGACAAAATGACGCGATATCAGATAATCCAGCGACAGACGCCCCGGCCCTCTGGCGATAATCACCAGGAAGCAAACGGCCCATGTGCCGTGCGTCGGCCAGGCATCGGGATAGACGAAGATCTCGATCACCAGCGTCATCGCAAGCAGGGCCAGCGCCGACAGGCGGCTTGCCAGTCCCAACACCAGTAATAGCGGGAAGAAGTGCTCGGCAAAGGCTGCGAGATGGGCGGCGAGCCAGGGGTCGACGAGAGGCAGCTTGTATTCGGTCTGGAACAGATAAACCGCATTGTCCGTCACCTGCCAGCCATCGACCTTCGTCTGCCCCGATTGCCAGAAAACCGCGGCAATCGACAGCCGGGAAATGGTCGTGATCAGATCGTGCGGGATGCGCTCGAGAAGCGCGGCGGCGCTCTTGAATGTATGGGCAAAGCCGCGGCCATCAGGTGCTGAAAGTGTCATGTTCTCATTCATCGTCTGCTCCTGTGGATAGGCCGGTGAATGCGCCTGCCTGCAGCGCTCCGGCAAGGTTGGCGGAAAGGTCGAAATCAGCAGCAAGCGACAGGGCCTCACCCGCGGCTGCGGCAAGCGTGGCGCCTTGCGCGAGGGCATTGAGGAAGACGGCACCGCCCGGGGGCAACCGGTGAACCTCGACGATCATCTCAGGGCGGACGACCAGCGCATCCTCGCCCCGCCAATCCTCGATCGGGCCAAATGCCATCTCTCCGGCGTTCATCGCCCATATCGTCACGGCAGGGTGTTCCGACCGGAGGACGGATAGCGACGGGTGAGGGGAGAAGGTCAGCCTGGCCGTCTGCTCGGCGGGCACCGAAGCCAGCATCTCCGCCACCATCGGCGCGGCATCGGCGGCGTGATAGGCCCTCCCGCGCGCCGCCTCCAGCCGGATCACGTCAGGCAGATAGGGGATCTCCTGTGCCGGTTCGAAGCTCTCGACGAAATCCGCGAAATCATTGCCGTAGGAGAGAAGCAACGGCGAGCGCGGCGGATGAAGCAGCACGAACTCGTGCGCCATCGCAGCGAAGAACTCCGCGCCGGTGATCCTTTCCGCTACCGGAAAGCGCGAAACAATCGCGCCGATCAGACCCGAAATCACATTGTTGCGGTAGACGCCGAAGCGGCGGGGCGGCTGTGCAGTATTCCAGGAGACAAGCTCTGCGGGCACCGGCAAATCGTTGTCTCTCAGCGCAGAAGCAAAATGTCGTTGTGTGGTGATCGACATGGTCTTACCTCACGCCGCGCGCAGCTTGGCGGCGCGCGCCAGGATTTCGCCTGCGGCTTCTGCCTCGGCTCTCAGAACCGGCCAGTCCGGAACGTCATTGTCCCACTCGACGAGGCTCGCGATCGGGCCGGTGCGGCCAATCAGTTCTTCGTAGAGCGCCCACACCGGATCCTTGACCGGCGTATCGTGCGAATCGATCAGCAGCGGCGCGCCGTCGTCATCCACCGTTTCGGAATGGCCACTGAGATGGATCTCGCGCACGGACTGAACCGGAAAGCGGGAAAGATACGCCCGCGGATCGATATTGTGGTTCGTCGCGGCAACGAAGACGTTGTTGACATCCAGCAGCAACCCGCAGCCGGTGCGCTTGACGATCTCGCTCAGAAACTCGGTCTCCTCGAGCGTGCTTTCGGCAAACAGCAGGTAGGTGGCCGGGTTTTCCAGCAGCATCTGCCGCTGCAGCACATCCTGCACCTGCGAGATATGATCGGAAACGCGCGATAGCGTTTCCCGCGTATAGGGAAGGGGCAGCAGGTCGTTGAGGAAAACCGTGTCATGCGAGGACCAGGCGAGATGTTCCGAGAAGCTCTCTGGCTCATAGCGGTCGCAGACGGTTTTCAGCCTTCGCAGATGGTCGGTATCGAGCGGCTGCATCGAGCCGATCGACAGGCCGACGCCGTGGATCGACAGCGCATAGTCCTCGCGCAGCTTGCCGAGCTGAGCGTGCGGTGGCCCGCCATCGCCCATGTAATTCTCGGCATGAACCTCGAAGAAGCCGACCGGCTGGCGGGCAGCGATGATGCTGGCAAAATGCTCGGGCTTGAAGCCCACGCCGGGGCGGCCGGCAAGTGCGGAGGGTTTCATTCCATTTCTCTCCGGTTGGTCCGGCGGCGCCGTCGGTGGCGCCGCCTCTTGTCGACGGAAGCAGATCAGACCGGGGCCGGCCCCTGCGTCAGCGATCCGGTGCCATCAGGCGTCTTCATCGACATGCAGGTGCCTGCTGGCACCAGCTTCCAGGCGTTCTTCTGGTAGTCGATCTTAGCCGTTCCGGCGCAGGTCGTGCCCGGGCCTGCGGCGCAGTCGTTCTGCCCCTTAAGCGCGATGCCGTAGCATTTCTCTTTCGCGGCATCCTGGGCCGAAGCGGTCGTTACGCTGCCGATCAGCGAGAGCGCTGTGGCGACCGAGGCCGCAAGCACGGTGACAGGTAGTTTTGTCATGGGTCTTCTCCGGTGTGGTGAGTTTCTGGGGGCGTTCGGAACGGTCAGGCCGGGGTCAGCGAACCATGGCCCTTGGGCGTCTTCATCGAGACGCAGGTGCCGGCCGGAACGAGCTTGAAGGACATCTTGTCGTAGCTGACCGTCGATTTGCCGGCGCAATCATGCTTGCCGGCGGCGCAATCGTTCTGCCCCTTCATGGCGACGCCGTAGCACTTTTCCTTGTTGTCGGCGGCGGATGCTGCCGGCGCTGCAATGGTTGCGAGCGCCGAAGCGATGGAGCCTGCCAGTGCAAGCGTGACGATGCTGTTCTTCATGGTTTCATCTCCGTAAGATTGCCGAGCCGTGATTGGCTTGCATGGTGGGCTACGGAGCGGCGGCAGCCGTTGTTACAGCGCCGTCCTGGAATTTTTGCGCCGGAAGCTCTTGCCGTTTACGGGATGGCAAGCGAAAACCCTGAAAACAAAGGCATCCGCGTCTGTTCGAAATATTTGAGATGCGGCAGTAACAAAAATGTGTGCCCATCCGTAGAGGACTATGTCGGGTGAAACATTCGGCGCGTGAAGAGGAATGGGCAGGCTGGATGCGCAGCGCCATCGAGGGCGATACGCAGGCCTACCACCGCTTCCTGTCTGCCGTGACGCCCCACTTTCGCGCAATGGCGCGCCGGCGCTGCGACCAGTTCGGCGCTCCGGCGAGCGAAGCGGAGGACGTGGTGCAGGAGGTGCTGCTCGCCGTCCACCTCAAGCGCGGCACGTGGGATCCGGCGCGCCCGATCGGGCCATGGCTGTCGACGATCGTGCGCAACAAGCTGATCGACAGCCTGCGCCGCCGCGGCCGCCACATCGACGTTCCGATCGACGACGTCATGGCGACGCTCGAGGCGGAAGAGCAGGCAGGCAACCTGGACCGGCTCGACGCCGAGCATATGCTGGAGCGGTTGAAAGATCCGCAGCGCGATATCGTCCGCTCCATTTCGATAGAGGGGGCGGGAATACGGGAAACGGCCGAGAGACTGAAGATGACGGAAGGAGCGGTGCGCGTTGCGCTGCATCGCGCCCTGAAGTCGCTGGCAGCCTTATACCGGAGTGAGACGAGTGAAGACCGATGACCTGATCAGCATGCTTTCCAAGGACGCGCCGGTGCGGACCCGCCTGGGGCCGATGCTGCTTGGCGCGCTTCTCGGCGGCCTCGTCATCTCCGCCGCCCTGCTGCTGGCAACCATCGGCATTCGCCACGACATGGCAAGCGCCATCGAGACCGCGCGCGTTCTCTTCAAGATCGTCACGACGCTGACACTTGCCGTCACCGCCTGCGGCCTCGTGTTTCGCATCGGCCGCCCCGGCGTTCCGCTCAGGCTCTCAGCGCTCGGGCTGCTGATTCCGCTGGCGCTGGTGATAGTGGGCGTCGCAACCGAACTAACGGTCATCCCTGAGGACGCCTGGCGCACGGCGGTGATGGGCCGCAACGCGGCTTTCTGCGTCTTCTTCATTCCGGTTTTGTCGCTGGCGCCGCTGGCCGGCTTTCTCTGGGCGCTGAAGAGCGCCGCACCGTCAAACCCAGCCCTCGGCGGCGCAGCCGCTGGTCTCGCTTCCGCCGGCCTTGCAGCCGCGCTCTACGCGTGGCATTGCCCCGACGACAGCCCGCTGTTTCTGGCCACCTGGTACACGGCCGCAGCCACGGCCGTTACCGCGCTCGGGGCGCTGATCGGCTCGCGATATCTACGGTGGTGAAGAGAAAAATAGCGAGCTTACGGAAGCGGTTGCTACCGGCCTAAGCTGCTATTTTTAAATGGGAATGGTGCCCAGAAGAGGACTCGAACCTCCACACCCTTTCGGGTACCAGCACCTGAAGCTGGCGCGTCTACCAATTCCGCCATCTGGGCGACGGAGAGCCATGTACGGGGGTGGCTCTTTGCTGTCAACAGGGTTTTTGAAGTTTTCCTGACAGTATGTGAAAAAGAATTGCCGGGACGGTGCGAAAGGCCGCGTTCACGGGGAACTGAACGTTTGGCTTGCCGCTGCCGATGTTCGAACGGATGCCGTGACCTATATGAAAAGCATCGGAAAGGAATCACTGATGTCCGCTTTACGCAGCACCATCTTCGGCCTGGTTGCCGGTTTTCTGCCACTGGCCGCGCAGGCGGCGCCCGTGCCTGCGCCGTTTCAGGTGCGAAATCCAGATATTATCAATGTTCAATCGACGATGTGCGATTATCGCGGCTGCTTCGGTTTCGGACCGCAGCAATGGCATCGTCCTGCCTATGTGCAGCCGAACTACCGGCCGCGCGGCGTAACGGGGCCGACCTATTATCAGCCGAGAGCGCAAGCGCCACGCACAGGGCGGCCGGCGCTGTCCTATGACCCGGCACCGATCCGCAGGGTTCAGCCGGCGGCCAGGGATCAGGGCATGCATGCCGAATGGTGCCGCAACCAGTACCGGTCCTACAATCCGAAGACCGACCGCTTCGTCACCTACGAGGGCGTCTACAAGACCTGCAACTCGCCTTTCGACTGAACGTCAGCTTTCCAGCGATGCGCGGTCGGTATGGCCGAGATCGCGGCCTGGCTCGATGATGTCGCGCACCCGCTGTTTCAGCTCCTTCGGTCCGGGAAAGCCGCCGTCGCGCTTGCGCTCCCATATCAGGCCGCCATTCACCCTTATCTCGAAATTGCCGCCGGTGCCCGGAATGAGCGCCACTTCGCCCAGACTGTCGGTGAAGGTCTGCAGCAGTTCCTGAGCCATCCAGCCGGCACGCAGCAGCCAGTTGCACTGGGTGCAATAGAGAATGGTCACACGGGCTTTGTCGGTCATGCAGCGTTCCTTTCGATCTCTCTCCGATTTAGAAGTTTAGCCCGGTCCGCGCAATCTGGCTGCTTGCATGTCACTGCTGCTCATGATCACTTCCAGGTACGAAGCAGGAGATGGAAATGCGGGTTGCCGTCGTTGAAAACATGCCGAACACGCATATCGGCGCGCTGGGTGACGCCCTCCATGAGGCCGGTGCGGTGCTTGACTGGTTCCGTCCGTGGAAGGACCAGGCCCTGCCTGAAGGCCTCGACGGCTACGACGCGCTTGTAGTGCTCGGCGGTGAGCAGAGCGCTGTCGATGATGAGGATCATCCCTATCTGCCGGCGCTTACCGCTTTGATGCGCGAATTCGGCGATGCCGGGAAATCCGTGCTGGGCATCTGCCTCGGCAGCCAGGTTCTCGCCCGTGCCTATGGTGCTGAGAATATTCTGGACGCGACGCGCGAATTCGGCTGGACGCCCGTCGATGTTACAGAGGACGGGCTTGCCGATCCGCTCTTCGGCGAGATCGGCGATCGCTTCCCGATCTTCGAATGGCACTCCGATACCTTCACGCTGCCGCCCGGCGCCATCCGTCTCGCGTCGACGGCGGCTGTCCCCAACCAATGCTTCCGCATCGGCAGGGCCGTCTATGGCACGCAGTTTCATTTCGAAGCCAATTTGGAAGTCGTGACCAAATGGAATGCCGAGTTCCGTGATCTGCTCGAGAACATCGAGCCCGGCTGGCACGAACGGTTTCCGCAGACTGCGGCCAGACATGCCGCCGATGCCGATCAGGCTGGCCTCGCGATCGCGCGCGCCTTCATCGGCACCATCAGGCCGTCGGTCGCCTCGGAAGGCGCTGCAGACAGCCGCCTGAGCGCCTGAGGCAGCCATGGCCAGCGACTACGAGAAGATGGCGGCAGGTGAGTGGTACTGCTGTCTCGACGCCGAACTCGATCGTCTCCGGATCGCGGCACGCTATGCGGTGCATCAGCACAATACGATGGCGCCCGATGCGCGCGGCATGATCGCTCCAGCGCTGAAGGCCTTGTTTCGCGACGTGGCGGATGAGGTTTTCATCGAGGCGCCGTTCCATTGTTCCTATGGCATCAATCTGAGCTTCGGCGAGCGCGTCTATCTGAATGCCGGCTGCACGATCCTCGATTCCGGGCGCGTGCATATTGGCAGCCGCTCGATGCTGGGTCCGGGCGTTCAGATCTATTGCGCCGAGCATCACAAGGATCCTCAATTGCGTCGCCAGGGCATCGAGATCGCCCGTGCTGTCGTGATCGGCGAAGATGTCTGGATCGGCGGCGGCGCGATCATTCTCGGCGGGGTGACGATCGGCGATGGCGCGATCGTCGGCGCGGGCTCAGTGGTGACGAGGAACGTTGCTGCGGGCGAAACCGTGGTCGGCAATCCCGCCCGGTCGGTCAAGCGAGACTAGTGCTGGAAGCACCGCACAGGTTTCCTAGATCAGCAAGAGATAACAGGAGGAGAGGATGAGCGAGAACGCGTTGCCCTGGGAGGGTGGTTGCCGCTGTGGTCAGGTTCGGCTGAAGATCAGCGCCAAGCCGCTGTTGACCATGGCGTGCCACTGCACAGGCTGCCAAAAGATGTCGTCGAGCGCCTATTCATTGAGTGCTGCCATTCCGGCAGAGGGCTTCGAAGTCACCAGGGGCGAGCCCGTGATCGGTGGCCTTCACGGCCCCGAGGCGCATCATTATTTCTGCCCCTATTGCATGACTTGGATGTTCACCAGGCCAGAGGGCATGGACTGGTTCGTCAATGTCCGCGCCACGATGTTCGACGACACCAGCTGGTTCGCGCCCTTCATCGAGACCTGGACAAGCGAGAAGCTGGCCTTTGCCGAAACGGGAGCAAGACACAGCTATCCGGCATTGCCCGAAATGGATGCGTATGAGGGGCTGGTGAAGGAATATATGGCGCAGCCGGCTTAGAAGCCTTGGAAGAGAAAGTCGGTCGCGGCGATAATCCGGTGACTTTCGGACGTCAGATTTGCGATGGATTCGTCGAGCTCCGCGACCGAAATCGCTCCGGCGAATTGCGTGGCCATGACATAGGGCCTGCCGCGCAGCGTAAATTGCGGATTGAGCTGCCGCATGACACGTGAAAGTTCGTCCGGCGGCAGCATCGGCACCACCATTCGGGTCGTCAGTTCATCAAGTAGGTCGGACTGTAGGTCAAGAACAAGCGCATCGCTGTGGCGAAGGCTATAGACATGAAACCGTGCCACTAGAACTGCCGATATTTCTGCAGCGGCAGGCCGTGTTTTTCGACGTAGGCGTTGGAAGCTGCAATCGCCTCGGCATTTTCAATACGCCAAAGCCGCTCTCGCTCGACCTTTATGGCTTGCGCTATTCCATCTTCGGCAGCCCGTGACAAATTGATCTTGAGATCCTTCGCTTGTGTCACAAGCTCTTCGTCAAGCGATAAATTCGCTGGCTTACGGACATGTTGAGGCAAGGCGCTCTCCATAGCTGATGCGCAAAGAATATGCGCATCAGTTGGATTTGAGAAGCGCTATTCGTCCTTCATCTTCAGCGCGGCGATGAAGGCCTCCTGCGGGATGTCGACCTTGCCGAACTGGCGCATGCGCTTCTTGCCTTCCTTCTGCTTGTCCAGAAGTTTGCGCTTGCGGGTGGCGTCGCCGCCGTAGCACTTGGCGGTCACGTCCTTGCGCATGGCGGAGATCGTTTCGCGGGCGATGACGTTGCCGCCAATCGCCGCCTGGATCGGGATCTTGAACATATGCCGCGGGATCAGGTCCTTCAGCTTTTCGCACATGTCGCGGCCGCGCTTTTCGGCCGCCGAACGGTGGACCAGCATGGAAAGCGCGTCGACCGGCTCGCCGTTGACCATGATCGACATCTTCACGAGGTTGCCCTCGCGATACCCATGCAGATGGTAGTCAAACGAGGCGTAGCCTTTGGAGATCGACTTCAGGCGGTCGTAGAAATCGAACACCACTTCGTTGAGCGGCAGCTCGTAGGAGAGCATGGCGCGCTTGCCGACATAGGTGAGTTCGGTCTGGATGCCGCGGCGGTCCTGGCAGAGCTTCAGGATGCCGCCGAGATAGTCGTCGGGGGTCAGGATCGTCGCCTTGATCCAGGGTTCCTCGATCTCGGAAATCTTCACGACGTCAGGCATGTCCGCCGGGTTGTGCAACTCGCGCGTCGAGCCATCGGTCATCGACAGGTGGTAGACGACCGAAGGGGCCGTCGCGATCAGGTCGAGATCGAATTCGCGCTCGAGACGCTCCTGGATGATTTCGAGATGCAGCAGGCCGAGGAAGCCGCAGCGGAAACCGAAGCCGAGTGCGGCGGACGATTCCATTTCGAAGGAGAAGGAGGCGTCGTTGAGGCGCAGCTTGCCCATGGCAGCGCGCAGGTCCTCGAAATCGGCCGCATCGACCGGGAAAAGGCCGCAGAAGACCACCGGCTGGGCCGGCTTGAAGCCCGGCAGCGCCTGCGCCGTCGGCTTCTTGTCCTCGGTGATCGTATCGCCGACGCGGGTATCGGCCACTTCCTTGATCGAGCCGGTGAAGAAACCGATCTCGCCCGGGCCGAGGCTGTCGACAGCCAGCATCTTCGGGGTTAGCACGCCGACGCGCTCGACCTGATACTTGGCATCGGTACCCATCATGCGGATGGTCTGGCCCTTGGTCAGCACGCCATCGAGAATGCGCACCAGAACCATGACGCCGAGATAGGTGTCGTACCAGCTATCGACCAGCAGCGCTTTCAAAGGCGCCTTGTCGCCGCCTTCGCTCTTTGGCGCCGGCAGCTGGTGAACGATGGCTTCCAGAACATCCGGAATGCCGAGGCCGGTCTTCGCGGAAATCAGCACGGCCTGCGATGCGTCGATGCCGATCACTTCCTCGATCTGCTCGCGAATGCGGTCCGGCTCGGCGGCCGGCAGGTCGATCTTGTTGAGGACGGTGACGATCTCGTGGTTGTTGTCGATCGCCTGATAGACGTTGGCGAGCGTCTGCGCCTCGACGCCTTGGGAAGCATCGACGACAAGCAGCGAACCTTCGCAGGCCGACAGCGACCGCGAGACTTCGTAGGCGAAATCGACGTGGCCGGGCGTGTCGATGAGGTTCAGGATATAGGTTTCGCCGTTGTTCGCCTTGTAATGCAGGCGAACCGTCTGGGCCTTGATGGTGATGCCGCGCTCGCGCTCGATATCCATCGAATCCAGCACCTGTTCCGACATGTCGCGCTCGGCCAGGCCGCCGGTCGTCTGGATCAGACGGTCGGCCAGCGTCGACTTGCCGTGGTCGATATGGGCCACGATCGAGAAGTTGCGGATATGGTCAAGCGGAGTGCGGGTAGAATTGGTGCTCATGCGCGCCATATAGCAGCGCCTTCCCCTGACGCATAGGGGAAAAGCAGGAGTTTGTTTAGGATAAATGGCGGTGTCCGGCACCACTTGATTCCATCATCGGATCATGTATTTCTCGTATAGTAGAAATATGGGGTCGAATGTTGGAGCAGGAACTGGAAGCGGCGATCGGCGCCAGGATCCGCAGTCTGCGGCTGGAAAAAGGCCTGACGCTGGAGGATCTCGCAACCAGCTCCGGCGTCAGCCGGGCGATGATCTCGCGCATCGAACGCGCTGAGGCAAGCCCGACGGCCTCGCTTCTGGCGCGCGTCTGCGCAGCACTTGGCCTTTCACTCTCGACCTTCTTTGCGGAGGATGAAAGCGCGGCGTCACCGCTTGCCCGGCGTCACGAGCAACAAGTGTGGCGGGATCCGGAGACCGGTTATATTAGACGCGCCGTCTCCCCGCCCGGCACCACGTCGGACGTCGATATCGTCGACGTCGAGTTTCCGCCCGGCGCCCGCGTCAGCTTTCCGCCGCATGCGGCGAGCCACGGCATGACCCAGCATATCTGGGTCTTCGAGGGAGAGATGGAGATGACGGCCGGGGACAAGGTTCACCGTCTCTTTCCCGGCGATTGCCTCTTCATGCCTGTCGGCGAGGGGCATGTCTTCCACAATCCGTCGAGCAAGCCCGCCCGTTACTGCGTCGTGCTGAGCCGCAGTTCACGATGATATCCAGGAGATACTTGATGACTTCGATACGCCTTTTGACCGCCGACGAAGCCCGCGCTGCCATTCCAGAGCTCTGCGATGTGCTGGCGGATTGCGTCGCGGGCGGCGCCTCCGTCGGCTTCATGCAGCCCTATACGGCCGAGGATGCCGAGCCCTACTGGCAGGGTGTCGCCGAGAGCGTCGAAGCCGGGGTCAATCTGCTAGCCGTGGCTGTCATCGATGGCCGGATTCTCGGTACCGTTCAGGTTGGTTTTGCCACGATGCCGAACCAGCCGCATCGCGGCGACCTGAAGAAACTGCTCGTTCACCGCTCGGCGCGTGGTCACGGCCTCGCACGCCTCCTGATGGAGGCGATCGAGCAGGAAGCTGCCCGTCACGGCAAGCATCTTCTGGTTCTGGATACGGCGACCGGCAGCGACGCGGAAGCGATCTATCCGCGCTTCGGCTGGGAACGCGCCGGCGTGATTCCTGAATACGCGATGTGGCCGGATGGCGGCTATTGCTCGACGACGCTGTTCTACAAGCGGCTGGCTGTCTGAGCTGCTCCGCACCCATTGACAAATCGGCGCCTCACCGCGCCTTATCCGCGACATAACGAGGGGCATGCGCCATGCGCGTCATTTATTCCGAAGACCACAAGCTGCGTGACGCGAAGACCGAGTTGCACAACGGCCAGCTCGTCACGCCCTTTGAAGGTCCCTTCCGCGCCGAATGGATTCTGGATGCCGTCAAGGATGCCGGCTTTGCAGATGTTGCCGCACCGGTGCGCCATGGTCTGGAAACGGCCCGCAAGGTGCATGACGCCGGCTATCTCGATTTCCTGTCCAAGGCTTGGGACATGTGGGCGGCGACAGGCGCCGAAGGCGAGGCGATCCCGGCGTCCTTTCCCGTACGCCGCTCGACCTTGCGGGTGCCGACCGACATCGGCGCGCTTCTCGGCTATTATGCCAATGCGGCGGAGACCGCGATTACCAATGGCACCTATGAAGCGGCGATCGCCTCGATGCAATGCGCGATGTCGGGTGCCGACTGGCTGAATTCAGGCAATCGCTTTGCCTTCTCGCTCTGCCGCCCGCCGGGCCACCACGCCGGCATCGATCTCTTCGGCGGCTATTGCTTCATCAACAACGCTGCCGTCGCCGCGCAGCGCCTTCTCGATCTCGGCGCCAGGAAGGTCGCGATTCTCGATGTCGATTTTCACCATGGTAACGGCACGCAGGATATCACCTATCGCCGCGGCGACATCTTCTTCGCCTCGCTGCATGGCGAGCCCGCCAACGCCTTTCCGTATTTCTGGGGCTATGCGGACGAGACGGGTGAAGGCGAAGGCGAGGGCAGCAATGCCAACTATCCGCTGCCGCGCGGAACGGCCTGGCACGAATGGTCTGCGGCGCTTGCCGGCTCGCTCAGTCGCATCAAGGCGTTCGGCGCCGAAGCAATCGTCGTCTCGCTCGGCGTCGATACGTTCGAGCGTGATCCGATCTCCTTCTTCAAGCTCACTTCGGACGATTTCATCCGCATGGGAGCGATGATCGCGTCGACGGGACTGCCGGTGTTGACCTGCATGGAGGGAGGTTACGGCGTGCCGGAAATCGGCTTGAATGTTGCCAATGTGCTTAAGGGTCTGGAGGCTTAAACGGCTTGGAAGAGGAAACGCCGCCATCCGACGTGCCGACGCCGCGCATGTTCTCATGGGCGCGCAATTCGGCGATCTATCGCCTGGAGCGGCGGATGCATACGGAGAAGCAGCTGTTCGATGCAATCGCCCGCAAGGCGCGGCAGAAGTTCGAAGACATCAGCGAGGCGCAGGTCAAGGCGCTCGCCGAGTCTGCCGTGACGTTTGCCTATGATAACAAGGCGCTCGACGACACCGCCTATGCCGAGATCGGCACGCGCTCGCTCATGCGCAACGGCAAGTCGAAGCGCGCGATCGCCCAGAAGCTGTCGCAGAAGGGCGTGGCCAAGCCGACGGTTGCGGCCGCCGTCGCCGAAGCGGACGACCTTTACGCAGCCGTCGTTCTGGCCCGCAAGCGCGCCTTCGGCCCGTTCCGCAAGAGCGAGCTCGATGAGAAGCGCAAGGCAAAGGAACTGTCGGCTTTTGCCCGGGCCGGTTTCAGTTTCGATATCGGCAAGAAGGTTTTTGAGATGTCGCCTGACGATGCCGAAGAAGCGCTGGATACCGGGCGCAATCGCTAGCCATCAATAGAGCTTCTCCTCGCATCAGAAGTTTGAATTTGCCCCCGTCGTCCTGCAGCCCTATTCAGAGCTGAAAATCGGGAGGAAGCAATGGGCGCACAGCCTGAAAATACGGCGTTGAATGCGGACGGCTCGGCAGCAGCCGTGCCGTCGAGTGGCGTCGCAACGGGCGCCCTGATGTGCCTTCTTTCGATGTCGTCGATCCAGTTCGGCGCGGCGCTTTCCTCGCACGCGATCGCAACCTATGGGCCGGCAGGGGCTTCCTGGCTCCGCCTGGTCTTCGCGGCGCTGATCCTCGCAGTCATCGTTCGCCCGCCGGTTCTGCGCTATAGCCGCGAGCAATGGGTCAGCGCTCTCGTGCTTGGCACGATCACGGCATTGATGACCATCTGCTTCTTCGCGGCGATCCAGCATATTCCGCTCGGCCTTGCCGTCGCCATCGACTTTCTGGGGCCGCTGTCGGTTGCGACATTCGGCTATGGATTGACGCGCCGTCTGATCTGGCCCGTCGTCGCAGCCGCTGGCGTGCTGTTCCTTGCCTATGACGGTGAAGGCTGGGTCGGCAATCTGCCGGGTGTGCTGTTCGCTGCCGGTGCCGGAACCGGCTGGGCCATCTATATCCTGCTGACGAAGAAGGTCGGCGCCACCTTCAAGGGCTTCGAAGGCCTGTCGATGTCGCTGCTCGTTGCTGCCGTCGTCGCCACGCCTTTCGGATTCATGGGTGCGGTACCGCACCTTGATGGCTCCGGCTTGATCGAGATGGCGGGACTGGCCCTTCTCGTGCCGCTTCTGCCCTATGCCCTGGAAATGACGGCGCTCCGGCGCATGCCCACGGCTTCTTTCGGCATTCTGATGAGCCTGGAACCGGCGATCGGCGCCGCCGCCGGCTTTGTCATTCTGATGCAACCGATGACGCTGCTGCAGATGACCGGAACGGCACTCGTGGTGCTGGCAAGTGCCGGCGCGACCTTCTTCGCCGGCAAGGCGTGACGGTCAGGCGCGCTCGCGCGCCGGATCGTCCAGGGCCGGATTGTAGAACAGCGAGAGGGTCAGGCTCCGGGCAATGCGCTCCGCGGTTGCCATGAACCAGGCCTTGGCCTCCGGGGTCGGAGCGATATCGTCAAGTGTCGCTGCAAACAGCGCCAGCCATTTGGGAAAGAGCTCCGGCGTCATGTTGGCGACGCCGGTATGGGCCTGAACGGGCTTTCCGCCATAGGCCCCGCTGCGAAAGGCAACGGAAGACCAGAAGCTTTTCATCTTTTCCATATGCTCCGGCCACCGCCCCGAAAGCCGCGCATCGAAGACCGGCCCGAGTTCGGGATGTAAAAGCACCCGGCTGTAGAATGTCTCGACCAGCGTCCCGATAAAGGCATCGTCGATGCCGATCGATTTCATCTCGGCTTCCGCACGCTCGCGGATCGCCGCAACATGGGCAGCGCGGCCCTGCAATTCGTTGTTCATTTTTAAAACCACCCCGGCTTTGCCGTATGCGACGGCGCCCTTCATATAGGCGTTGCCGGCGCGCGGCCAAAGCCGGAACTGAAGATTGCGGCAATCTGTCAAATCGGACGTGTTCGATCTTGACCGCCGCCACGGCGCTCTTTAGATTTAGAATAATTCTAAATTACTGGAGCATGCCGATGTTGGCACGTCTTTTCAGATCGCAGAAGCGATCCTTCAAATCACTGTCTGAACAGGAAATCCTGGCACTTGCAATCGCCTCGGAAGAGGATGATGCGCGCATCTATCTCGCCTATGCAGATCAGTTGAAGCGTGACTATCCTGCGAGCGCGCAGGTGTTCGAAGACATGGCCGAGGTGGAAAGCACCCATCGGCGGTCACTGATCGAAATCCATCGCCAGCGCTTCGGCGAGCGCATCCCGCTGATCCGCCGTGAGCATGTGCAGGGCTTCTACGATCGCAAACCCGACTGGCTGCGCAAGAACCTGTCGCTTGACGCCATGCGGCGCGAGACGGAAGCCATGGAAGAGCAGGCCTACCGCTTCTATGTCGAGGCGGCCAAGCAGACGACCGACGCCTCAACCCGTCAGCTTCTTGGCGATCTGGCGCTGGCCGAACAGGGGCATGAAGATATTGCCCGCATGCTCGGAGAAAAGCACATACCGGAGACCGTTAAGGAAGAGGAAAACGAAGGTGTCCGCCGCCAGTTCGTGTTGACCTATGTCCAGCCCGGTCTTGCTGGTCTGATGGATGGTTCGGTCTCGACGCTGGCGCCGATCTTCGCCGCCGCCTTCGCCACGCAGGATACCTGGCAAACCTTCCTCGTCGGCCTTTCCGCCTCGGTTGGTGCCGGCATCTCCATGGGCTTCACGGAAGCAGCACATGACGACGGCAAGATTTCCGGCCGTGGATCGCCGATCAAGCGCGGCCTCGCCTGCGGCATCATGACGGCGCTCGGCGGCCTCGGGCACGCGCTGCCTTATCTGATCCCGCATTTCTGGACGGCGACGATCACCGCGGCCGTGGTCGTCTTCTTCGAACTCTGGGCGATTGCCTTCATTCAGAACAAGTATATGGAAACGCCGTTCCTGCGCGCCGCCTTCCAGGTGGTCCTCGGCGGCGGACTTGTGCTCGGCGCCGGCATCCTGATCGGCAACGGTTGAGTTCCCGGCAAAGAAAAAGGCCTCCCGAAGCAAGCTTCGGAAGGCCACCCAAGAACCGGTAGATGTGATTATTGCAGGGCACCAACCAGAACGTCGCGGCCGTTCTCGATGGTGACCCAGCGCCCGGCATTGTAGCTCGACTGGCGCTTGATGAAGGAATAGTTCGTGTCGAACCATGGTTTCACGTTGGTCGACAGATTGTCGAGAATGAAATCGCCATCCGTGGTGCGCAGCGTCAGAACCGCATGCCCCTCACCGTCAGGCTTGCGTACGACGGTCATCAAAAGGTTTGCCGGCGAAAAGCCGCGCTGAATGAGGATGCGGCGCTTCAGAAGCGCATAGTCTTCGCAGTCGCCTGCTGTCGTCGGATAGGCCCAGACCTCGTCCTTGCCGTAGATTTCCTTGTCGGTCATCGGCTTGATCGTGGTGTTGACCGTCGTGTTGATCGAACGCACCAGCGTCCACTGGTCGGGGGTCATCTGCATGTTCGCAGTGTTGCGGTTCGGGTCGCATTCGTCGCGGTGGATCTGACAGAAATCGTAATGGCCGATCGGCTGCGATGTCGCTCCGCCGGTAACCATGGAGAGGTTGGATGTCGAAGCCGGCAAGGCAGCCGAAGACATCGCTAGCATGGCCATCATGGCCACGAGGTAACCCTTGATCCGCACGCCCGTATTCCCTGCATCGCCCTTGTATTTATTAACAAAGAGTTAACGGGGAGGGGCGTTCGGAGTCAATCGTTACTTCTTGGTAGGGAGTTACAACTCTCGGACATGGTTAAAATGCCACAGAAGGTGGGCTTGCGCGGCATCCTCTCAACCGGAGATACTATTCGTGCATCCGAATTCGCTTATTGACGGATAAGCGCGCTGACCGCAGAAAGCATGCGCTCGATATCCTGCGGCCGCGAAAGCCGGTGGTCGCCGTCGCGTACGAAGGTCAGCACCACGTCGTCGGACGGCAGATGCTCGATCAGCTTCATGGCATGTGCATAGGGCACGTCCGGATCTTTCATGCCCTGCAGGATATGAACCGGGCATCCCGTCTGGATCATCCCGGTCAGCACCCTGTTGGCGCGGCCGTCCTCGATCAGGGCCCGGGTATAGATATTGGGCTCAGGGCTGTATTCCGACTTTTCTTCGAAATAGTCGCGCTCTTCCAGAGAGGCGCGTTCCTTCTTGGTCAGATGCGGTTCGATCAGATCCGAGGTGAAATCCGGCGCGGGCGCGATCAGCACCATGCCCTCAAGCTTCGGTCCATCGGCAATCTTGCCCAACTCCTGGGCCAGACGCAGCGCGATCCACCCTCCCATCGACGATCCGACGGCAATGACGCGCTTCGGATTGACATGCATGAGAACCGCGAGCGTCTCCTCAAGCCAGCGCGAGATCGTCCCGTCGCTGAACTTGCCGCCGGAAAGCCCGTGGCCCGAATAATCGAGCCGAAGGCAGCCAAGACCCGTTTCCGCCGCCAGCCTGTCAAGCTCGACGGCCTTGGTGCCGCTCATGTCCGAGCGATATCCCGAAAGCCAGAGCAGAAGAGGGGCGTCCGGTTCAGCATTCGCCTGACGCAGAATGAAGGCGATCTGGCGGGCGTCGTCACCCTCTCCGGCGGTGATAAACTTCGGCTGAGGGGCGATGGATGTCTCGGACACGGCTGAACTCCTGTTGTTCCCGCCTATAAAACAGATTCTTGACAGGCTGACAGCGGGTGATTTTTCCGCTAAAGCGTGCTACTGACTCCGTTGCAGCGATAACGAGACCCCGTTTGTGCCCCCGTGGGAGTACGAGCTGCAGCATTCAACAACTCGAGGAGAGTACGACCATTCGCAGACCTTTTAAAACCGACGCGCCCGTTAAGGAAGGGCCGCGTTCGAACCGGGAAATTCGCATACCCCGTGTTCAGCTGATTGACGCAGAGGGACAGAACCTGGGCATCGTCGCCACCGATCAGGCGTTGAAAATGGCTGAGGAAGCCGGTCTCGACCTGGTGGAAATTTCCCCCAATGCCGAGCCGCCTGTGTGCAAGATTCTCGATCTGGGCAAGCTGAAATATGCGAACCAGAAGAAGGCTGCCGAAGCGCGCAAGAAGCAGAAGATCGTCGAAGTCAAAGAAATCAAGATGCGTCCGAACATCGACACGCATGACTATGACGTGAAGATGAAGGCGATGGGCCGCTTCTTCGAAGAAGGCGACAAGGTAAAGGTAACGCTGAAGTTCCGTGGCCGTGAAATGGCTCACCAGGAACTGGGCATGAAGCTGCTTCAGCAGGTCAAGGCCGACACGACCGAATATGCAAAGGTCGAAGCCGAGCCGAAGCTTGAAGGCCGACAGATGATGATGGTGCTCGCGCCCAAGTGAGCGCGGTCCATCAGGATGCATCGAAGCCGTCCGCAAGGGCGGCTTTTGTGTTTTCTGGGGCCGCTTTCTGACAGTCTGCTGACAGGCACTCTCAGCGGCCTGTCAGCCTGGAGATGTCATGCTCCTTCCATCGAAACACGGATGGAAAGGAAACGACCATGGCCCCCCGTCTTCAAAGGATCACGCTGGCCTCGGCCGCCGCGCTTGCGCTGGCCGCTGCTCTACCCGCCCTTCAGCCTTCGGGATATTCCCTCTTTTCCTCGGCTGCCTATGCCCGTGGCGGTCATGACGGCGGCAGCGGCAGTTCGGGCCGCGGCGGCAGCGACGATGCCTCCGGCGACGACCATGGCGGCGGCCACGACAGTGGCAGCAACAGCGGCCGCGGCCGGAGTGGCGGCAACTCAAGCGATGACGACAATGGCGGCGATCGCCATGGCGGCCGGACGGTTGCTGCGGGGGCGGATGATAGTGGACGCCGCGGCCGCGAGAATGACCGCAGCGATCGTCCCCGCGTTCCGCTCTCGGTTTCTGCGGCAAGTCTTCAAGGCCTGCTCAACGGTTCGCTTATCGCCGTCGATCAGCTGGGCCGCAGGCTGGAAGTCGAGGTCGAATTGGAACACGGCGTCCAGACCGTCGAGGTGAAGCCGCACCGCTCCGATGCCGTCCGTAACCCCGGCCCAATCACCAATGTTTCCATCAGGCCTGCGGCAGCGCCGTAATTGCCTGGTTCTTCCGCCCGCCCCGGAAGATCGATGCTCCGCCGTTTGCCGGCGGAGCATCTGCCGTTTCAAGCCCGCTTTTCTGTGCCTCTTGTGCGGGTGCATGTAAGCGTTCAGTTTATCAGCCGTATATGAGGTCCGGATCAGGCATGTCTTTCACCCGCAGATCGACCGCTCTCCTGCTGTCAGCCGCCATCGTTGCGGCCGCACTGTCTGCGTCTCCGGCGGCGGCAAAAGATGGCGGCGGCAGTAGTGGCAGTTCCGGCAGCAGCGGTTCGAGCGGCTCCGGCTCATCCGGTTCAGGCTCGAACTCGGGATCGGGAGGCTCCGGCCACGATGGCGGAGACGATCATGGCGGCCACGGCGGCGATGACGACGGCGGAGGCGGAGGCGATGATCACGGTGGCCGCGGAACGAGCAGCGGCAGCGGCTCCGGTCGCGCCGATTATGACCGCGCACGCGATGCTGTGCGCGAAGGCCGCATCCTGCCGCTGAAATCGCTGCTGCAGAAGATCGATTCCCGCCGTTACGGCCGGGTCATCGACGTCAGTCTCAGCCGCTCGCTGTTCAGCGACGTCTATCAGCTCAAGCTTCGGGATGGAAAAGGCACCATACGCACGCTGCGCGTCGATGCCCGCAGCGGCGAAGTGATCGGGGACAAGTGACCGATGAAGATCCTGCTGGCCGAAGACGACGCCAATATATCGGTGCATCTTGCCGAGACATTGGGACGCGAAGGCTATCTCGTCGAAACCTTGAACTCCGGCCCCGAAATTTGGGAGCAGGGCGAAACCGGTGATTACGCTGCCATCGTCCTCGATCTCGGTCTTCCCGGCATGGATGGCCTGTCGATCCTCAAGCGCTGGCGGGCCAATGGTCTCGAAACGCCGGTCCTTGTGCTGACGGCCCGCGGCTCCTGGATGGAACGCGTCGATGGTTTCGACGCCGGGGCCGACGACTATCTGCCGAAGCCCTTCCGCAGCGAGGAATTGCTGGCACGCCTTCGCGCTCTGCTTCGCCGATCAGGCAGGATGCAGCAGCGGGTGAAATCGGCCGACCGCTTCACGCTGGATGAACAGGCCCGCCGTGTGACCTTCGATGGCCGTGAACTTGATCTGAGCCCTCTCGAATACCGGATGATCTCCGTGTTCATCGATCGTCCGGGCGCCGTGCTGACGCCAGCGGAACTTGCGAGCCAGGTCCAGGGCCGCGATGACGACGCCGCCAAAAATGCCGTCGAGGCCATGGTGGCGCGATTGCGCAAGAAGACCGATAGCAGCGCGATAGAAACTCGCCGCGGCTTCGGATACGTGCTGCCGGGCAAGACACGATGACGAAGTCATTGCGTTTCCGTCTGGCCGCTGGCGCCCTTGTCGCGATTGCCGTCGCTCTCGCGCTGGTCTGGTTCGTCCTCGGTCATCTGTTCGAAGACTATCTGGCCGATCAGTATGCGAACGAGATGACCGCGGTGTCGGATGCTCTCGGCGCCCGTCTGGCGATCGAAAACGGCGGGCTTTCGCTGATCAGCGAACCGTCCGATCCGCGTTTCCAGACACCGGCCGGCGGACGCTATTGGCAGATAACGCCCGACGACCCCACTCAGCCGCCGCTCCGCTCGCGTTCGTTCTGGGACGAGGAACTGACCAGGGATAGCCTCTCCAGGGATCTCTATTGCGGGTTTCACGAAGCCGAAGGGCCGGATGGGACGACGATCCTGGTCACCGTGAAGGCGATGTCCGTCGGTGAGGGTGATGCGCGCAAGCACTTTACGATCTATACGGCTTTCTCCAAGGACGAGATGGAAAGCGCGCTGTCGAATTATCACCGGCCGCTGCAGCTGATGCTTGCCGCAACCGGCCTGCTTCTGCTTGCCGCCGCTTTTCTGCAGGGGCTGATCGGCCTGAAGCCGCTGGTGCGCCTGCGCAACGAGGTGGCCAATATCCGTGCCGGCCGCAGCGCGCATATCGGTGCCGAAGGACCGAACGAGGTCCGCCCGCTGGTCAACGAGATCAATCTTCTGCTGGCGGAGCGCGAAACCGCCGTGGAACGGGCACGATCGCGGGCGAGCGATCTGGCGCACGGATTGAAGACGCCGCTAACGGTTCTGTCCCATCTCGTCGAAAGCCTGCCGGATGACAAGCGCGATACCGCCCTGCAGCAGATCGAACTCGTGCGCCAGCGGGCCGACCGGCAATTGCAGGCCGCGAGGATGGGTGTCGAACGCATGGCGACGACGTCGCTTCTCGGTATATCGGGAAAGCTGGTCAGTGTTCTCTCGCCCGTCACTAACGGCAAGGGCGTTGGCTGGAAAGTCGATATCGATCCGGCGCTGACCATCGAAGCCGATCCCGCCGATGTCGCCGAGGCCATGGGCAACATTCTCGACAATGCGGTGCGCTTTGCCCGCTCCCGCATCGATGTCTCGGCGTCCAGGGAAGGCGAGGCCGTTATCCTCCGGGTCGGCGACGACGGCCCTGGCGTGCCTCCCGAAAACTATGCGATGATGTTGAAGCGCGGCGTCAGCGCTGACGATGCGCATGCAGGTTCCGGTCTCGGGCTTGCCATTTCCGGCGATATCGCCGAGGCTTACGGCGGCAGGATTGTCCTTTCGCGCTCGGATCTCGGCGGCCTGGAAGTCACCTTGGCGTTGCCCGCGCCGAAGAATCTGATGCCCGCGGCCTGAGTGCCAAGATTCCGTCAGCCGCCCCGTTGCACTTTCATGACACTGCGGTTATAAGCGCGCGTCCGAACTGACCGGCAGGGCATGCCGTGGCAGTTTCGAATGCTTGCGGGCAGGTTTCGTCACCGGGCCCGCAGATCAACAACAAACGCTCCCGCACCTGGTTGCGACGGCCGGTTTTCCGGACATCGCTCGAGGGTTTCTTTGAAACATGCAGGGAGGACAGAAACGGAGTAGCAAAATGCCCAAGATGAAGACGAAGTCCTCTGCCAAGAAGCGGTTCAAGATCACCGCAACCGGCAAGGTCAAGGCTGCAGCTGCTGGCAAGCGCCATGGCATGATCAAGCGTAGCAACAAGTTCATTCGCGATGCACGTGGCACGATGGTTCTGGCTGAACCCGATGGCCGCAAGGTTGTGAAGAACTATCTGCCGAACGGTCTCTAAGACTCTTCCGCGAACGTTGTAGATTAAGGAGATCATGAAATGGCACGTGTAAAAAGAGGCGTTACCGCCCACGCCAAGCACAAGAAGGTTCTGAAGGCCGCAAAGGGCTTTTACGGCCGCCGCAAGAACACCATCCGTACGGCTAAGGCAGCGGTTGACCGCTCCAAGCAGTACGCTTACCGCGACCGCAAGGTCAACAAGCGCAATTTCCGCGCGCTCTGGATCCAGCGTATCAACGCTGCTGTCCGCGAATTCGGCCTGACCTACGGCCGCTTCATCGACGGCCTGAACAAGGCTGGCATCGAAGTCGACCGTAAGGTTCTCTCCGACATGGCGATCCATGAGCCTGCAGCATTCGGCGCTCTCGTCGATGCTTCCAAGAAGGCCCTTGAGTACCTCAAGGACGCCGGCACGAAAAACGAGTTTGAAGCAGCGGTTAACTAAGCCGGCGCTATCGAACCTCAGTTTCGATGTTTTTAAACCCGCGCTGGCTAGCTGGCGCGGGTTTTTGTTTGCGATTTGAAATGGGAGTCACGGGAACGTGGCGGACGCTATCGACAATCTGGAAGCCGGACGCGGCCTGAGCGAGGAGGACATTCCGGTTCTTCTCACTGCGCTGCTGTCGGGTTCACACAGGGTTGAGTGTGTGCCGCTGTCGCAGGGTGCTGTCTGGATCAAGCGCTATGGCACGGAGTGCACCTCGCGCTGGGTCTTTCTGCAGCGCATGATCGCCAATCTGGTTGGTGCGCCGTTTCTCCGGCCTTCACCGGCGCTGGATGACGAAGGCATGGCACAGCGCGAAATCCGGCGTATCACCATGTTCGCATCCAAGGACGTACCGACGGCGCGCGTTGTCTATTCGTCCGGCAGTGCCGTCGTTTTCAGCGATGTCGGCTTGACTGTCGGACAGCAGCTGCGCGCAATGGCTGGCAGCGATCCGGTAGCCCATGACGATCTACTCGTCCTCTGTGCTGGCGAGCTCGGCCGGCTTCATGCCAAGGGTTTGTGCCATGGACGCCCGTTTCCGCGCGACATGTTCGTCAAGGATGGCCGCATCGGCTTCATGGATTTCGAAGAAGAACCCGACACCGTCATGCCGCTGACAACGGCGCAGGCGCGCGACATCTGGCTGCTCTTCCTGCAGATCGCAGGCCGCGCCCGGCTGGGCAGTCAAACCCATGACCGGGCCTATAAAGCGTGGTGCGAGGCAGCACCGGCCGGCGCCATTGACGAACTGCACAAACTCACCGGCTTTCTGGGCGCCTTTTTGTGGTTTGCCCGGTTGATTGGCCGCGTTCACATGGGTAGTGATCTGCGGCAGTTCATCATGGCCACCAGTTACTTGAAACACGCTTCCTGAAGCACATTGACGCCCGCAAGGCAGGAAAAAATGACCGAACTCGAAACTCTGGAAAAGCAACTGCTGGCCGATGTCGCGGCCGCCGCCGACGAGCCTGCGATCGAAGCGGTGCGGGTTGGCGCACTCGGCAAGAAGGGATCCGTCTCCGAACTGCTGAAGACGCTCGGCGCGATGTCGCCTGAAGAGCGCCAGACGCGCGGTGCGGCGATCAATGCGCTGAAGACTGTGGTGACCGATGCCATCAACCTGCGCAAGAGCGATCTGAAGCGGGCGGCCATCGATGCGCGCCTGAAGGCGGAGACCGTCGATGTCAGCCTGCCGGTCCGCTCGTCTCCGGCAGAGCGCGGCCGCATCCACCCGATCAGCCAGATCGTCGATGAGATCACCGCGATCTTCGGCGATATGGGCTTCTCGATCGCCGAGGGCCCCGATGTCGAAACCGACTATTATAATTTCACGGCCCTGAACTTCCCCGAGGGACACCCGGCCCGCGAAATGCATGACACCTTCTTCTTCAATCCGGATGAGAACGGCGAGCGCAAGGTTCTGCGCACGCATACCTCACCGGTGCAGGTGCGCACCATGGAAGCGCAGAAGCCGCCGATCCGCATCATCATCCCCGGCAAGACCTATCGCCAGGATAGTGACGCGACGCACTCGCCGATGTTCCATCAGGTCGAGGGCCTCGTCGTCGACAAGAAGGCCAATGTCGCCAATATTCGCTGGGTGCTGGAAGAGTTCTGCAAGACCTTCTTCGAAGTCGATAGCGTGACGATGCGCTTCCGCCCGTCCTTCTTCCCGTTCACCGAACCGTCCTTCGAAGTCGACATCCAGTGCGACCGCTCCGGCCCGATCGTCAAGTTTGGCGAAGGCACCGACTGGATGGAAATCCTCGGCTGCGGCATGGTTCACCCGAACGTGCTGCGCGCCGGCGGCCTTGATCCGGACGAATATCAGGGCTTTGCCTGGGGCATGGGCCTCGACCGCATCGCCATGCTGAAATACGGCATGCCCGACCTGCGCGACTTCTTCAACGCCGACGTCCGCTGGATGAACCACTATGGCTTCCGCCCGCTCGACATGCCGACGCTGTTCGGCGGCCTGAGCGCGTAAGGGAGGATTGGACCTATGAAATTCACACTCTCCTGGCTTAAGGATCATCTTGAAACGGATGCCTCGCTCGATGAAATCTGCGCCCGCCTGACGGAAATCGGTCTTGAGGTCGAGGATGTCGATGACAAGGCTGCTTACAAGCCCTTCGTCATCGCCAGGGTTCTGTCGGCTGAAAAGCATCCGGAAGCCGATCGTCTGAAGGTGCTGTCGGTTGATGCCGGCCCTGACGTCAACGGCGGCAAGCCGCTGCAGATCGTCTGCGGTGCGCCGAATGCCCGCGCCGGTCTCGTCGGCGCGCTGGCGCAACCAGGCGATTATGTGCCCGGGATCGACGTGACGCTTGGCGTCGGCAAGATTCGCGGCGTCGAAAGCCACGGCATGATGTGCTCCGAAAAGGAGCTGAACATGTCGGATAATCACGACGGCATCATCGATCTGCCCGCCGATGCGCTGATCGGTACGTCCTTCGCTGCCTATGCCCATCTCGACGATCCCATGATCGAGATCAACCTGACACCGAACCGTCCGGACTGCACTTCGATCTACGGCATCGCCCGCGATCTCGCCGCTTCCGGTCTCGGCACGCTGAAGACCCGCCCAGCGCCGTCCTTCGCTGTCGAAGGCGAGACGCCGGTGAAGGTGACGCTCGATCTCGATGACGAGAGGCTTTGCCCGGGTTTTGGCCTGCGCATCGTGCGCGGCATCAAGAACGGCCCGAGCCCCAAGTGGATGCAGCAGCGCCTGCTGGCAATCGGCCTGCGCCCGATCAACGCGCTGGTCGATATCACCAACTACATGACCTTCGATCAGGGCCGCCCGATGCACGTCTTCGACGCAGCCAAGGTGAAGGGTAACCTGACAGTTCGCCGTGCCAAGGATGGCGAAACGGTACTGGCGCTCGATCAGCGCGAATACAAGCTCGGCGCCAACAACGTCGTCATCGCTGACGACAACGGCGTCGAGTCAATCGGCGGCATCATGGGCGGCGAGCATTCCGGCTGTGACGAGAACACCGTCGATGTCCTGATCGAGTCGGCCCTCTGGGATCCGATGAACATCGCCAAGTCGGGCCGCGGCCTCGGCATCATCACCGATGCCCGCTACCGCTTCGAACGCGGCGTCGATCCGGAATACATGATCCCGGGCCTCGAGCGCACCACCGAGCTGGTTCTGGAACTTTGCGGCGGCAAGCCTGCCAAGGCTGATGTTGTCGGATACAAGGGCTATCAAGCCAAGATTGTCGATTTCCCTTATTCCGAGGTCAAGCGCCTGACCGGCCTCGAGGTCTCGACCGATGAGAGCAATGCGATCCTCGGTCGCCTCGGCTTCAAGGTCTCCGGCTCCGGCGAGCGCGTTTCGGTCGCCGTTCCCTCCTGGCGTCCCGATGTCGATGGCAAGGCCGATCTCGTTGAGGAAGTCATGCGCATCCACGGCGTTGACAAGATCAAGCCGGCGCCGCTTGAAAGTCATGCTGCCGTCAACGGCAAGATCCTGACGACGCTGCAGATCCGTACCCGCACCGCCAAGCGCGCGCTTGCCTCACGTGGCATGCTGGAGGCCGTCACCTGGTCGTTCATCCCGGAAGATCAGGCGAAGCTTTTCGGCGGCGGTTCGCCGGCGCTGAAGCTTGCCAACCCGATCGCAGCGGAAATGTCGGATATGCGTCCGTCGCTGCTCCCCGGCCTGCTGACCGCGGCCCAGCGCAATGCTGACAAGGGCTATGGCGACGTTGCGATCTTCGAAGTCTCCGGCACCTACGAAAACGACCGGCCGGAAGGCCAGCGCCGCGTTGCTGGCGGCATCCGCCGCGGAACGGCAACGATGGCCGGTGCGGGCCGCATGTGGTCGAACGCGGCGAAGGGCGGCGGCAAGCCCGCTGATGTCTTCGATGCCAAGGCCGACGCGCTTGCCGTGATCGAAGCCTGCGGTCTGCCGATGGGCAATATCCAGATCGAGCAGGGCGGTCCCGAATGGTATCATCCGGGCCGTTCCGGCACGATCAAGATGGGTCCGAAGGTCGTCCTCGGCTATTTCGGCGAGTTCCATCCCTCGACGCTGGAAGCGCTCGACGTCTCGGGCGCTCTCTGCGGCTTCGAGGTTTATGTCGATGCCATGCCTGAGCCGAAGAAGAAGGCGACGCGCACAAAGCCGGCGCTGGAGCTTTCGGCTTTCCAGGCCGTCAAGCGCGACTTCGCTTTCGTTGTAGACAAGTCCGTTGAAGCAGGTGCCATCCTCAAGGCTGTCAGCGGCGTCGATCGCAAGCTCATCACCGGCGTCAATGTCTTCGATGTCTTCGAAGGCGCATCGCTCGGCGAGGGCAAGAAGTCCGTGGCCATCGAAGTTCAGATCCAGCCGGTCGAGCGGACGCTGACGGACGAAGATTTCGAAGCGCTGACGCAGAAGATCATCGCCAGCGTGACAAAATTCACCGGCGGCGTGCTGCGAAGCTAGGTTCAGAGAATCAAAGGAGAAACCGGCGGAAGCCTGTTTTTCTTTGTCTCTAGTGTTTCTCCGGAAAGAGCGAATGCATCGCTGTCTGGAGAAGCTCCTCCACATAGACCTGCGCCGTATCCGTCGCCTCTTCGGACAGGTTCATTTCCTCACACTTTTTCTCCACCGCCTCGCGGATGAGATAGAGCACGCCTCGACCGATTTTGGCATTCTCGGGATCGGATGTATCGAGCACCATGGCGAGCGATGTCATCGCCACGATTTCCAGCACGAGCATACGGCCTTCGATATCGGACAGATTGCTTGATATCGCTTTCGCGCTGTCCTTCTTGGCATCCGGCATGATTTGTCCCCCATTTCCGGTCACGCCTTCTAACTAGTGCCGGTCGATGCAAAAAGAAGGCTAGGTTGTGCGAAAGCCGCAATACCTTTGGTATTATAAGTTGCGAGCCGTTTTATTCGCCGGATCCGCTGCCTTTATTGATCCATGACGCGTGCGGGGTTTCGATTTTCTGCCGTTTCGCTTTTCTAGCGCACGCGGTCGCTCGAATTACTTTGCGGGCCAGCGCCGCGCCACCAACCCTGGGATCGCGACCGTTTTGCCGAAACCGGGTGGAAACACGCAGCGAATTCGCCGATGCTCTGCGTGGTAAGAGGAGGGCGTTGATGAAAAAGCCGGGATCGATGAAGTCTTTGGAAGACATGGGGCGTGCGCGCCTGTCGAAGAATTTTTTCTTCCGCGACTTCCTCCATTCCGAGATCGCCGATTTCTATCGCATTTCGAATATTCCCGACGATCCGGAACTGGCGATCGAGGCGGGCAGGCGGCTTTGCGAGGAGCTTCTGGAGCCGCTGCAGGCGACGTTCGGCCGCCTTCACATCCGGTCGGGATACCGGTCCGCCGAAGTGAACGGCTTCGGCAACAGGGCCAAGCTGAACTGCTCGTCAAATGCGGCGACGGCAGCCGATCATATCTGGGATATGCGGGATCTCGATGGCTGCATGGGAGCGACCGCCTGCGTTGTCGTCCCCTGGATGGTCGATACCTACCGCGACGAACAGGATTGGCAGCGGCTTGCCTGGTGGATCCACGACAAGCTTCCCTACGCGGCGCTCTGCTTCTTCCCGAAACTTTGGGCTTTCAACATTCAATGGCACGAGCGTCCGCGGCGGATCATCCAGAGCTACGTGCGCCCGCTGGGTATCCTGACCAAGTCAGGCATGGCCAACTGGGAGGGCGACCATTCGGAATTCTACCGGGGCTTCCCGCCGCTCAGATATTGATACGATACCGAATATGTCCGTCGCTCTCGACATAGCTGTCGTAGAGTGCCCGTGCCCGCGCGTTGCTCTCGCTCGTATGCCAGTAGAGCCGCGACCAGCCGTTCGTCCTGCAGAGATCGACGAGATCGTCGAGCAGGGCGCGCCCGATACCTTTGCCGCGGATCGATTGATCGACGAAGAGATCCTCGAGATAGCAGTCCTTACCATGGATCCAGGTACCCTCATGCGTCAGCGACAAGCTGAAGCCGGCGACAGCTCCGTCTACCTCGGCAACACGCATGAAGATTGCCGACGCCGGATCGAAGACCCGGCGCCAGGTGGAATCAGTGATGCTTTCATCGACGGTGACGTCATAGAATTCGAGGTAGTCCTTCCAGAGGTCCCGCCAGCGGCTTTCATCTTCAGGTCTCGCATCCCGGATCGTCACGGTCATTGATTGTCTCCTCAGGCGCCTGCCTTGTCGAGCAGCGCCATAGCTTCGCTGGAAAGCTGCAGCCTTGCGGCCTTTGCCAGGCTTTCGAGCTGCGAAAGGCTGGTAGCACTGGCAATCGGCGCCGTCACGCCTTTCTTGTTCAGCAGCCAGGCGAGCGAAATCTCTGCAGGCGTTGCGCCTGTTTCAGCGGCAATCTTGTCCAGCACGTCGAGGATGTGCATGCCCTTGGCGTCGAGATATTGGGAAACACGCCCCTCGCGCGCCCGTCCCTCCGTATCAGCCTTGGTGCGGTATTTACCGGAGAGGAAGCCGGCGGCCAGACTGAAATAGGTGATCACGCCGATGTCTTCCTTGACGCAAAGATCGGCAAGCGGTCCCTCGAAGCTTGAGCGCTCGTAGAGATTATATTCCGGCTGCAACACATCGTAGCGCGGCAGCCCGGCCTTGTCGGCCGCGTCGAGGGATGCCTGCAGCAGCGGCGCATCGTAGTTCGAGCAGCCGAAGGCGCGGATCTTTCCCTGCTGCTTCAGCTTGGCATAGGCGGTCAGGCTTTCCTCGTGCGGCGTATCGGCATCCGGCCAATGGGAGAGATAGACGTCGATGTAATCCGTCTGCAGACGGCGCAGAGAGTCTTCGACCGCTTTGAGGATATATTGTTCCTTGAGCGTCTTACCCTGACCCATGTCGGAACCGACCTTGGTGATGATGACAGCCTTGTCGCGCGCCACCTTCCCCTTCTTCAACCAGCGGCCGATGATCTCCTCGGAATCGCCACCCTTGTTGCCCGGAACCCAGGCCGAATAGACGTCTGCGGTGTCGATCGTGTTGAGACCGGCGTCGAAGAAGCCATCGAGAATCTCGAAGGATGTCTTTTCGTCGGCAGTCCAGCCGAAAACGTTGCCGCCGAAAACGATCGGGGAAATTGAAAGACCTGTTTTTCCAAGCCGGCGCATTTCCATGGCGCTCTCCTAAAGTGCTGATTTAATTGAAAGTGCAGACACGGCAGAACGCCGCCGGAGAATAACCTAGTGCAGCCCGGCGCCGAAGGAAACCAAACTTTCGTGATCTGCAGCCGCGCCATTGCCTGCCTGCCGCCCGGTGAATAAGGTGCGCGCAATCAACCTTTGGGAGGCTCATCCATGCTGCGTTTCGGTATCATTTCCACCGCCAAGATCGGTCGCGAGGCTGTTGTGCCCGCCATTCAGGATGCCGAAAATTGCGTTGTCAGCGCCGTCGCCAGCCGTGATCTGGCCCGCGCCCGCGAGATGGCGGACCGTTTCTCTGCCCCGCATGCCTTCGGCTCCTACGAAGAAATGCTGGCATCCGACAAGATCGACGCCGTCTACATCCCGCTGCCGACGTCGCAGCATATCGAATGGGCGATCAAGGCGGCGGATGCCGGCAAGCACGTCCTCTGCGAAAAGCCGATCGCGCTGAAGGCTGCGGAGATCGACAAGCTGATTGCGGCGCGGGACCGCAACAAGGTGCTGATCTCGGAAGCTTTCATGGTCACCTATGCACCGGTCTGGCGCAAAGTCCGCTCGCTGATCGCCGAGGGCGCCATCGGCAAGCTACGCCATGTCCAGGGTGTCTTCACCTATTTCAACCGCGATCCGGGCAACATGCGCAACATCCCCGAGCTTGGCGGCGGCGGCCTGCCCGATATCGGTGTCTACCCGACGATCAGCACCCGCTTCTCGACCGGTCTGGAGCCGCTGCGCATCCAGGCCGTTACTGAGCGCGATCCGGAATTCGGCACCGATATCTATTCGAGCGTTAAGGCCGATTTCGGCGAGTTCGAGCTGAGCTTCTACATCTCGACGCAGATGGCCAACCGCCAGCTGATGGTGTTCCACGGCAGCGAAGGCTTCATCGAGGTGAAGTCGCCGTTCAATGCTGACCGCTGGGGCCCCGAGGAGATTGAGCTCAGCAATCGCGCCCACAACCAGTCGACCATCTTCCGCTTCCAGGACAGCCGCCAGTATCGCAAGCAGGCGGAAGCCTTTGCCCGCGCCGCCAAGGGCGAGCAGGAAGAGGTCGTCACGCTGGAAAATTCGAAGCTGAACCAGAAGGTGATCGACGCGATCTATCGCGCCAGTGAGAAGGATGGCTGGGAGCCGGTCTGATCACTCGCTGCGGAAGACGAAGCGGGAATAACCGAAGAAACTGAAGAACATCGACGCGGCGGTGGCAAGCACCAGCGCCGCCAGTGGCTGCAGCGCGGGCATCGTCAACAGCAGGGCGGCGTAGAGGCCGTAATTGACGAGCGCAGACGTGATCCCGACGGATCCGTAACGGAAACCTTCGACGGCAAGCGAATGCGGCGAGCGGTCGAAGGTGAATGTCCGGTTGAAGATCCAGGTGACGACCATCGCCAGCGCGATCGCAATCAGCCGGGCGATGAACGGGCCGAGCGATGTGACATGCAGCAGCAGCGTCAGTAATCCGGCGTCGACAACGAAGCCAATCCCGCCGGCGATGCCGAAGCGCAGCAGCTTCTTCACGCGGCACCTGCCTTGCGAGCCGCGACAGGCTTGCGCGCTGGCTCGGCAATATCCTCGGAAAGCTCCGCGCGCTGCCGCTCGCGGCGGCTTGCGGCACCGGCGGCCATGTAGTGGATGCGCAGCTGCTCCGCCCGTGAGCGCGCAACGGAATCAAGGATCGTGCCCGCGGTGAACAGCATGAACGAGATCATCATCAGCGCCATGGAGAGAACCCAGGTTGGCATGCGGCTGACGAGACCGGTCGCGAAATATTCCGCCAGCACCGGCGTCATGAACCCAAGGCTTGCCAGCATGAATGTTGCGCTGATGATGCCGAAGAAGGCGAAGGGCCGTGTTTCCTTCATCAGCATGGCAAACATCCAGAGGATTTTGCCGCCGTCTCTGAAAGTGGAGAGCTTGGAATGCGAGCCTTCCGGCCGGCGGCCGTAATCGAGCTCGAGCTCGCTGACCGGCAGCTTCAGGCGCGAGGCATGGACCGACATTTCGGTCTCGATTTCGAAGCCGCCCGATACCGCCGGAAAACTCTTGACGAAACGGCGCGAGAAGGCGCGGTAGCCGGAAAAGATATCGGTAAAATCAGGGCCGAAGATCGTCCGGTAGAGGACGTTGAATATCCGGTTGCCGAAGGCGTGGCCCTGACGGCCTGCGTCGGCGCGGACGTTCCGGCGGGTGCCGACCACCATGTCGGCGCGCTCCGTAAGAAGCGTGCGGATCAGGTCTTCGCCGTCTTCCGCTGCATAGGTGCCGTCGCCATCGGCCATCAGGTAGATATCGGCATCGATATCGGCAAACATCCGGCGCACGACATGGCCCTTGCCCTGACGCCGCTCGCGCACGACATTTGCGCCGGCCAGCATTGCATGCAGCGCGGTGCCGTCGGTGGAATTGTTGTCGTAGACGTAAATCTGTGCCTCGGGAAGCGCTGCCTTGAACCCGCGAACCACGGCGCCGATCGTTGCTGCCTCGTTGTAGCAGGGGAGGAGCACGGCAATGGATGGAGTATCGTTCTGCGATCGGTTCATGATCTTGCTCACCGGGTTTGGCCGGGGCGCAGTATAAGTCAGCCAATCTTAATAAGACGCTATGACGCAGGCAGCCACTTGCGCCCAACTGGCACGTTTTACTCTTTCTTGATCGCCTGCTGATAAACCAGCTGGAACTGGCAACGAGTTCCCGAAATGACGAACGCTGTAGAGATGACCGCCATTTCCCCTTCAGGCAGCAAGCTTGCACGATTTCAGGCGCTGTTCTCGCGGCTTTGGCCCTCTGTATTCGCCTATAGCGCAGTCTTGCTCGTGGCGATCCTGCTTATCAAGTTGCCGTATGCAAAGGACTACGTCGGTCCGGACAACGACGACGGCATGCGGCTTGTCGAGGTTCGTGATCTGCTGGCCGGTCAGGGCTGGTTCGATCTCATGCAGTATCGTCTCGGCGTCGGCGGGACATTGATGCATTGGTCGCGCCTGATCGATTTGCCGATTGCCGCGCTGATCAAGTTTTTCGGACTGTTCTTTTCCGGAGAGCGAGCCGAGGCGCTGGCGCTGGCGGTCTGGCCGATTTCGCTCGTCCTGCCCTTGATGCTTGCAATGGCGATCGCCGGCCGCCGTATCGGCGGCGCGCTGGCAATGCACATCTCGCTCGCATTGACATTCTTGATGATCTTGACGAGCGGCCGGTTCTTGCCCGGCGCGATCGATCATCACAATGCGCAGATGGGCCTCGTCGCTATGATGGTGGCAATGCTGCTCGACGACAAATATCGCGGATGGAGTTTCGCCATCGCCGGATTTTGTGCCGCAGTCGCGATCGCGATCGGCGCCGAAACAACGCCGGCAGTCGCCTCCATCTGCCTGATTGTTGCGATTGCCTGGGCGTGGCATGGCGATGTTTATGCGAGTGCCGCAAAGGCCTTCGGCCTGTCGCTTGCCGTCTTCATCAGTATCTTCTTCTTGGGCACCGTCCCGCCACGGCTTTATTCGGCCGTAACCTGTGACAATCTCTCGCTTGGTTTCTATAGCCTGTCAGCGATCGGTGGTGGTTTGCTCTTCGTTGCTGCCGCCTTTGCGAGCAGGGCGCCACGCCTCGGCCGTTTTACCGTACTCGCCGGTGTTGGCCTTTGCATCGCGATCTCTGCGCTGCTTATCGCGCCGCAATGCCTGCAGAATCCGCTGAGCAATCTTGATCCGATGCTTGTCGAGCTTTGGTTGGATAGCATCTCGGAGGCACGATCCTTCGTGGAGATGGCACGTACCGAAACGTATATTCTGGGTGCCTTCTATGCGACCGGCCTTTTCGGTGTCGCCATATGCATGTTCCGCATCATGCAACGCGACCGCGTGGAAGTTCACCTGACGCTTCTTTTCCTGCTCGGGGTTAGCTTTGCTATCGCCCTGGTGCAGGTGCGGGGTGCGACGTTCTCGAACATGTTGGCGATCCTGCCTCTGACCCTTCTGATCATTGATGTGCGCAAAGTTTCCAATGCGGACCGGGAAAATATCGCAGCGGCACTCTGCTACATCCTCGTAGTGATCGGCAGCGTTCCGGCAGCTTGGGGCGTCGCCGGCGATCTTGTTGCCATGCAAGTGAACCCGGCGGCCAGCGCCGTTGCAAGCGAAGACGAACCCGAATCCGTCTGCAAATTGCGTCAGGCGATAGCGCCGCTCGACAACATGCCACAAGGCATGATCGTCGCGCCGTGGGAAATGGGCGTGCCGATCCTCCGGTTCAGCGCCCAGCATGTGCTGACGGCTCCCTATCACCGCAACCCGCGAGGCATGCTCACGGAATTGCATATCGGCCTGGCCGAGCCCAAGGAGGCAGAGGCGTTCCTGCGTGGCGTGGGGGCGACTGCACTGGCTTATTGCCAGGAGGATGTGTCGTCGGCGCAGCTCGCAAAACTCAAGCCAGACGGCCTCTACGCCCAGCTCGCCAAAGGCAATGTGCCGAATTATCTTCAGCCCTATGCCAAGGCCGAAGGCGTCCAGTACTTCCTCTTCAAGCCGGTGGATTGACGCCGCGGACCGGCGATCTTCCGGCTGATCTTTCGCCGCACTTCGGATAGAACGAAGACATGAGCAATGTCTTCGACGGCGATTCGCCGACAAACCTCACGGAATATTCGGTTTCCGAACTATCGGGATCGATCAAGCGCACGGTCGAGACCGCATTCGATCAGGTCCGCGTGCGCGGCGAGATCTCCGGTTATCGCGGGCCGCATTCGTCCGGCCACGCTTATTTTTCGATGAAGGATGACCGCGCACGCATCGATGCCGTCATCTGGAAGGGTGTTTTCTCGCGTCTCCGCTTCCGGCCTGAGGAAGGCATGGAGGTTATCGCCACCGGCAAGATCACCACGTTCCCAGGATCGTCCAAATACCAGATCGTCATCGAAACGCTGGAGCCGGCCGGTGCCGGCGCGCTGATGGCGCTGATCGAGGAGCGGAAGCGCAAACTCGGTGCCGAGGGGCTTTTCGATCCAGTGCGCAAGCGCCGCCTTCCCTACATGCCGAAGGTAATTGGTGTCGTCACCTCGCCGACGGGCGCCGTCATCCGCGATATTCTTCACCGCATCTCCGATCGTTTTCCCGTTCATGTGCTTGTCTGGCCGGTGAAGGTGCAGGGCGAAGGATCCGGCGAAGAGGTGGCCAATGCCATCCGCGGCTTCAACGCTTTCGAGCCTTCTGGCGAGATGCCAAGGCCCGATGTTCTGATCGTTGCCCGTGGCGGCGGCAGTCTTGAGGATCTGTGGAGCTTCAACGACGAGATCGTCGTTCGTGCCGCGGCCGAAAGCGCCATCCCGCTGATTTCGGCCGTCGGTCACGAAACGGACTGGACACTGATCGACTACGCGGCCGATGTCAGGGCGCCGACGCCGACGGGTGCGGCTGAAATGGCGGTACCGGTCAAGGCGGAACTCGAAGCGCAGATCGCCGGCCTTTCCGCCCGTCTTCAGGGCTGTATCACACGGCAGATGGATCATCGTCGCCAGTCCGTGCGGGCGCTGATGCGCGCGTTGCCATCGCTCGATCAGCTGCTGGCCCTGCCGCGCCGCCGGTTCGACGAAGCGGCCTCCGGTCTCGGGCGTGGTTTGGAACTCAACACCATCAACAAGCGCGGCAGTTTCGAGCGCGTGGCATCGCATCTGCGCCCGGACGTGCTGTCCAACAGGATCACCGAGCGGCGGCAGATGCTGGCCGAGCGGATGACGCGGGCCGAGCGCATCGTCGAGCGCCGTATCGATGCCTTGAAAGGCCGGGTCGAGCGCTTCGGCGTGACGCTGTCGTCTGTCCCGGCGCGCCTGACGACGCAGACCGCCCGCATGCGCGATCACCTTGCCAATCTGTCCCGCCATGGCGACACGGCCGTGCGCCACCAGCTGACGCGGGCGCGGGGAGAGCTGGCCGCTCAGGATCGGGTGCTGCAGTCGCTTTCCTACAAGAACGTGCTGAAGCGCGGCTATGCCGTTATCAGGGATGATGAGGACCGGCCGGTCTCGCAGGCCGCCATGCTGACGGCAGGTGCCGGGATCTCGATCGAATTCTCGGATGGCCGCATCGGTGCCGTGACCACCGAGGGCGGATCGCCTTCTGCAGCAAAGAAGCGTCCGGCCAAGTCCGGTGAACCGGCGGCATCCTCGAAGCAGGGAAGCCTCTTCTAGGGGACCTGAAGAGCTGGCGCTCGATGATATCGCGCGCCAGCATGAATTGCTCTTACGCCCACTCGCCCTGGCGCATGACCGGCGCCCGCGATCCATCCGGCCTGATGCCGTCGATATCCACCTTGTTGGAACCGATCATCCAGTCGATATGGATCAGGCTCGAATTGCCGCCCTGCGCCTTGATCTGGTCCTGGCTGAGCGTTGCGCCATCCACAAAGCACTTCGAATAGCACTGGCCGAGCGCGATGTGGCAGGAGGCATTCTCGTCGAACAGCGTGTTGTAGAACAGGATGCCGCTGGCCGAGATCGGCGAGGAGTGCGGCACCAGCGCCACTTCGCCCAGGCGGCGTGCGCCCTCGTCGGTATCCAGCACCTTGCTCAGCACTTCGGCCCCACGCGACGCCTTGGCCTCGACGATACGGCCGCCTTCGAAGCGCACCTGAATATTGTCGATCAGCGTGCCCTGATGCGAGAGCGGCTTGGTGCTCGACACATGGCCGTCGACACGCAGCGCATGCGGCGTGGTGAAGACCTCTTCGGTCGGGATGTTCGGGTTGCAGGTAATGCCGTTCTTCGCCGTCGATGCGCCGCCATGCCATTCGTGGCCGTCGGCAAGCCCGACCGTCAGATCCGTGCCCGGTCCGGTGAAGTGCAGGGAGGCGAAGCGCTGGCCGTTCAGCCATGCCGAACGCTTGGCGAGGTTGCCGTTGTGCTCTGCCCAGGCGGCAATCGGATCATCGAGATCGACGCGCGACGCGGCAAAGATCGCCTTGGCGAGCTTGGCGACGGCAATCGCTTCGGGATCATTGGGGAAAACGAGCTTGGCCCAGGAAGGGTTTGGATAGGAAACGATGTTCCAGTTGATGTCGAAATTCGAGATCTTCTCGAGCGCCGGTTTGTAGGCGCTCGAGTTGGCGCGGTTGGCGCGGCTGACCTTGCCCGGATCCTGGTCCGAAAGCAGCATCGGATTGTCGCCAGCGATGGCAAGCCGGGCGGCATTGTTGGCATAGGCCTTGGCCATGCCATCGTAGAGCCAGCCGGAGGCGCGATCGAAGCTCTCGTCGCTCGCATACTGATAGCGGGCGAGCGTCGATTCCTCGTCGGAATAGAAGGCATTCACCAAGCCGGCGCCGGCCTGGTAGGCATGCTTGGTGATCAGGCGGACGAGCGGAATGGCAACGACTGGCGCCGTGATGACCAGATCCTGGCCCTTCTGCAGCTGCAGGCCCACCTTCACCGCGACCTCGGCAAGCTTATCCAGCTTGACCGGGTCGATCGAATGGTTCTGGGGCATGAAGTTCATGGTCGGGACCTCCTGATAAATTGCAGGCAGCAGACTTAGACCCGTTTGCGGCGAAAATGAAGCTCGATGCATCGAATTCGCCGCTTGAGAATGTGGCCCTAGGCAGCCGTTTGCCGAAGCAGTGCCGACTGATGCTTTTCAAGAAATGCCATCAACCTTTCCGGATAATCGGGTGCGGCCGCCGCGCGCACGCTGGGGCGTTTCGCAAGTTCGCTACGCCATGCCTGCACCTTTGGCAGCCCGTTGAAGATATTGCTTTCGCCGAGCGTATCGAAAACGTCGAAATACCGGAAAATCGGCGCGAAGACGGCATCGACCAGGCTGAAATTATCGCCAGCGAAAAACGGGCCGGCCGAGAGCTCCGCCTCGATGGTTTTGAATTTCCCGGCAATCACCTTGCGCTTATCTTCCAGCTGCCGTGCATCGCTTGTCGTCTCATAGGTCCAGAGATCGGAGAGGATGGACGAGCCGAACTCCATCCAGCCGCGATGCCGTGCCCGCAGCAACGCATCGCCAGGATGCAGTCTCGGTCCCGGCTGTGTTTCGTCCAGATACTCGCAGATTGCCGCGCTCTCGAAGAGCGCTGTCTGTTCGCCATCGTCCTCGATGAGCAGCAGCGGAACCTTGCCGAGCGGCGAGATCTTCGAAAACCACTCGGGCTTGTTGTCGAGGTCGATGACAACACGCTCGAAGGGGACGCCCTTTTCGCCGAGCGCGATCGCGGCGCGCTGCACGTAAGGGCAGAGATGGTGCGAGATGAGGGTCAGCTTCTGCATCGGTATCTCCATTATAGATGCAATTGCATATAAATACGCTTGCGGCATTCGTCAAGATAGATGTAATTGCATGCATGTCGGAGAAGACCACCCCATCCGATGCCGCCACCGAAGCGTGGATCGGTATCATGCGTGCGCAGCAGAAGTTGCTTCTGGCAATCGAGGCCGATCTGAAACAGGCGGGCATGCCGCCGCTCGGCTGGTACGATGTCTTGTGGGAACTGGTCCGCGCGCCGGATGGCCGTTTGCGGCCCTTCGAGATCGAAGAGCGCACGCTGTTGGCGCAATACAATCTCTCGCGCCTGATCGACCGGCTCGAACGTGAGGGGCTGGTCGGCCGCGAGACATTTGCGGAGGATGGCCGTGGGCGATGGGTGGTCGTGACCGATGCGGGCCGGACGCTTCGCGAGCGGATGTGGGTCGTTTATTCGAAGGCGATCGAAAGGCATGTCGGCTCGAAGCTCGACGATGCGTCCGCAAAAGCGCTCGCAGACCTTTTGAAGAACCTGTCGGCCTAGGCGATCAGCGATGCCGCCTTTGCGTTCAGCGCCTTGAGCGCATCTCCAGGCGCGAGCCTCACCTGCAGTCCGCGCTGCCCGCCGTTCATATAGACCAGGGCTTCTGTAAGTGCTGCTTCCTCAAGGGCCGTCGGCACAAGCTTCTTCTGGCCGAAGGGGCTGATGCCGCCAACATGATAGCCGGTCAGCCGTTCGGCGTCGGCAGGCTTCATCATGTTCGCGGACTTGCCGCCAAACGCTGCGGCCAGCTTCTTCATGCTCACTTCACGGTCGGATGGAACGACGACGCAGACCGCTTTGCCATCGACTTCGGCCATCAGTGTCTTCAGAACCCGGTGCGGCTCCTCGCCGAGCGCGTCCGCCGCCTGCAGGCCGACGCGTTCGGCGTTCGGATCGTAGTCATAGGTATGGACCGTGAATTCGACGCCCGATCTGGCAAGGACCTGCGTGGCACGCGTCGTCTTCGACATGATCACTTTCCGAATTCGGCAGCGTAGAGATCAGGCTTGAAACCGACAAGCAGCTTGCCGTCATGCTCCAGCACCGGGCGCTTGATCATCGAAGGCTGCTCCAGCATCAGCGCGATCGCTTTGTCGCGCGTCAGGTTCTCGCGATCGGCATCAGGCAGCTTACGGAAGGTCGTTCCTGCACGGTTCAGCACCGTTTCCCATCCGGCCTTGCGGACCCAGTCTTCCAGATGTGCCCGGTCGATGCCCGAGGCCTTATAATCGTGGAAGTCGTAGCCCGCCCCATTCTCCTCGAGCCAGGTGCGGGCCTTCTTCATCGTGTCGCAGTTCTTGATGCCGTAAATCGTCGTTGCCATCGTCAGTCTTCCAGCGTTCCGGCCTTGCGCAGCGCCGTGCTTGGCTCGCCGCAGGCAATCTTCATCAGGTCTGCGCGCCGCCGCACCAGCCGGTCGGACGTGCGCGTCACGATCAAGCCTGCCTGCGGGGCACGGATCTCCGTCTCGCCATCGACCATGCCCGGCCGCGTGACGATGGTTGCCAAAAGATCGCCGGCAGCGACCGTCTCGCCGATGTCGCGGTGGAAAAGAAGGGTGCCGGCAACCGGCGTGCGGATCATCTCGATATTGTCGAGCGGCACGGCAGGTCCGGTAAAAGCACCGAGAGGGGCGCTGTCCCTGACCGCCCCGCGGGCGGCGAGGAAGGCGAAGACGCCATCGGCGTCAGCGCTTGCCATGTCAGGATAGACGTCGCGGCGGCCGCGAAGCTCCACCGTTACGGAGAGCTTGCCGGGCAAGCGGCTGCGCTTCTCGCCGGGCACCTCGTATTTCCAGGCAAAGCCGACGGCCTCTTCGAAAGCCGAGCTTTCGCCATCCGAAAGCAGCACCGCATCCATCGACAGAGCACTGGCCAGATCGGCGGCCTCAGGCCAGAAGGCCTCGTCGATATAGGCATATTGCAGTGATTCATCGTCGCAATGCAGGTCGAGCACCAGATCGGCGCCGAGTGCCATGTGGATCAGCTGCCGCTTGAGACGATCCGTAGCCGGATACCGGTCCAGATCCTCGACCAGCGTATCGCGATCGCGCAGCGAAATCAGCGGGAAGTCGCGATTGAAGTTGGTGCGCGATCCGAGATCGAAACGTCCCTGCAGCTCGCCGAAGTGCGATTGCGCCGCGCCGATCGGGTTGGCCTGCGGAACGATGGTAATGTCGCTGGCGATCCTTCCGGCATCTTCGGCAGCTCTGAGCTTCCGGCAGAGGAAATGCAGCAGTGCCGTTCCCGGTAGCTCGTTGGCATGCAGCGCCGCCTGAATGTAGATCCGCGGCGCGTGCGGGTCGCTGCCCTTGAAATGCAGCACCGGCAGGCGCCATTCGATGCCCGGCGTATCGCCAGGAATGATGATCTCGGTCGTATCCATGTCAGCACTCCGCAAAATCTGCTGGCAGCAGCTTTAAGCAACTCCGCCGTACCGGCGCAAGCGTCAATAGGGGCGCCTCATCCAAGCAACGGCCATTCTTCGATATCCACATGCCGGCCTTCGCCGACGAGGCTGTTGACCAGCACGAAAGACTTCGCCGTCCAAACGATCGGTTCCGAAAGGATCGTTTCGGGTACGCTGCGGTAGTCATAGAGCAGCGTCATATGCGGCTCGAGCTTCGGCTGGACCCGGACGCTGACGCCGCGGTTGAGCAGTGACAGGGCGAGCTGCGCATGCAACGAGAGAACCTCCTGTCGCCCTTCGCCTGCCCGCAGAACTAGTGCCGGCTTGCCTTGGCGAAAACTCACGGCGCGCCGGAAGGTGAGCTTGAAGGGGCGCATTCTGACGGCGGCGGCGGCCGCCAGACCATCGAACAGCATGCTCGGCGGGATCGCATCCCATTCCCCGAGATGGCAGAGCGAGACGTGGAGCAGGCGCTTGGGTTTCGGCTTCTCCCGCAGACCGAAACGCCGCCGCAGATCACCCGCCATGCGCCTCGTTTGCTCCGCTGCCCGCTCGTCGGGGCGCAGCGCGAAGTAGACATTGCAAGGCTTTCGATCCGCTCCACCGTGACCCGGCGCCGCGGGGTCAGGCGCACGGCCAAATGAAAATTCCGTCTGGTTCTGAGCAACCATCTCCAACCGGCAAGCGCCGCCTCCTCTTGAAGGACCAGAGGCTAACAACAAGGGCAGGAATTGACAAGAACAAAAAGAGAACAAATAATCGAAGCGTTGAGATTGCGTTGGTGGGCAAGAATCGGGTTGAAGGCCGGACGCAGGCATACGATCTTTGGGGCAGTCAATCATGGAGGTTGCGTCATGAACGAGGCAACGCATCACTACTGCATCTTCGAGACCACAGGCGGCTTTTGCGGCATAGCCTGGAATGCCGCCGGCATCGTTCGCTTCCAGCTGCCGCCAAAGGCTGAAAGTTCGACCGAACAGTTGCTGCTGAAGCGACTGTCATCAGGTCTTCGCGCCAATCCGCCGGCCGCGGTCGCGGCGACGATCGAGTCCGTCAAACGCTACTTCGCCGGGGAGACCGTGGACTTCTCAGATGTTGCGGTGGATCTGTCCAATCAGGACGAGTTCTTCCGGGAAATCTATGCCGCCGCCCGCCGCGTCGGCTGGGGCAGGACGACGACCTACGGCACGCTCGCAAGGGAACTTGGCCGCGGCCCGGAAGCCGCCCGCGACGTCGGCCAGGCCATGGCCAAGAACCCGGTCGCCCTGATCATCCCCTGCCACCGCGTCCTCGCCGCCGGCGGCAAGCTCGGCGGCTTCTCAGCACCTGGCGGGTCTAATTCGAAGGCTAAGATGCTGGAACTCGAAGGCGTCAACCTGGGCCCGCCCGAGCCGGCCCAGCAGTCGCTGGGGTTTTAGGCAGCGGGAGTGAAGGTCACTCCCACTCAATCGTACCAGGTGGCTTGCTCGTCACATCATACACGACGCGATTGATGCCGCGGACTTCGTTGATAATGCGGGTGGCGGCGCGGCCGAGGAATTCCATGTCGTAGTGGTAGAAATCCGCCGTCATGCCGTCGACCGAGGTCACGGCGCGGAGCGCGCAGACGAATTCGTAGGTGCGGCCGTCGCCCATGACGCCGACGGTCTGGACCGGCAGCAGTACCGCGAAAGCCTGCCAGATCGCGTCGTAGAGACCGGCCTTGCGGATTTCGTCGAGATAGATGGCGTCGGCTTCGCGCAGGATCTCCAGCTTTTCGCGGGTGATGCCGCCCGGGCAGCGGATCGCTAGGCCCGGACCCGGGAACGGGTGGCGGCCGATGAAGCTATCCGGCAGGCCGAGCTCCTTGCCGAGCACGCGCACTTCGTCCTTGAAGAGTTCACGCAGCGGCTCGACGAGCTGCATATTCATGCGCTCGGGCAGGCCGCCGACGTTGTGGTGCGACTTGATCGTCACCGACGGGCCGCCGGTGAAGGAGACGCTTTCGATGACATCAGGATAGAGCGTGCCCTGGCCGAGGAAATCGGCGCCGCCGAGCTTCCTTGCCTCTTCCTCGAAGGTCTCGATGAACAGGCGCCCGATGATCTTGCGCTTCGTCTCGGGATCGGAAACGCCCTCGAGCTCGCCGATGAACTTGTCGGACGCGTCGACGTGGATCAGGTGCAGATTATAGTGTTCGCGGAACATGGCGACGACATTCGCCGCCTCGTCCTTGCGCATCAGGCCGTGGTCGACGAGCACGCACGTCAGCTTGTCGCCGATCGCTTCGTGGATCAACAGGGCCGCAACGGAGCTGTCGACGCCGCCGGAGAGGGCGCAGAGCACACGCTTGTCGCCGACCTGCTCGCGGATCGTATCGACGGCCTTCTGGCGGTAGGCCGACATCGACCAATCGCCCTTGATGCCGGCGATGTTGTGAATGAAGTTGCCGATCAGCTTGGCGCCATCGGGTGTGTGCACCACTTCCGGATGGAACTGCACGCCGTAATATTTGCGCTTCTCGTCGGCGATGAAGGCATAAGGCGCGTTCGGCGAGGTTGCCACGACCTTGAAGCCCTCGGGCAGCGCGGTAACGCGGTCGCCATGGCTCATCCAGACCTGGTGGCGCGAACCCTTCGACCAGAGGCCTTCGAACAGCTTGCTGTCTTCATCGACCTCAAGAAAGGCGCGGCCGAATTCGCGGTGATGGCCGCTTTCGACCTTGCCGCCGAGCTGCATGCACATCGTCTGCTGGCCGTAGCAGATGCCGAAGACCGGAAGACCGCTGTCGAAGATGATCTGCGGTGCGCGGGGCGATCCTTCATCGACCGTCGAGGCCGGGCTGCCGGACAGGATCACGGCTTTTGGCTGAAGGCGCCTGAAGCCCTCTTCGGCGGACTGGAAGGGAACGATCTCGCAATAGACGCCCGCTTCGCGCACACGGCGCGCGATCAGCTGGGTTACCTGGCTGCCGAAATCGACGATGAGAACGCTGTCGGGATGTGCTGTCTGGGTCATGGCGAGCCTTTAATGAATAGCACCCGGTCTTGCAATGCGGGAAATCACGGCCTGGCCGATTTTATTGTCCCGATTGTCCCTGCCTGCAAGGCTTTCAGAACCAGAAGACACCGTCCTCGAGCGCCGTAAAGAGGCTGTCCACGGCATAGGAAAGCTTGCGGTCGATGACGTGCAGATATTCGGTCCAGCCGGAAATATGCTGCAATTCCTCGATGCCGTCGGAAATGCCGCGCAAGCCGATCAGCGGCAGGTTATATCCCTGGCAGGCCCGCAGGATCGCGAACGTTTCCATATCGACCATGTCGGCGTCGATCGTCTGATAGGCGGCACCCGAGATGACGTTGCCGCCGGTCGACAGCGTCGCCTCGGGAATGCCGGGGATGCGCAGCGGCAGGTCGAGCGTCGCAGGAAGATCGAGAAACGGCGTCTTGCCCTTCTCGAAACCGAGCGGCGAGGCATCCATGTCGCGATAAGCGACCGAGGAAACCTGGTAGACTTCCGTCTGCTCCAGCTTGGCAGAGCCTGCGGATCCCAGCGAGACGACGAGTTGCGGGAGATCGTCGGCGGCATCCAGCCGCGTCAGCGTCTTGGTCATCGCCACAGCTGCTTCGACAGGACCGATACCGGTCATCAACGGCTCGAAGCGGGACTTGAGGAATGGACCGTATTCCGCCTCCGCTGCCATCACGAACAGGATCGACTTTCCGGCGACGGATTTCAGTTCGAACTTCATCCGGTAATTCCCTCTCTTCCCCGCACGACCATCATCGTGCCTGTCATCGATGCGATCAGCTTGGCCGGACCGTCGCCGATCGCGTAGCCGCGCCCGTCTGCGACGATGATGTTGCTGCCCGGCTTGGTGATCTCTCCCCGGAAGAGGAAGCGATCACCGCGGCCTGGCGACATCAGGTTCACCTTGAATTCGATTGTGAGGATCGAGGCATCGGCATCGATCATGGTATAGGCGGCGAAACCGCAGGCGCTGTCGAGCGCGGCGGAGATGATGCCCGCGTGCAGAATGCCGTGCTGCTGTGTCAGTTTCACGTCGAACGGCAGTTCGATCTCGACGACGCCGTGTTCCACGCGCGTCAGTTCCGCTCCGATCGTCTCCATCGCCGCCTGACGCGAAAAGCTCTGCCTTATCCGTTCGCGGAAATCACCGTTGTTACCGACGCTCATGCCTTGTCCCCTTCGAGCCGCGAAAGTGGCACGGCGCGCCGGATTCGACAAGGATGCCAAGGGGTAAATCAGTTCAGGTAGGCAATCGAGGCGTTGAGAATTGTCGCAAAGCCGACCCATGCGGCGTAGGGCAGGAAAAGGGTGGCGGATATCCGGTCCGAGGACCAGCGATTGGCAATGAATGCAAGCACCAGCCCGAGCAGGATAACGATGACCACCAGCGCTGCCTTCGGCATCTCGGCACCAAAGAAGAATGGCGACCAGAGGAAGTTGAAGACCATCTGCCCGGCCCAGATCAGCATGGCTGCCGAGAGGTGGCCGCGCAGCCAGGTCCGCGCGCCGGCAATGCCGATCAGCACGTAGAGGATCGACCACACAGGGCCAAAGATCCAGTTCGGCGGATTGAAGACCGGCTTGGCCAGCGACTGATACCATTCGCCGGGAAGATTGTTGGTGCCGATCAGCAGGCCGCCTCCAAGGGAGACGGCAATGAAGACGATATAGGTGAGCGCTTTGTTCATGCTGCGGAATTAGGGCCGTACGGCCCGCGGTCCAGCGATGTCAGGCGCCTTTGCTCGCTGAATTCGGACGATGTGTTGATCCCATGCCACATCGCTCTGGGTCGACAGGAATTCACCCTCGTAGGAAGACACCGCAAACCCGTGTTCCGCGGGCGCGATACCTGCCGCATCCGGCAGCGCATCTTCTGCAACCATCCGCCCCGTGCGCCCATCGATGGTGACCGAAACACCCTTCGGCGAGGTGATGCCGATCAGCCGGTCGCCGCGGTTGACGGCAATGGCGCCGACATAGCTGCCGAGCCGCCGCGTCGTCTCTTCGGGCAGGTCGATGAGGGTGAGATCCTCGCCCTTGGAGAAGTGGCCGACCAGTGGCGGAAGATCGCGCCGCGACCCTTCGTACTGGCAGGCAAACCAGACGCGGCCATCCGCATCGAGATCGACATGCCGGGTCGAAACCTGTGCCCATTGCGGCGGCAAGGTGCGCCGCTCGATGAGCGCGCCCGATGCCGCGTCGATCAGCGCCAGAGACGGCTGCATATTGTCGAGATTGAGCTTGGTGCGGCCAAAATCCGGATGCGTCTCGATGCCGCCATTGGCAATGATCAGCATCTTGCCGTCATCGGAAACGGTCATGTCGTGCGGGCCGACGCCATAGGTTTCGTACTCGCCGATCCGGGCGAAGCGGTTGGTCGCGTCGTAAAGTCCGATCATGCCGCGATTGGCGTCGAAGTCGTTCTCGCTGGCATAGAGGATGCGGCCATCAGGCGAGAAAGCGCCGTGACCGTAGAAATGGCGTCCCTCGAGCGAGGTGATGACAACGGGCTCGCCCTTGTTCCAGGGGTCGAAGATCATCGCATAGGTGCCGGGACGGCGGGCAAAGGCCACGGTTCTACCGGTCGCCTTGCTGAAGGCCATGCCATGCGCACGGGCAGGCAAGGCCACCTGGTCGACGATCTCTCCGCGCTCGGTGACCGTCGCCACGGCGAAAGAGCCGTCAGCTGCCCGGATGCCCGAGGCGTAGACAGTGTCGGCGCGCTCGAGCGCAAACAGGCTGCGCGGCCGTAGCGCTGCAAGAAACGTCACGCCTGCAGCCTTCATGAAGCCACGGCGATCCATTGCAGCACTGCGCCACATCGGTATCAGTCCCCGTCGGAGAAGGAGAAACCGGCCGAAAGGCCGACCGCACCACCGAAATCGTCGCTGATCCGGGTGATCAGGTCGCGGCTGGTCGCCAGAAACGCATCGAGCTTGGCCTTCTCGGCATCGCTGGTCGCGACGTCGATGTCAGGGTTGAGCTTCGGCACGGTGTCGAGCAGCGTCTTGAAATTGGCGTCGATCGCATCGGCGATAGGCTTCTTGTCGGCGGGCAGCAGCTCGGCCATGCCGGCCTTCTGCCAGAGCGTGCGCAGCCCCTCGATATTGGCAGTCATCGACTTCCAGGTGTTCTTGGAGCGCCAGTAGATCGCCATGCGCGGGCGCGGTGCCGTGTCCTTGCCCTTGTAGAACTGCTCCAGCCGCTGGTCGCGCACCGTCTCGGCGCCATGAACGAGGATGCCGAGCAGTGCTGTAACGGCCTCCTTGTTGTCCATGAAGTCTTCGCTCTCAGGGCCTGGATGCTTCCAGCTCGCCTGCACGCCATCCGGCTTTTCCCAGGCGGCGACGACTTCGCCGGCCTCGCGCTGGATGTTGCCGGCAACGGCTGCGCCATACTGGCAGCGGAAGCCGTTCTTCTGCTTGATCAGGTCTTCAGAGCCGTTTCCGTAGAGCACGTATTCCAGCGCCGTCAGGCCCTGTAGTGCAACGCTCTTGCCGGCGATCGCATCGACGGTCGTATCCTTCGGGTCGGCCTTGGCAATCAGCGTCTGCACCTGCTTCAGGCCGACGCCCTTGCGATCGGGGAAGAACAGGATGTGCTCGAAGAGGTTGTCGTGAATGACCGGTCCCGTCTGGACGATCTCGATATTCGACCAGTAGCGGATCGTATCGTCGAAGGTTGACTTCGCCTTGTCGAGCGTCTGCTGCGTGCCGTCGGCGCAAAGGTCTTTCATCACCGTCGTCAGCCGGGCCGCTGACTGCTGCATGTTGCGGTAGCCGGGACGTATCACCTCGTCGACGGCCCGGGCCATCACCTGCGGCACGGCATCTTCGTTGAGACCTGAGGGAGGCGCTGCCGTCTGGGCGGCTGCCTGGCCGGCAAGGGCAAGCGAAAGAACGAGAGGCTGCCAAAGGCGCATTACAGGGACTCCAGGAATCTGATCAGGGCCTCTCTATCGTCTTTCGGCAGAGAGGAGAATGCGTTGCGGGCTTTTTCTGCTTCGCCGCCATGCCAGAGGATCGCTTCGGTGAGGTTCCTGGCGCGGCCATCATGCAGGAAAAAGCTGTGTCCGCTGACAGTCCGGGTCAGTCCTATACCCCATAGCGGCGCGGTGCGCCATTCACGTCCGCTTGCAAGCCCGACCTGCTGCCCGTCGGCCAGTCCATCGCCCATGTCATGCAGCAGAAAATCGGAATAGGGCCAGATCAGCTGAAAAGATTGAGCTTTTTCAGTCGTGTCGCGGCGGGTGACGAATTTCGGAATGTGGCAGGAAATGCAGCCGGACTGATAAAATAGCTGCTTGCCGCGCAGCGTATCCGGAAAGCTCGCCTTGCGGCGGGCGGGTACGGCGAGATTGGCGGAGTAGAAGGTCACGAGGTCGAGCACTGGCCCGGGCGCCTCCTCGTTGCCGAGCCGCTTCTGAACGCCCGTCGGCATCTTGCGGCATTTGGTCTCGGCATCCGTGCAGTCGCCATAGGCATCCGGCCGGTCGGGGGTTGAGATGCCGATATCGTTGGAGAAAGCGTCGGCGCTCTGGTCGCGCACCGTGGCGTTCTGCGCTTTCCAGCCGAAGCGGCCGAGCGCGATGTCGCCGGTGCGGTGATCGCGCACGATCGCCGCCTTGCCGGAGATTCCATCGCCATCTCGGTCGTCAGGATCGGCATGCGCCAGGATATCTGCCGCAGGGATCGCTTCGATGAGGCCAAGCCCGATCATTGCCGGTGCGACGCGCGGCGAAATTGTCGTCGCCGGATCTAGCGGCCCATAGGCGGGACCGGTCACCGAATATTCGGGCGTACGCAGCATGACGGTTTCGCCGCCCGCCAGCATCACGCTTCTTTCGGTATAGCGGATCGCCATCTTGCCTTCGGCGGCAAGGCCAGGAACTGCGAGGTCCTGCAGCTGATGCCCGTAGACCCGATCGGGAAGATTCACCGTTTCGGCATCGGCGATCGCCTTTTCTTCCGCTGATGTCTTTGGTGGCCGCGCCAGCCGCAGGACCATCGACGTTGCGCTGGCACCGCCCTCCGGCGGCTTGCCGCGCCCATCATTGACGTGGCAGCTCATGCAGGAGCGTGCGTTGAAAAGCGGGCCGAGCCCATCGGAAGCCTGGGTCGAGGATGGCGCGGATACCCAGAGCTTCTTGAACAGCGCATTGCCGAGCCTGAAGTTCTGCTCTTCCTCGAAGGGAATGTTGGCGGAGATATGCGAGAAACTGTCTTCGGTGACGGGATCGATTGATGTCGCTGCCCCGGCCTGCATCGCCTCGTAAGGCTCGGCTTTGGAGAAGTCCAAGGTCGGGCGCGTCACGTCTGCTACCCGCTTCATGTCGGCATCGGAAAGATCGGTCCTCTTCACCGGCAGATCGAAATTGGCGGCGAGGGCGACCGGAGCGGCCGACATAAGGGCAAGCGCGGCGATGCGGGAAATCAGTTTGGATCTGCTGGCAAGGTGCTTTTGTTGCTGGCTAGCAATCCCAGCGCCCTCATTCCTGTGCTTGTCACAGGAATCCAGTGCGCCCAAGTCCTTGGGCGCGGGAAAATGCTCTTTGGCCAAGTCATTCACGGCGCAGACGCGCCGTGGCTGGATTCCTGTGACAAGCACAGGAATGAGGAAGTGGTTGAGCTAGGGGTACGCGGCATTTCGGAGTTCGGGCCGCCCTGTTTCAGGACGGCCCGCCTTTATCTGCTTACTTGAAGACAGCGTTAGGATTATCCAGGCTGTCCGAACCTTCAAGCTCGACCTTGCCGAGATCGAGTGCGGCAATAACGCGCTGGATCGACTTGGTCTGATCGACGAGGCCGTCGATGGCGGCCTGAACGGTCGCGTTGCCTTCCTTGTTGCCCTCGGCAATCATCTGGTCGTATTTCTCGACCGTCTCGCCGCGCTTGGCCATGGCGTGCATGGCGTCGAGCGTGGTCTTCAGCTTGCCTTCGACTTCCTTGTCGAGCTTCTTGTCTTTCGCAGCCACGAGGTCGTGAAGCGACGGGCCGGTCATCTTCTTGCCGTCGACGCGGGTGTAGTCACCCATGTAGGCAGCGGCGATACCGATCGCATCATTGAGGTGCGAGTTGTAGGTGTTGTCAGAGAAGCAATCGTGTTCTTCTTCCGGATCGTGCAGCAGCAGACCGAGCTTCATGCGCTCGCCGGCAAGCTCGCCGTAGGAGAGCGAACCCATGCCGGTAAGGATGGCGGTGAGGCCAGCCTTGGCATTTTCCTCGACATGCTTGGTGGCAGCGCCATTCGGAGCCCAGTTGTCGGTCATTTCCTGCAGGTCGGAGACCAGCAGGGTGGAGGCCGACTTCAGGTACTCGGCGCGGCGGTCGCAATTACCGTGCGTGCAATTCTTCAGGTCGTAGTCGCTGGCAGGACGTTCGCCGGCACCCGGTCCGGTGCCGTGCAGATCCTGGCCCCAGAGCAGGAATTCGATGGCGTGGTAGCCGGTCGCAACGTTCGCTTCGACGCCGCCTGCTTCAGCCAGCGTGCCGGAGAGGAACTCAGGCGTCAGCTTGGATGCGTCGACATCCTTGCCGTTGATCTTGATCGTCTTGTTGGCGATGACGTTGGCAACGTAGAGCGAGTTCTCGTCGCTTTCGGTGCCGTAGGAGGCGTCGACATAGTCGATCAGGCCTTCGTCGAGCGGCCAGGCGTTCACCTTGCCTTCCCAATCGTCAACGATCGGGTTGCCGAAGCGGTAGACTTCCGTCTGCTGATAGGGAACGCGTGCCTTGATCCAGGCGTCGCGGGCAGCCTTCAGCGTCTCGTCGGTCGGCGCCTTCAGGAAGGCGTCGATCGCTGCATCGAGCGACTTGGCCGTGTTCAGCGAGTCTTCGTATTTCGCATGCGCGACTTCGGTATAATATTTGACGACTTCGGCAGCCTTCGGGGCGGCTGCGAGAGCCGGAGCGGCGGATAGGGGGGCTACCGCCAGCGCCAGTGCTGCGCAGACATTCTTGTTGAGCTTCATGGTCCTCTCCTTGACGGATATCCGTCTGAAATGCCCAAGTCTCATCGCCCAAAAGCAAACTGGTGTCAAACACTCTAGTTTGGAATGGTTTTAAGGATCGCAAGTGCTAAAACGTCCGCGTTTCAAAAACGCGTCAAGCGGTGGCGTGGATATCTCGCGACGGTGCCGAAAGCGCCCTACGCCTTGCGCTGCATCCGGCAGAAGAAGAAGCCGTCGGTATCGGTCGATGCCGGCGTCAGCGTGATCGTCTGCTGGTCGGAGGAGCGCGGTTGCGGCGCTGCCGCACCGAACAGGTATTTCCAGGCCGGCAGGGCGCTGGCGATCGAGAATTCCGGGTTATCCGCGGTGAACTTGCGGACCTGTTCCTCGTTCTCCTGCGGCAGCACCGAGCAGGTCACGTAGATCAGTTCGCCGCCCGGCCGCACGAAGGCGCTGGCCTGGGTCAGCGCGTCCTGCTGCTGGCTCGTGCGCTCGTCGAGATTCTTGGCCGTCAGCCGCCACTTGGTGTCTGGGCGGCGGCGCCAGGTGCCGGTGCCGGTGCAGGGCGCATCGACCAGAACCTTGTCGCAGCGGTCCTTGAGACTTGCGAGCGCTCTCGCGTCGTCATGAACCTGGACATTGCGCGTTCCCGCCCGCTTCAGCCGCTCGATGATCGGCGCAAGGCGCTTGCGATCGGCGTCATAAGCGTGGACCTGACCCTTGTTATGCATGGCTGCCGACATGGCGAGCGTCTTGCCGCCACCGCCGGCGCAATAATCGAGAACCTGCTCGCCATCCTTCGGCAGCACCAGATCGGCAACGATCTGCGAACCCTCGTCCTGAACTTCGAACCAGCCTTTTTGGAACGAAAGCTCTGCCGTGACGTTTGGAAGTCTTGAGGCACCTTCGCCGGCCGGTATGCGCATGCCGTAGCGGGCGATCTTGGCATCCTGCGCGCCTGCGCGTTCCAGCGCCTTTACGGCCTTCTCGCGGCTGGCCTTCAAGATATTGGCGCGCAGGTCGAGTGTCGGGCGGGCGGCAAGCGCCTGGGCCTCGGCAAGCCAGCTGCCGCCGAAGGCAGTCTCGAAGGACGGCTGCACCCATTCGGGTATGTCGCCCTGTATATGCGCGGGAGCAGACGAAAGGTCGCGGCTTGCGAAAGCGGCGGCTGCCGCATCCGGCAGTTCCGGCGGCGCAAATTTGTCGCCGGAAAGTTCGGCAGCGAGGCTCTCCTGTGTAAAGCCCCACTGACGCAGCATCACCGCATAGGCAATCGCCAGCGGGCTGTCGTCATCCATCAGGAAAGCATGCGAGAGCCGCATGCGCAGCGCGTCATAGACGATGTTGCCGATCGCGGCGCGGTCGCCAGATCCGGCAAAGCGGTGCGCCAGGCCCCAGTCCTTGAGAGCGTCGGCGACAGGTCTCTTTCGCTGCTCGATGTCAGCCAGAACCGAAATCGCCCCTTCGAGGCGGCCGCCCAAACGCATTCACAAGTCTCCTGTTGCCAACGGCTTGTGAACGATCCGCGGGAAAGAAGACGGATGCAGCGGATAATTCACAAGTCTCAAGCGCGTGGTAAACGCGATTGACGGCAAGAGCAAGCGCCTCGGCGCAAGCAGATGGACGCCTAGCGGGAGGCGACGACTTCGTAGCAGACCTTGGCGGTGCCGGAGCTGACCATGCCGATGTTCTGAGCGGCGGCACGGGAGAGATCGAGGACGCGGCCGCGAATGAAGGGGCCACGGTCATTGACGCGAACGATGACCGTACGGCCATTGTTGCGGTTGGTGACCTTCAGCTTGGTACCGAACTTCAGCGAGCGATGTGCAGCAGTCAGTGTGGCGGGGTTCATGCGTTCGCCGGAAGCTGTTTTGGAGTGCAGTGCGTACCACGAAGCACCACCACATCCGGCTGCAGCAAATCCTTCGGCAGGAAGGATGAAAGAACAGGCTGCAATCGCCGCGGCAGTGATTAGAGAACGGCTGGTTTTCCTCAAAACGGAGTATCCCTCAACTATTGAACTTGCGCCTTGGGGGCGGTGAGGGCTTGAATCCGCTCAAAAGTGGCGAAAAAGTGCCACGCRCAATCACGGAATGTTACAGTCTGTAATATTCGTGATTCCCGGCGGATTAAGGTCAATAAAGTCTTGCTGCGGCATTCATGGAAAAAAGACAATAGAATCAGGTAAAATTAGAACAATTTTTCCGAGGGCTGAGTCCACTCACGGAATGTTACGGTGATCACAAAAATAATTTTGCTAGACCGCCATATTTGTTGCCGTATTTGCGCAAATTTAGAGGCCGTTAACCATAAATGGGCGCGAAATTTTGATTGCTAAAATTCGGAAGTAGGAATTTTCTGCTCTTTGAGGGGTTAGATCGCTAGCTCGGAAGTGTTAGATTTTCCATCGCCCGTCCTGCCACATCTGGGCGAGCGACATGGGATAGTTCGGGAAGGCGAAAGCAAAACCGGCGGCTTTCAGCTTGGCGTTCGAAACCCGCTTGTTCTCCCCGTAGAAGGAACGGGCCATCGGCGTCAGTTCGGCGGTCTCGAAGGCCTGTTCGGCAGGCGGCTCGACACCCATCAGGTGGGCCGCCTTGACGATCACATCCTGCGGCGGGCCTGGCAGATCGTCGGTGACATTATAGATGCCACCGAGTTTTCTCTGCGAAAGAAACAGGGCCGAACCGCCGATATCCTCGACACGGATCCGGTTGAAGACCTGATCTTTCTTGACCAGCCGCCGCGCCGTGCCGCGCTCGAGATTGACGAAGGCGTTGCGTCCCGGCCCATAGATCCCGGAGAGGCGGAGGATGGCAGCCGGTACATTCAGTGCTGTGCCGAGGTCGCTCCAGGCCTGCTCCGCCTCCAGCCGCTCCTTGGACCGGCCCGACACCGGCACGCAGATGGTCTTCTCGTCGACCCAGGCACCCCTGTGATCTCCATAGACGCCGACCGTCGAAAGATAACCGATCCATTGCAGCTGCGGCATCAGTGTCCGGAGGGATGATCCGGCAATATTGACGAGGGGATCGCCGCTTTCGCGTGGCGCGATCGATTGCACGAGATGCGTTGCCCCATGCATCGCCGCCATCAGCTCCGGGCTCAAGCTCTCGCCGTCGAAGATATGGCCGTCGATCCCAGCGGCGCGTAGCTGATCCAGCTTGTCGCGGCTGCGGGTCGTGCCGCCGACGCTGGCACCCGCTGCGGCAAATGCCTTGGCAATCGCCATCCCCGAAAAGCCACATCCGAAGATCATCAGCTTCATCACAATACTCCCGCCAGCCGCCACTCGTTCAGGACGTCGCCGTCCTCTTCGGTTTGCCTTTCTGCCGCAAACGACTGGAATTCGCCAGCGTCCATCAACCGCGAAAGGGCCCACACCGCCATTCCGCGCACATCAGGCGAGGGATCGCGGCTGAGGCGGCAGCAGAGATCGATCAATTGCCGCTGGCCGGAATTGCCGGCGGCGATCAGGACGTTGCGGATAAAGCGGTTGCGGCCGATCCGCTTGACGGGCGAGCCGCTGAAGAACGTCCGGAAGCCTGGATCGTCGAGCGTCAGCAGAAAGACAATCTCCGGTTCCTTCAGGTCTTCGCGGGCCTGCAACTTCATCTCGGAGGCAGACGCCGCAAACTTGTTCCAGGGACAGGCGGCCAGGCAATCGTCGCAGCCATAGATGCGGTTGCCGATCATCGGCCGGAATTCAGGGGCGATCGGCCCCTTGTGCTCGATCGTCAGGTAGGAGATGCAGCGCCGCGCATCGATCTGATAGGGGGCGGGAAAGGCATTGGTCGGACAGGCGTCGAGGCAGGCGCGGCATGAGCCGCAATGATCGCTCTCCGCCGCGTCGATATCGAGGTCGGCGGTGGTGAACATCGAGCCGAGAAACAGCCAGGAGCCATGCGCCCGGCTGACGAGGTTGGTGTGCTTGCCCTGCCAGCCCAGCCCGGCAGCGGCAGCCAGCGGCTTTTCCATGACGGGCGCGGTGTCGACGAAGACTTTCACATCGGCTCCGGCACGTGCGGCAAAGCGCGTGGCGATTTCCTTCAGGCGGCCCTTGATGACATCATGATAGTCGCGATTGCGGGCGTAGACCGAGATTGCCGCCTTATCGGGCTTCTCGAGAATGCTGCGCGGATCCTCTTCCGGGCCGTAATTCAGTCCGAAGACCACGACGGACCGGACATCGCTCCAGAGCGTGCGGGGATCGCCACGCCGCTCCTGCGTCTCGGCCATCCATTCCATCGTTCCGTGCCGTCCGGCATCAATGAATTCACCGAGCCGTGCCTTGGCTTCAGGAATGGAGTCCGGCCGGGTCACGCGACAGAGCTCGAAGCCGAGGCTTGCTGCCTCGGCGCGCACGAAAGCGGTCAGGCTCTCGCGCTTCTTTCGCTCTTTATCCTGCTCTGATCGTGCGGGCATCAAGAGCCCCCGTCAGAAATCCAGGTCGGCGTAATGGGAAACCGGCGTCAGGCCGCGAACCCGCTCGTTGAGCATCGGGCGGAAGGATGGGCGCGACTTGATGCGCTGGTACCAATCCTTGACGACAGGCGTTTCCGCCCAGTCGATCTCGCCGAGGTAATCGAGGATCGAGATCGATGCCGCCGCGGCCAGATCCGCATAGCTCATGCGCTCGCCCGCCAGCCACTGGCGCGAGCCGGCAAGCCAGGTCACATATTTCAGATGCTGGCGGATGTTGCTGCGCGCGGTGCGCAGCATCTTGGAGTCAGGCGCGCCGCCGCCTTGCTCCGCTGTCATCTGCAGCTTGTAGACCCGCTCGCGCGCCAGCGGGCGCGTCACGTCGGTTTCCATCTTCAGCATGAACCATTCGACGAGGCGGCGGATTTCGGCGCGCTGAAACGGGTCTTCCGCCAGAAGCCGGCGGTCACGCTTGAGGACGCCGTGCGTTTCGTCGAGATATTCGGAGATGACCATGGCGCCGCAGAGTGCGCGCATGCTGTCGTCGACATAGACCGGCAGCGTCCCGGCGGGGTTCAACGCCAGGAAATCACGGCGCTTGTCCCAGGTCTGCTCTTCCACGAGATCGACCTGATAGCCGTATTCTGCAAGCACCAGCCGGATAAACCGGGAGGCGGTCGACATGGGGTGATGATAAAGTACTGGCATTATGGGTTTTCGGTCCGCCCGCGTTTCGGCGACATTGTGTCCTTCTCAAACTCCTAACAATTAGAGTTTAAGAAAGATATAGGATTGGATGGCGGCTTCAACTGCGAAGCAGGGTTACAGCCGCTTCTAAGTGCGGCCAATGATGGGTTTTTCATGATCTCCCGAAAGATCCGGCCTTTTTCCGCCATCCTGATGACCAATGAGTTGCCCGCCGCCGACGCTTGCCCGGTCCTGATTCGGCGGCCAGGAATTTTAACCGGAGACCATAGATGGATTATATAAACGCGATCATCCTGGGTATCATCGAGGGGATAACGGAGTTCCTGCCGATCTCCAGTACCGGCCACCTGATCATTGCAGAGCAGTGGCTTGGCGCCCGGTCCGACACGTTTAATATCGTCATTCAAGCTGGCGCCATTCTGGCCGTCACCATCATTTATTGGCGCCGCCTCGTGGATCTGGTCGTCGGCTGGCGGGAACCCAAGAACCGCCGCTATGCCTCCAGGCTTATCGTCGCCTTCCTGATCACCGCCGTGCTCGGCCTGATCGTCAAGAAGCTCGGCTTCGAGCTGCCGGAACATGCCACACCAATCGCCTGGGCGCTGATTATCGGCGGCTTCTGGATGATCTTTGCCGAATGGGCCGCCGCCAAGAAGCCGCCCTACAAGGACATCACCTGGATGGTTGCCATTCTGGTCGGTATTGCTCAGGTCGTCGCCGGAATTTTTCCGGGCACCTCGCGCTCCGGCGCAACGATCTTCGTTGCCATGCTGGCCGGAACGGCCAATCGCGCCGCGGCAACGGAATTCGCCTTCCTCGTCGGCATTCCGACCATGTACGCGGCCAGTGCCTATCAGCTGTTCAAGACCGTGAAGGATGGCGGCGCGGCGAACGAAGATTGGACCGCGCTCGGCATTGCCTTCGTGGTGTCAACCATCGTTGCCTTCATCGCCGTCAAATGGCTGCTCTCCTATATCCAGAGCAACCGCTTCACCGTCTTCGCGATCTACCGCATCATTCTCGGCGCCGTGCTGCTCGGCATGGCCTATGCCGGCATCATTGCCTGAGCCTCAACGAAAAACAGCCCCTTGCCGGCAGGCAGGGGGCTGAAACCAATTCAGACAATTTTGAAAATCGTTGCTTTCCGCCAAGCGGGCTGTTCAACGCAGCCGCGCGGAAAAGCTCCCACTTATTGGGGAATGCTTGCCGTAGAGCAGGGGTCGACACCGTAAGCCGGCGCACAGCCATCCTTCACAGCCGCGACCGAGCCGGGCGCGATGAAGGAGCCGGCCAGGATAACCAGTGCCGCACACGCAAAGAGAAGCGCGATTGACTTGCCCATCGGTATAAAGCCTTTCAAATCGATTGAACGCGCCTGCCAAGCCTCGTGAGCCGCTAGTTGCGCGCCGGGTGTGTAGTCAGTGGAATGGCAAATAGCAATAAATGTTCCTGCTAAATGTGACGTTAATTTCACTAATTTTTTCATGCGGCTTTTATGCAACGCCAATCCTGTTCGCAGGCCACAAAAACACGCGAAACTTGCGCCAGATTTGAGCTTTCGCCCAAAATAGAAACGCCGCCTGTGGAAATCCGCAGGCGGCGTTTCGGTTAATTCTAATGGGACGAATCAGGCGGCCTTGCCGGTGCCCGTGTACTGTCCATGCGGACGGTAATGCACCAGGTAGGACGGCAGAACCGAGGTCGCCATCGTCGGCGTGACGCCGAGGCCCTTCAGCGTGCGCTCTTCCTTCTCCGCTTTCGGCGAAACGACATTGTCATACTTCAGCAGGCGAACCTGATCGGGCGTGATCGGCGGTGAAACGAAGGGGATCAGCGATGCGATGCTGCCGATCAGCGAGGCGATACCTGCCGGCATCGATACCAGTGGATTCTTGCGCGCCGTCACCTTCAGCATGGTCTCGAGACATTCACGGAAGCTGAGGACTTCAGGACCGCCGAGTTCGTAGATCTTGCCCGTGAGAGCCTTGCCGTCGGCAGCGCGAGCGACGGCTTCGGCAACGTCCTCGACGTAGACAGGTTGCAGCTTGGTCTTGCCGCCGCTGATGACAGGCAGAACCGGCGAGAAACGGGCCATATCAGCAAACTTGTTGAAGAAGCTGTCCTCGGGTCCGAAAACGATCGACGGGCGGAAGATCACCGCGTCCTTCTTGATCGACAGCACCGCCGTCTCGGCGCGGCCCTTGCTGCGAGCATAGCTCGATTCCGACTTCTCGTCGGCGCCGATTGCCGAAATGTGGATCAGACGAGCCTTGGCATTCTTCGCTGCTTCGGCAACGGCGCGCGCACCGAAATCCTGCACCGCGTCAAAGGTGTTGCGGCCGGTCTCGAAAAGAATGCCGACGCAGTTGATCACACAGTCGGAGCCTTCGACGGCGCGCTCGACCGACTGGCGGTAGCGCAGATTGGCCTGCACGAAGGAAATCTGGCCGACATTGCCGAGCGGCTGCAGGAAACCTGCGAGATCGGGGCGGCGCACCGCGACCCGGATGCGGTATCCACGCTTGGCAAGCGCGCGAACCACGTGCCTGCCGACGAAGCCGGAGCCTCCGAACACGGTGACGAGCGGCGGCAGGTTGGCAAGTGTCATGGCAGGTTCCTCGAAAGGCTTGGGAGAGAGTGGTTGTTGGCTCCCGTATTAGCCCAATCCAGACGCGACGGAAAGGCCCATCGCGCCGCAGTTTCGCATCTGCGAAGACGCCTCAGATTCCCTCGACGACCACCATTTCGGCATCCGCGACTTCCTGGCGGATTTTGGCGGCGATCTGGTATTCCGGCGAGTTGTAGCAATCAACGGCTGCCTGCATCGACGGGAACTCGATCACGACATTGCGCGCCCGCGCCTTGCCCTCGAGCTCGGTGATCGCACCGCCGCGGGCGAGGAAGTTGGCGCCGTATTTCTCGAAGGCCGGTTTTGCGGCCGCGACATAGTCCTTGTAGCGCTCGGCGTCACGAACATCGACGCGCGCGATCCAGTAACCCTTAGCCATGATCTTCCTCTCCCTCTCTTTGCTTAACGGAGCGCTGCGTCCATCTCGGCCAGGATCGCGCGGGCGGCGTCCTTCGGATCCGGCGCCTTGACGATCGGGCGGGCGACGACAAGGTGGCTGGAGCCCGCTTTCAAGGCGTCTGCCGGTGTCATCACGCGCTTTTGGTCGCCCTTGTCGCTGCCGGCCGGGCGGATGCCCGGGGTAACGATCGCCATGTTAGGGCCAACGATCTTGCGGACGGCTGACGATTCCTCGGCCGAGCAGACGATGCCGCCCATGCCGGCGGCGAGCGCCTGTTCGGCACGGCGCAACACCAGGGTGTGCGGATCATATTCGTAACCGGCCGCTGTCAGATCCTGCTCGTCCATCGAGGTCAGCACCGTAACGCCGAGCAGGCAAAGATCGGAGCCTTTTGCGGCCTCGACGGCCGCCTTCATCGCCTTCGGATAGGCGTGCAGCGTCAGCATCGACATGCCCATCTTGACGATGTTCTCGACACCCGATGCGATCGTGTTGTCGATGTCGAGAAGCTTCATGTCGAGGAAGATCTTCTTGCCGCTCTGGGCAAGTTCGCGGGCAAATTCCAGCCCGCCAGCAAAGACCAGCTGATAGCCGATCTTGTAGTAGAGAATGTCGTCGCCGAGCGTTGAAACGATCTTTTCCGCTTCGCCCAGTGTCGGAACATCGAGCCCGACGATCAACCGTTCGCGTGCGTTCATCGCATCCACCCCTGCCAGCTTTCAATGGGCGTCCAGTCGCATGATAAGCGCCGGTCTGCAAGGGAGAAAGCGTAGAGATTGCCGCCTCCGCCCGGCTGGTCGCAGTCGCGCCCAATCGGCTTTGCTTCCAGGTGGCATTTCAGCAGTGTTCCGACGCCGCCATGCCCGATGAAGGCGATCGGCTCGTCCGTATTGTGCGACGACAGGATGCGCTCGACGGCGGAAACGATGCGGGCCTGCGCATCGATAGCTCGCTCCCAGCCTTTGAAGCTGAGGTCTGGATTGGCAAAGAACCAGTTGGCGGCTTTTTCGAATTCTGGAGGCGGCAGAAATCCGGTCGCCGACCGGTCGTTCTCATGCATGCCATGGACGATCTCAACACCGATCCCGGCGGCTTCGGCCAGAATCTCTGCTGTTTCGATCGCCTTGGTTTCATCACTTGAAATGATCCGGCGAAGCCTTTTCGTCCAGTCGCTCGCGGCCGCCTGCCGGGTGCGAGCCACTCCTGTTTCCGACAGACCCCATTGCGGAACGGGGACATCGGGATCGATCCTGACCTGTGGGTGAGTGATATAGAGCGCGAACATCAGCCCCGGCGGTAGATCCAGAGCTGAGCCGGGGGGATGTTGCGGACGATGAAGTCGAAATGCTGGATGTGATAGCGATCCGGCCGCGCGATGATCGGCGAGACGGCCCCATAGGAAATCTGGACGACGGGCCGGCCAGCCGGAACGCGGTCGAGAAGACTTTCCAGCAATGCGCTGCGGGCCTGCATCGGAAAGTTCAGCAATGGCACGGCGGACACCACGGAATCGAACATCTGTCCCTTCAGTGCGCCGAGCGTCTTGTCGAGATCGAAAGCGTCGCCGTTGATGAAGTGGACGCCCGGATAGAGGCGAACGAGGTGCTCGTAGAAATCCGTCGAATATTCGATTGCGACAAGCTTTTCTGGCTTAACGCCGCGGCCGAGGATCGCCTTTGTGATCGCGCCCGTTCCCGGTCCAAGCTCAAGCACCGGCAGGCCGGAATTGATATTGATGACGCTTGCCATCTTCTTGGCGGTAATCGAGGAGGTGGGGACGATGGAGCCGACAGTCTTCGGCCCCTGCATCATTCCCTTGAAGAAACGGATTTCCTCATCGAACTTTTTGCCGAGCCGTTCTTTCAGCCGCAACGCCATGCCGTCCTCCTCGTCAAGCAACAAACTGCTGGCTATCTAATTGCAATCATCCGGCAGTAAAACAAGACCAAACGTCGCAATCTGAAAACTTTGCCCGCCAAATGCGACGCGCGTTTACACGCGCATCGGCATCAGAACGTAGAGAGCATCATCGCCAGCCGTGTCGCGAATGAGCGTTGGCGAACCGGCATCGGCAAGCAGGAAGATCGCCTGATCGCCGGAAAGCTGCGCCGTGATATCCAGCAGGTATTTGGCGTTGAAGCCGATCTCCATCGAATCCGTGTCGTAGCCGACGGCCACTTCTTCCGTCGCGCTGCCAGAATCCGGATTGTTGACCGTCAGCAGTAGCTGCCCGTCGGAAAGCGCCAGCTTCACGGCGCGGCCGCGCTCGGACGAAATCGTCGAGACGCGGTCGACGGCCTGGGCGAAAGTGGTGCAATCGACGCGCATTTCCTTGTCGTTGCCGGTTGGAATGACGCGCTGGTAATCCGGGAATGTGCCATCGATCAGCTTCGATGTCATGACGATCGAGCCGATGCTGAGGCGGATCTTGGCGTCGGAAACTTCAACGGTAACAAGCGCATCCGGGCTATCGACCAGCTTCTGCAACTCGCCGACGGTCTTGCGCGGAATGATGATGCCGGGCATGCCCTCGGAGCCCGAAGGCGCCTTCACGTCGGCGCGGGCGAGACGGTGGCCGTCGGTCGCAACGGCGCGCAGCTTCAGGTCGCCTTCGCTTTCGATCGTGTGGAAGAAGATGCCGTTCAGGTAATAGCGGGTCTCTTCGGTGGAGATCGCAAACTGGGTGCGATCGATCAGCATCTTGAGATCCGTTGCCTTCAGCTTGAAGGAATGGGTGAAGGTGCCGGCGGTCAGATCCGGGAAGTCGGATTGCGGCAGGCACTGCAGCGAGAACTTCGAGCGGCCGGACTGGACGGTCATCGAACCGCCATCCGTCGATGTCGCAAGCAGAACTTCCGAACCGTCAGGCAGCTTGCGGACGATGTCGTAAAGAAGATGGGCAGGAACGGTGGTCGCACCGGCCTGTTCGACATTGGCGGGCGTCGCTTCGGTGACTTCGAGATCGAGGTCGGTCGCCTTCATGTCGAGATTCTGGCCGTCGGCACGCAGCAGGATGTTGGACAGGATCGGGATCGTGTTCCGTCGTTCGACGACGCGGTGAACGTGGTTCAGCGACTTCAGGAGGTTGGAACGCTCAATCGTAATACGCATGGGATGCTACCGCTTTCGACCGTGACTGTCCGGGCGCGCGAGCGCGCCAGAAAAATGCCTTTCCGGCTCCATGGCCGGAGGAGTGGACGGGCAAAATGGCAGAACTTTGCCGGGCATTGCAAGGGGTGCAAGGCTTTGCAGGCCTGCAAAGGCGCATTTACCCAATGATCCTCACAGAAATCCGAACCCTTGCCGCGAACGAAGCCTGCGCGCATAAAGAGCCGACGCCAGAGAGGGCCTTTGAAATTGAGTAATGAAGAGACGGCGGGCGAGGGCGGCAAGCATCGCACCTACCGCCTGCATAATGTCAGCATCCCCGCCCGCCCGCTCGAAGCGGCGCTGTATCTGGTCGCAACGCCGATCGGCAATCTCGGCGATATCACGCTTCGCGCGCTGGAAACGCTGGCGGGAGCCGATGTGCTCGCCTGCGAGGATACGCGTGTGACGCGCGTGCTTCTCGATCGCTACGGCATCCAGAATCGGCCCTTTTCCTATCACGAATACAATGCCGACGAGGCCGGTCCGCGTCTGATGCAGGCGATCGAGGCCGGAAAATCGGTTGCGCTGGTCTCGGATGCCGGAACACCGCTGGTCTCCGATCCGGGCTACCGTCTGGCGCAGACAGCCATCGAGACCGGCTACAAGGTTGTTCCGATCCCGGGTGCTTCGGCCCCGCTGGCGGCCCTCGTCGGTTCCGGTCTGCCAAACGAAGCCTTTCTTTTCGCCGGTTTTCTGCCGGTCAAGGACAAGGCGCGCCGCGACCGGCTGGGCGAATTCGCAACCACGCCGGCAACGCTGCTGTTTTTCGAGTCCCCGCATCGCATCGGCGCGACGCTGGCGGCTGCGGCCGATGTGCTGGGCGGTGAACGCCTTGCCTCGGTTTGCCGCGAACTGACCAAGACCTATGAGGAATTCCGCCGTGGCACGCTCGCGGAACTTGCTGCCCACTACGCCGAGAACGACAATGTGAAGGGCGAGATCGTCCTCGTCGTGGCACCGGCCGCCGAGAAGCCGGCCGATGCTGCCGATGTCGATGCGATCCTTGCCGATCTCTCGGGCACGATGCCGACAGCCAAGGCGGCAGCCGAGGCCGCAAAGCTGACGGGTCTGCCCCGCAAGGAGCTTTATCAGCGCTTGCTGGAGATGAAGGCGGATGAGCGGTAGCGGCCCTCGCGCGGACAGGCAGAAGGCGCTGCGCCGGGGCCGGTTCTCGGAATACGCGGCCGCACTGTTTCTTATCCTGAAGGGCTACCGCATCGCCGCCTTCCGCTATCGCACCAAGCTCGGCGAGATCGATATCATCGCCCGCAAGGGCGATCTCGCCATTTTCGTCGAGGTCAAAGCGCGGCGTGACGAGCGCGGCGCGGTGGACGCTGTTTCTTATGCGGCTCAGAAACGCATCCGTGATGCCAGCGACCTCTGGCTTGCCCGCCAGCCAGCCAATCACCTGCTATCGCAGCGTTACGACATCGTGGCCGTGTTGCCCGGCCGCTTGCCCCGGCATTTCCCGAATGCCTTCTAGCGGCATTGCATAGGCGTGCAGGCAGGCAGGCTTTGTAATTTTTCTGTCATGCAAATGTAAAGGAGGCGTCACGTAAGGCCTCTATTGGCTTCCTCACCCCAACAATTGGTGGAGAGGATTTATCCATGTTCAAGACGTTTTCTCTGGCCGCTGCCGCGGTCGTATTGTCTTCGTCGGCATCGTTCGCCGCAACCGAGATCACCTGGTGGCACGCCATGGGTGGCGAACTCGGCCAGAAGCTCGAGCAGATCGTTCAGAAGTTCAACGACAGCCAGACCGAATATCACGTGACCCCGGTTTTCAAGGGCACCTATCCTGAGACCCTGACTGCCGCTATCGCCGCTTTCCGCGCAGGTCAGCAGCCGGCTATCGTTCAGGTCTTCGAAGTCGGTACCGGCACGATGATGGCCGCCAAGGGCGCCGTCTATCCGGTCTACAAACTGATGGCTGACGAGGGCGAGCCCTGGGATCCGTCGAAGTTCATCGCGCCGGTCGTTGGTTACTATTCGGACCCGGAAGGCAACATCCTTTCCTTCCCGTTCAACTCCTCGACGCCGATCCTGTATTACAACAAGGACGTCTTCAAGAAGGCTGGCCTCGATCCGGAAGTTGCCCCGAAGACCTATGCCGAACTGGCTGAGTTCTCGAAGAAGATCGTTGACTCCGGCGCCGCCAAGTGCGGCTTCACCATTACCTATGCTGCGACCTGGCTCGGCCTCGAAAACTTCTCGGCCATCCACGATCTGCCCTACGGCACGCTGCAGAACGGCTTTGGCGGCACCAAGGCCGAGCTGAGCTTCAACGGCCCGAACCAGGCTCGTCTCTGGAGCGATTTGAAGAAGTGGCAGGATGCCGGTTACTTCCAGTACGGTGGTCCGGGCGGCGGCCCCGATGCAGCGCCTAAGTTCTACTCGCAGGAATGCGCCATCTACATGGGCTCCTCGGGCTCGCGCGCTGGCGTGATCAACAACGCCAAGGCCTTCCAGGTCGGCTTCTCGACACTGCCCTACTACGACGACGTCACCAAGGATCCGAAGAACTCGATCATCGGCGGCGCAACGCTCTGGACGCTGAACGGCCAGAAGCCGGAAGTCTACAAGGGTGTCGCCAAGTTCTACACCTACCTCAGCCAGCCGGAAGTTCAGGCTGATTGGCACCAGTTCTCGGGCTACCTGCCGATCACCAACGCTGCCTACGATCTCGGTAAGTCGCAGGGTTACTACGACAAGAACCCCGGCTCCGACGTCGGCCTGAAGCAGATCCTGCGCGGCACGCCGTCTGAAAACTCCAAGGGCGTTCGTTTCGGCAACCTGACCCAGATCCGCGACGTTATCGACCAGCAGTTCGAAACCGTGCTGTCGGGCAAGCAGACCGCCCAGCAGGCGCTCGACGAAGCCGTCAAGGAAGGCAACGCCATCCTGCGCGAATTCGAAGCCGCCAACTCGAACTAAGCTTTCGAAGCAGAAGCTGAGCCCTCCCCAGTCCGGGGAGGGCCTTTCCATATCGGGCGAGCCATGCAGACAAAGCGCACAATCTTCTCGAACCGCGTCCTGCCATATTTTCTTCTGGCGCCGCAGCTCGCAGTCACCCTGGTCTTCTTCATCTGGCCGGCCTTTCAGGCCTTCCGGCAGTCCTTCCTGCGCGAAGACCCCTTCGGCATGAAGACCACCTTTGTCTGGTTCGCCAATTATACCAAGCTCTTCGGCAGCACCGACTATATGAACGCGCTGTGGGTGACGCTGATCTTCTCGGTCTCCGTCACCGTTCTGTCGATGGGTCTGTCACTGCTCTTTGCTGTCTGCGTCAATCGCGTTCTGAAGAGCGGCCGCATCTATACGACGCTGCTCGTCTGGCCCTATGCCGTGGCGCCTGCCGCTGCCGGCCTGCTCTGGTGGTTCATGTTCAACCCCAGCATCGGCATCCTGCCCTATATCCTTCGCCAGTTCGGCTATGACTGGAACCACCGCCTCGACGGCAATGACGCGATGATCCTCGTCGTCATCGCCTCGGCCTGGAAGCAGATTTCCTACAATTTCCTGTTCTTCATCGCAGGCCTGCAATCCGTCCCGCAGTCCGTCATCGAGGCTGCATCGATCGATGGCGCCGGACCGTTCAAACGGTTCTGGACGGTGGTCTTCCCGCTGATCTCACCGACCACCTTCTTCCTGGCGGTCATCAACGTCACCTATGCGCTGTTCGACACCTTCCCGATCGTCGATTCCACGACGTCAGGCGGCCCGTCGCAATCGACGAATACGCTCGTCTACAAGGTCTATGCCGACGGTTTCGTCGGCCTGAACCTTGGCCCTTCGGCGGCGCAGTCGGTGGTGCTGATGCTCATCGTTGTCGCCCTGACCGTCATCCAGTTCCGCTGGATCGAGAAAAAAGTCCAGTATTGAGGCCCGTGCGATGATCGAGAACCGTCCCTTTCTGAACTTTTTGACACATTTCATCCTGATCGTCGGCGTCGTCACGGTGGTCTTCCCCGTCTACCTCGCCTTCATCGCCGCCACCCATGGCCCGACCGACTTCATGAGCGGCCTCATGCCACTGCTTCCCGGCGATCAGCTGATCACCAATTTCGACCAGCTGCTCAGCGCCGGGAATTCTGTGGCCGGTGCGCCGCCTTTCGCGCTGATGCTGGCAAACAGCCTGCTGATGGCTGTCATGATCGCGGTCGGCAAGATCGCCATCTCGATCATCTCCGCCTTTGCCATCGTCTATTTCCGCTTTCCGCTGCGCATGGTGGCCTTCTGGATCATCTTCCTGACGCTGATGCTGCCGGTCGAGGTCCGCATCCTGCCGACCTACAAGGTGGTCGCCGATCTCGGCATGCTGAATTCCTATCCGGGCCTCGTCATCCCGCTGATCGCCTCGGCGACCGCGACCTTCCTGTTCCGCCAGTTCTTCCTGACCATCCCGGAAGAGCTGATGGAGGCGGCCCGAGTCGATGGCGCAGGCGCCATGAAATTCTTTCGGGATATCCTGCTGCCGCTGTCGCGCACCAATATCGCGGCGCTGTTCATCATCCTCTTCATCTATGGCTGGAACCAGTATCTCTGGCCGATGCTGATCACCACCGATCCCGGCTATTACACCGCGGTCATGGGCATCAAGCGCTTGGCTTCGGTACTGGACGGCGACACCCAATGGAACCTCGTGATGGCAGGCGTCATCCTCGCCGCCCTGCCGCCGGTTCTCATCATCATCGTCATGCAGCGCCTTTTCGTCAAAGGCCTGGTCGAAACGGAGAAATGACAATGGCCTCTATCGATGTAGAAGGCGTCGGCAAGATCTATCAGGGCGGCGTCAAGGCCGTCTCGGGTGTCGGCATCAACATCAGGGACGGCGAGTTCATCGTCCTCGTCGGCCCGTCCGGCTGCGGCAAGTCCACACTGCTGCGCATGATCGCCGGCCTGGAGAGCATTTCCGAGGGACAGGTGAAGATCGGCAACCGCGTCGTCAATAATGTCGAGCCGGCCGATCGCGACATCGCTATGGTATTTCAGAACTATGCGCTTTACCCGCATATGTCCGTCCGCCAGAACCTCGAATACGGTCTGAAGAACCGCAAGACGCCTCGGGCGGAGATCGACGCCCGCGTGGCCGAAGCCGCCCGCATGCTGCAGATCGAGCAATATCTGGAGCGCAAGCCGAAGGCTCTCTCGGGCGGTCAGCGCCAGCGCGTCGCCATGGGCCGCGCCATCGTTCGCAAGCCTGCCGTCTTCCTCTTCGACGAGCCGCTGTCAAACCTCGATGCCAAGCTGCGCGTCTCGATGCGTGGCGAGATCAAGCGTCTGCAGCGCCGTCTCGGCACCACCTCGATCTATGTCACCCACGACCAGCTGGAAGCGATGACGCTGGCGGACCGCCTCGTCGTCCTGAATGGCGGCGAGATCGAACAGATCGGCGCGCCGCTCGACGTCTACCACACCCCGGCCTCCACCTTCGTCGCCAGCTTCATCGGCTCACCGGCCATGAACCTCCTGAAGGCCGAACTGCATGGCGACAAGCTGGCAATCGGCCCTAGCCTGATCGACCTCGCAGGCAACGCTCCGGCCTCCGGCCCTGTTACCATCGGCATGCGTGCTGAGGACCTGCGTCTCGCGCACCCGGACGAATATGCCATGCCGCTCGCCGTCGAATATGTCGAGGAACTGGGCTCGCAGCGCCTCGTCCACGGTATGCTCGGCGATCAGCAGCTGACTGCGGTCGTCTCGCCGGAAACGCCGATCGCCAGTGAAATGCGCTTCGTCATCTCTCCCGAAAAGCTTCACTTCTTCGCAGCCGATAGCGGCAAGCGGATCGGTGCCGGCGTCGCGGCCAGCACAAGCGCGCTGGTCGTCGCCGAGCCAGTCCACTAGGCTTCGTCAGGATCCGTTAAAATTTTAGCGGCTGCTTGAACGCCTCTCTTACGACTTGTCTGTTATTCCGCGAACATTGGGGTAGCAAACGGGGTGTTTCATGGCCTGGAAGCTTATGCTTGCAAGTGCGGTCGCAATGGCTGCGCGCACGGTGCCGTATGCTGTAGCGATGCCGCGCGGCAAATCCTTCATCGCGCATTCGAGCGACCATCTGCCGATGAAGTCGACGCCGATCAATCCGGACTGGGTGGTCAGCGGTGACCCGCAGGCCCGCACCGCAGAGCACTCGCGCGGCCATGACGAAGCCTCCCTGACGGCGATCTGGGATTGTACGGCAGGCGAGTTCCGCTGGTTCTTCGGCTGGGACGAGACGGTGATGATAATCGAAGGCGAGGTCCATATCACCGCCGAAGACGGCACCGAGCGCACACTCCGCGCCGGCGACGTCGCCTTCTTTGCCGGCGGCACCTGGGCCAGCTGGCGGGTCGATAATTACGTCCGCAAGGTTGCCTTTCTGCGCAAGCCTTTCCCGAAGCCGGTGGCGCTCGCCTACCGCCTCCGCAACATGCTGCGCAACACCGGACAGCAGGGCCTCGCGGCCTGAAGAAACCTTGATCGCGATATCACGAAGCCATTGATTGGCCGTTGCGTTCAGCCGTCTTGCGACCTACATCTGTCCGGCATTCAGTGAGGGACGGAAATGGCCAAGATCAAGAACGTAGCGGTCCAGATGGACCATGTTTCGGGCATCAACATCGCAGGCGATTCCACCTTCGCCATGAGCCTTGAGGCGCAGACCCGGGGCTACAAGCTCTTTCACTACACGCCTGATCGGCTGAGTTTCCGCGATGGTCAGGTCTTCGCCTCTGTCGAGCCGATGATCCTTCGCGACGTCAAGGGCGACCATTTCAAGCTCGGCGCGCCCGAGCGCATCGATCTCTCGACCATGGATGTCGTCCTGCTGCGTCAGGATCCGCCCTTCGACATGGCCTATATCACCTCGACGCATCTGCTCGAGCGCATCCACCCGAAGACGCTCGTCGTCAACGATCCGGCGTGGGTCCGCAATTCGCCGGAAAAGATCTTCGTCACCGAGTTCGCCGATCTGATGCCGAAGACGCTGATCACCAAGGATGCCACCGAAATCCGCCGCTTCCGCGATGAAATGGGCGATATCATCCTCAAGCCGCTCTACGGCAATGGCGGCGCCGGTGTCTTCCATTCGACCAAGGACGACCGCAATCTCTCCTCGCTGCTCGAAATGTTCGGCCAGCTGTTCCGCGAGCCTTTCATCGCCCAGCAATACCTGCCCGATGTGCGCAAGGGCGACAAGCGGATCATCCTTGTCGATGGCGAGCCTGTCGGTGCGATCAACCGTGTTCCGGCCGAGCATGACAGCCGCTCCAACATGCATGTCGGCGGCCGCGCCGAGGCGACCGAGCTGACGGCGCGCGAGAAGGAAATCTGCAAGCGCATCGGCCCGGCTCTGAAGGAGCGCGGCTTCCTGCTCGTCGGCATCGACGTCATCGGTGACTACATGACGGAGATCAACGTCACCTCTCCGACCGGATTGCGCGAGGTCGCAAAGTTCGGTGGCGCCGATATTGCCAGCCTTCTCTGGGATGCCATCGAGCGCAAGCGTACCTAAAACGGGTGTTTTGTTCTCATTTTGATGAGCCGATACAACCCGCTGCAACCTGAACGCAGCGGGTGCGGGAATCTGTTCGTTTATTGTTCTTGTTTTATTCTGTTTTCCATGCCAGATTGCAATTGACGGCCATGATGGGTCGTAAAACGCGATGTAGTTGGTTGCGGGGGCAGGGGCATGGTCGCGCGCGTCAGTACGGTTGCATTTCAGGGCATTGAAGGTGTGCCGGTCGAAGTCCAGGTGATGGTCGCTCCGGGCAAGGTCGGCATGCAGATCGTCGGTCTTCCCGACAAGGCCGTAGCGGAAAGCCGCGAGCGGGTTCAGGCGGCCCTTCATGCGTCGGGGCTGGCGCTTCCGGCCAAGCGGGTCACCGTCAATCTGGCACCTGCCGATCTTCCGAAGGAAGGCTCGCATTTCGATCTGCCGATCGCGCTCGGCCTGATGGCGGCGCTCGGCGCCATTCCCGGCGATGCGCTCGCGGATTATGTCGTGCTTGGTGAACTCAATCTGGATGGCACGATTGCCCCGGTTGCCGGCGCGCTTCCGGCGGCGATCGGAGCCAATGGCCTTGGTAAAGGCCTGATCTGCCCGGCCGACAGCGGCCCGGAAGCGGCCTGGGCCGGGACCGGCCTTGATATACTGGCGCCGAGAAGCCTGATCGCTCTCGCCAATCATTTCCGCGGCACGCAGGTTCTGTCGCGCCCCGAGCCGTCGATCCGCGCCAACGCTGCCAACCTGCCTGATCTTGCTGATATCAAAGGACAGGAGAGCGCTAAGCGCGCCCTAGAGGTCGCCGCTGCCGGAAATCATAATTTGCTGATGGTTGGGCCTCCCGGCTCGGGCAAATCGATGCTCGCAGCGCGGCTGCCATCGATTCTACCGCCGCTTTCGGCTGCCGAGCTTCTCGAAGTGTCGATGATCCACTCGATCGCCGGGCAGCTCTCCGGCGGCAAGCTGTCCGATCGGCGTCCATTCCGTACCCCGCATCACTCGGCAACCATGGCCGCGATGGTCGGCGGCGGTTTGCGGGCAAGGCCCGGCGAGGCGTCGCTTGCCCATCATGGCGTGCTCTTTCTCGATGAGTTTCCGGAATTCTCGCCGCAGGCGCTCGATGCATTGCGTCAGCCGCTGGAGACCGGCGAATGCATCATCGCCCGCGCCAATCACCGGGTCTCCTATCCGGCCAGTATCCAGCTGGTCGCCGCCATGAACCCCTGCCGCTGCGGCATGGCCGGAGAGCCCGGCCACAGCTGCGCCCGCGGTCCTCGCTGCCAGTCCGACTATCAGGGGCGGATTTCCGGCCCGTTGATGGATCGGATCGATATCCGCATCGACGTGCCGGCTGTGGCCGCGACCGACCTGATCCGGCCGATGCCGGCTGAAGCGAGCAGCGCGGTGGCGGCCCGCGTTGCGCGGGCGCGAGACTTGCAGGCCGACCGGTTCATCGCTGCGGGCCTCGGCGGCATCGTCACCAACGCGCGCTGCTCGACGGCGCTCATCGAGAAATACGCCGAACCGGATGCCGGCGGCTTGCAGCTGTTGCGGGATGCGGCCGAGAAGATGCGCTTCTCCGCCCGCGGCTATCATCGCGTTCTGAAAGTCGCGCGCACGCTCGCCGATCTCGATGGAAAGACAACGGTTGGCCGTATCCATCTGGCTGAAGCGATCTCCTATCGGATCGCGGGCGAGCGGCTGACGGCTGCAGCATGAGAGGGAAGCGAATAGTGAGAAGCGAATAGCGAATAGAAAAAGAAAAGCTTGCTGAGCACCTAGGGCCGAGCAAGCTTCGCTATTCGCTATTCGCTATTCGCTATTCGCTATTCGCTATTCGCTATTCGCTATTCGCTATTCGCTGATCAGCTCCCGAGCCCATCAAATAGCGCCGTCGAAAGATAGCGCTCGGCAAAGGACGGGATGATCACCACGATGGTCTTGCCGGCATTTTCCTCGCGGCTACCGACCTTGATGGCGGCGGCAAGTGCCGCACCGGACGAGATGCCGACCGGCACGCCCTCGAGCCTGGCAACCAGACGGGCGGTTTCCATGGCCAATGCGCTGTTGACGGTAACGACCTCGTCATAGATCTTGGTGTCGAGAATGGCGGGCGCAAAGCCGGCGCCGATGCCCTGGATCTTGTGCGGGCCGGGTTGACCGCCGGAGAGAACCGGCGATTCTTCCGGCTCGACGGCGATCACCTTGATGCCGGGCTTCTTCGACTTCAGCACCTGTCCGGCGCCGGTAATCGTGCCACCGGTGCCGATGCCGGAAACGAAAATGTCGACGGCGCCGTCGGTATCGTTCCAGATTTCCTCGGCCGTCGTCTTGCGATGGATTTCAGGGTTGGCCGGGTTTTCGAACTGCTGCGGAATGATCGCGTCAGGCAGCGTCGAAGCCAGTTCCTCGGCCTTGGCGATCGCGCCCTTCATCCCCTTCGGTCCCTCGGTCAGCACCAGTTCGGCGCCAAGCAGCGCCAGCATCTTGCGGCGCTCGACGGACATGGTTTCCGGCATCGTCAGGATCAGCTTGTAGCCCTTGGCGGCGGCGGCGAAGGCCAGAGCGATGCCGGTGTTGCCGGAGGTCGGCTCGATCAGCGTCGTCTTGCCGGGCGAGATCTTGCCCTGCGCTTCCAGGCTCTCGATCATCGCCACGCCGATACGGTCTTTAACCGAGGCGATCGGGTTGAAGAACTCGAGCTTTGCCAGCAGGTTGGCCTTCACGCCCTTTTCCTTGGCAAGCTTGTCGAGGCGCACGATCGGCGTATCGCCGATGGTTTCGGTGATCGACGAGTAGATGCGGCCGCGGCCCGGTTTCTTCGACATGAGTGCTCTCCCTTGAAGTGTGTTGCGCAGAGAATAGGGTCAAAGCGGGCATCAGACCAGACCGGCCTCACGCGCAGGAGTGGCAAGCCAGAGAAAAAATCCTTTGAAAACCGCCGTTTGACGGATGAATTTTTCAGGCCGCGCGGGTGGCGATAAAGGCTGCGGTGCCCGCCAGAATGCCGGCCGCCGTCCGGTTCAGGGCCTGCAATGCGCGCGGCTGCTTCAGCATGCTGCGGGCACGGGTTGCCAGCAGCATATAGGGGATCAGCACCGTGAGCAGGACGATGAAGGTCGCGGCCAGCAGCAGGCGATATTCGCGCAGGCCGATGGTATGGATATCGATCAGCGTCGGCACCAATGCCACATAGAAGAGCATCGTTTTCGGATTGCCGAGGGTTACGAGCAGGCCCGAAAGAAAAGACATGCCCATGCTGCTCGATTTGCGCGCTGAGATATCCTGCGGCAGAAGCCCCGATGTCCAGAGCTTGTAGGCGATGTAGCAGAGATAGATCACGCCAGCGAACTTGATTACCAGGAAGATCTCGGTGAAGGTCTGCGCCACGAAGGCGAGGCCGAGGATGACCGCCGTCAGATAGGTCATGTCACCCAGCACCAGGCCGAGACCCATGAAGAAGGTCTCGCGGAAGTTCGAGCCCAGCGCCCGCGCCACGATCGCCGTGATACCCGGTCCCGGAATGGCTGCTGCAATGAACAGTGCGCCGCTATAGGCAATGAGCGCTGCAATCGTCATTTGTCTCTCCCTGATTGCCGCCTATTTACGTCCGTGCGAAATGGCTTTCAAGCGACTTCGAAAATGACGTCACGGGGGATGAAATGTCCAAGGCCTTGCTGCTGATCGATGTCCAGAATGCCGTGCTGGAAGGCATGGGTGCGAAAGAGCGTGCACCGGCGATCCAGGAAGCCTACGATGCGGTGACCAGGCGGCTCGCAGCCGTGCTCGCAAAAGCGCGATCGGAAGCTGTCCCTGTTATCATCGTCCAGCATGACGAAGCCGAAGGCGATCCGATTGCCAAGGGTAGCAAGGGCTGGGAAATCAGGGCGGAAGTGGTGCCTGCGCCCGGCGAGCTGCTGATCAACAAGCAGGCTTGCGATGCCTTCTTCGAGACGCCGCTGGAAGCCGAGCTGCGCAGGCGCGGCATCACCCATCTCGTCATCGGCGGCTGCGTCACGCCCTTCTGCATCGACACGTCGGTTCGCCGCGCCGTCTCCCTCGGCTTCGATGTGACGTTGATCGCCGACGGTCACATGAGCGGCGATATCGGCGCACTCGGCTTCGAGCAGATCATCGCACATCACAACATGGTTCTGTGGGGATTCGGCGCCGGCTCTCACGGCGTCGGATTGTCAAAGGCCGCTGAGGTCAGCTTCTGACCGCGCGCAGAAAGCGCCCAGGCGTCCAGCCGAGATTCATGCCCGCAGCGGCAAGCAGAATGATCGCCGCTCCCACTACCTGCAGAGGCTGTAGCGCGTGGCCGAAGGCGATGCGATCAACTGCGATTGCGATAATCGGATAGATGAAGGACAGCGCACCGGTGAGATGGGTCGGCAGCTTCTGGATCGCGCCATAGAGCAGCACATACATCAGCCCGGTATGGACGACACCCATGGTCACCAGCAGCGACCAAGTCCCCGCCGCCGTAGGCATGGCGGAAAAATCGGCAAAGGGCGCCAGCATCAGAATGCCGGTCGAAACCTGGATGAGGGCGATCAGATGCGGTGGCGTGCCTTTCAGCCATTTGGCTGCCAGCGCCGCCAGCGCGTAGAAGAAGGCGGCTCCGAGCGCCAGCGCGATTCCCATGCCGTAGCTGCCGCTGATCGGGCCGCTATCCGGCTTGGCCTCGACGATCGTCAGCATGCCCGCGAAGGCGAGCCCGAGCCAGAACAGCTTCGTGCCGGTGATCTTCTCGCCGAGAAAGGCCGCCCCCAGCGCCAGCAGCATGAAGGGCTGGGTATTGTAGACCGTGGTGGCGATCGAGATCGACGCATGCGAATAGGACGCAAAAAGCATCAGCCAGTTCAGCACGATGGCGATGCCACCGAAAACGGCGATGCCGAAGCTCTTCAGCGACAGCAGGCGAGGATTCAGAAGCCCGAGCACCGCGCAGATGACAAGCAGGCTAATGGCCCCGAACAGGCAACGCCAGAAAACGACATTGTCAACCGGCTGCCCTGACATGATAACAAACCAGCCGATGCTGCCCGAAATCAGCATTGCCGCCGTCATTTCCGCGCTTCCCCGTCTGATCTCGCTCTGCATCGCAACTCTCCCGTGATGGAGGCGCAGATTATTGCGCAACCGCTGCCGTCTCTATATCTTGCGAAGCAGAACGGAAGCGTTCTGCCTAATAATTTTAGGTGAAAGGAGTTTTGTGACTAATTACGACAGAATCGACGAAACGGACCAGAAGCTGCTGGATGCACTCGCCGTCAATGCACGCCTTTCGCTGAAGGAACTCGCCCAAGCCGCCGGCATGTCTTCACCGAGTGCCGCCGAGCGCCTGCGCCGGCTGGAGGAGCGCGGCATCATCAGGGCTTTCACCATCGATATCGATCCGGCGGCACTCGGCTATCCGCTGCAGGCGATCGTCCGCGTCCGCCCGTTGCCGGGGCAGCTGCATATCGTCGAGAAGCTGATCCAGGAAACCCCTGAATTCATCGAATGCGACAAGGTGACGGGCGACGACTGCTTCATCGCCCGCCTCGTCGTGCGCTCGATGGGAGAGCTCGATGGCATCCTCGACAAGATTGCGGAGCGCGCCGAAACCAACACGTCGATGATCAAGTCGTCGCCGGTCAAGCGCCGACTGCCGCCGGTTTGATCAGAAATCCGCCATCGGCGAGAGCATGGCAGGGCCCTGCAGATCGAGGCCGTCCAGTCCGCGGATCATGAAATGCGTCCCGTACGAAGAAGACGGCAGCGGCGCGCCGTTCCAGCCAAGCTTATCGGGCCTGAACAGGATTTCGGCGCGTGAAGGCTTGATGCCGAGCCCGCCAAGAATGGCAGCGAGGGAAGGGATCGAGGACGCGAGCACATCGAGCAGAATAAAGCGCTCGCCATCGAGCTTCCAGGCAATGACCGCATTGAGCTTCTCGATGAACGTCAGCCGCACATCGGGACCGAGTTGCGTATTGATCAGAAACATCGCCGGACTGCTGATGACGGCCAGCGTGTCGGACACCGGCTCCCGCCGCGCCAGCAAATCCTGGAGCAAGGCGAGGTCAGCGGCGACCCGGGGATCGAGCGTCCTTGCGTCAGCGGCGCCATCCGGTTTCGGCGCATCACTCCCGAAGCTGTGCATCGGTAATGTCTGGAAGCCGTAGGGCTCATAGAGCGCCGGCTTGTCCGTATAGAGCACGATCGCCTCGAAGACGTGGTCCGAGCACCAGTCGAGCGCCTTCTTCGTCACATCTCGATAAAGGCCACGACCGCGCCAGGGCGGCCTTACTGCGCCGGATTGCAGGCCGGCTGCATTGATCCGGCGGCCGTTGACGATGATAGGCATGGCGAAGGCCGAGAGATTGGCGGCCAGCGTCCCGTCTTCGGCAAACCAGCCAAACGGCATGCTCGATGGATCAGGACCACCGAGCTCCATCAGGGGGCCGATATCGATGCCGAATGTGTCGTGGAGAAGCGAAACCAGCGCCCGCCAGGCGGCGTGGTCCGCAACGTAATCCTGCCGGAAGGTCAGACCTGTTGTGTCAGGCGCTGCGCTCATACGCCGGTGGAGCCGAAACCACCGGCGCCGCGTGCGGTTGTGCTCGTCTCGGTGATCTCGGCAACGCGCACCTGGGTGACCGGCGCAATGACCATCTGGGCGATCCGCATGCCGCGGCTGATCTCGAAAGGCTCCTCGCCGAGATTGATCAGCAGTACCTTCACCTCGCCGCGGTAATCGCTGTCGATGGTGCCTGGTGTGTTGAGGCAGGTGATGCCGTTCTTGAAGGCGAGGCCGGAGCGCGGGCGGATCTGCGCCTCGAAACCCTCGGGCACCTCGAAGATGAAGCCCGTCGGAACGAGGGCACGCTTGCCCGGCGCCAGCACCAGCGGTGCGCCGTTATCGACAGCGGCGCGCAGGTCCATCCCGGCAGCCCCTGAGGTTTCGTAGGAGGGCAGGTCCAGCCCTTCGCCATTGGCGAGGCGGACGAGATTGAGCTTCGGGCGGAGGTCGTTTTGAATGTCCATGCGGGCATTAGTTTGCGTCCGGCCGCCGAAGGTCAATTGCAATGCCCGGCCTAAATCGCTAGATAGCCCGCAATTCCACAGGATTCACATGATGGCCGAAACACTCGCCGAGGCGGTCTCCCGCCGCCGCACATTCGCTATTATCGCGCACCCGGACGCGGGCAAGACGACGCTGACCGAAAAACTGCTGCTATTCGGCGGCGCCATTCAGCTCGCCGGCGAAGTCAAGGCGAAGAAGGACCGCATCCAGACGCGTTCCGACTGGATGAAAATCGAGCGCGAGCGCGGCATTTCGGTCGTCACTTCGGTGATGACCTTCGAATATGCCGACAAGGTCTTCAACATTCTCGATACGCCCGGTCACGAAGACTTCGCCGACGATACCTACCGCACCCTTACGGCGGTGGATGCCGCCATCATGGTCATCGATGCCGCCAAGGGCATTGAGCCACGGACGCTGAAGCTCTTCGAAGTCTGCCGCATGCGCGACATCCCGATCATCACCTTCATCAACAAGATGGACCGTGAAAGCCGCGATGTCTTCGAAATTCTCGATGAGGTCGAGGAAAAGCTGGCACTGGATACCGCCCCGGTCACTTGGCCGATCGGCCGCTCGAAGAGCTTCTGCGGCACTTACCACCTCGCCGCAAACCGGGCGCGCGGATCGGACAAGGAAGATGCGATCGTGGTCAATGGCCCGCAGGCCGTGGCCGATCGCCTTCCGGAAAACGAACGCGCGGCTTTCATCGACGAGGTCGACCTCGCCAAGGAGGCGTGCCGCCCCTTTGATCGCCAGGCATTTCTAGAAGGCCATATGACGCCGGTCTTTTTCGGTTCGGCGCTGCGCAATCTGGGTGTGCGCGATCTGATCAACGCGCTTGCCGATTTTGCGCCGCCGCCGCGTGACCAGGTGGCCGATATACGTACCGTTCATGCCAACGAAGACAAGATGACCGCCTTCGTCTTCAAGATCCAGGCGAACATGGACCCGAACCACCGCGACCGCATCGCCTTCGCCCGCATCTGCTCCGGCAAGCTGGAACGCGGCATGAAGGCGCGTCTCGCCCGCACCGGCAAACAGCTCGGCCTCACCGCGCCGCAGTTCTTCTTCGCCTCGCAGCGCCAGCTGGCCGATACCGCCTATGCCGGCGATGTCGTCGGCATTCCGAACCACGGCACGCTGCGCATCGGCGACACGCTGACCGAGGGCGAACCGCTGGTCTTTCAGGGCGTACCGAACTTCTCGCCGGAAATCCTCCGCCGCGTTCGTCTCGAGGATGCGATGAAGGCGAAGAAATTGAAGGAAGCCCTGCAGCAGATGGCCGAAGAGGGCGTCGTGCAGCTGTTTTCGCCCGAGGATGGCTCGCCTGCGATCGTCGGCGTCGTCGGCGCTCTGCAGCTCGACGTTTTGAAGGAGCGCCTGCAGCAGGAATATGGCTTGCCGGTTTCCTTCGAAATGTCGCGCTTCTCGGTCTGCCGCTGGGTCTCGTCGGAGCAGGCCGCCGATCTTGACAAGTTCCTGACCGTCAAGCGCGGCGATATCGCCCGCGATCTCGATGGCGATCCGGTTTTCCTGGCGCAGGACAGCTTTTCGCTGCGTTACGAAGCCGAGCGTTTCCCGGCAATCAAGATGGATGCCATCAAGGAATATCACGTCGCCAAGGCGGCGTGATCTCGCCGAAATGCTGGGATGACTGCGCAATCATACTAATGTACATTAGATATTCGTAAATCGTTCATCCATGGGGGGCTGGCGAACGTGAGCACGAATATCGAGCTGGAGAATGTGCCTGCGAGTGGCGGCTGGCGTTTCAAATGTGGCATGGCGCTCTTTGCGCTGATGTTGCTGCTGGTCGTTGCAATCCCGGTTCTGGCGATGTCCGGAATGCCGCCTGCGCGCGTCGCGGCGCTGACGGGCGCCATCTTCGTCGGCAACAAGATCATCCTTGTCGTAATGATCGCCGTGATGGGCAAGGCCGGCTTCCAGGAATTGAAGCGGACGCTCGGCGGCTATCTGCCATCGCTGAAAGACGAGATCGTCAGTCCAGTGCGCCATGTTATTGGCCTCGTGATGTTCTGCCTGCCGCTCGTTTCCGCGCTGTTCGAACCCTATGTCGATAACATCTGGCCGGATTTTCGCCCGAACCGCTGGGAATTTCAGCTGCTCGGCGATCTCATGCTGATTGCCAGTATCTTCGTTCTCGGCGGCAATTTCTGGGGCAAGATCCGCGCCCTGTTTGTCCGGACCGCCCGCGCGGTAAACACCGCTGAAAACGTCCAGGCCAGCTGATCATTCTCGCAGAGATTTCGGGAGGGGGCGAATGGATCAGCAGGACAACAGAGCTGTGCAGGACGTTGCCGCGCCGGTGAGTGCGCGAAACCCGTTGCGCCGGGCCGCGATTTGCGTCCTCGTGTTTCTTGTCCTCGCCTTCGCGGTTTCCGTTTTCATGGAGCGCCGGACGCCAATAACGGCGCAGGCGACGGTCAACGCCTATGTGGTCGGCATCGCGCCTGAAGTTTCCGGCCGGGTGGTGGATGTAGCGGTTTCCGACAACAGCCCGGTCACCAAGGGTCAGATGCTGTTTCGCATCGATCCGCAGCAATACGAACTGGCGCTGGCGCAAGCAGAGGCGCAGCTCGCCAAGGTCGGCCAGTCGATCGGCGCCTCCATCGCCGCGCTCGATGGCGCCCAGGCGAAAGTCGTCGAAGCGCGCGCCGTACGCGACAACGCGCTGGAACAGGCCAACCGTTCGGAGGCCTTGCTGAAACGCGGGGTGATCGCGCAGACACGGGCGGACCAGGCGCGGACCACGCTTCAGCAGGCGCAGGCGGGAGCAGCTGCGGCTGATGCAGAACTTGCGAGTGCCGAGAAAGAGCTCGGACCGGCCGGCCAGGATAACCCGCAGCTACAGGACGCTCTTGCAGCGCTGGAGCGGGCCAGGCTCGATCTGCTCCGCACTACCGTGCTCGCGCCCGCCGATGGCGTCGTCACCAATCTTCAGCTGTCCGTCGGTGGCTTTGTCAACACCGGACAGAGCGCCGTCACCTTCATCGATGCAGGCACGATCTGGATAGCGGCCAACTTCAAGGAGAACAGCCTCGAGAACGTCGCAAGCGGCAACAAGGCGGAAATCCTGTTCGATGCGCTGCCCGGAAAGCTGTTTCCTGCTCATGTCGAAAGCGTCGGTTTCGGTGTCGCTCAGGGCAATGTCGATCCGAATACGGGCCTGCCGAAAGTATCGGATCAGAGCGGCTGGATCCGCACGCCGCAAAGCTTCCCCGTGCGGCTCATTCTCGATGGCGAGCGGCCGAAGGGTATTCGCTACGGCGCTCAGGCGAATGTGGTGATTTATACCGGAGACAATCCGGTGACCAACGCGCTGGGCGCATTGTGGATGCGCATCATCTCGGTTCTGACCTATGTCAGCTGACGCCGTATCGGGTCATCGCTGGTGGCATTCGCCTGAGGCTTCGCAAGGTCTTCGCGTGGCATTCGCCGCCACGCTCTCGTTTATCTGGTCCATTGCCGTTGGAGACGTTATCCCGTTTCTCGGCGCGCTCTTCGCCGTCCAGTTCTTGCTGACGGATCGCACGCCGATGCCATTCGGCAAGGCACTCGGCATGGCGTTGATTGTGACGCTCACAGGGCTCGGCTTGCAAATGTTCCTGGCGGTCACCGCCGATCATCCGCCGGTGATCCTCACCTTCCTTGGCGCGGTCTATTTCCTTTGCTTTCTCGCGCAGGCAACGGGAAGGGCGGGCGCGCTTCCGTTCATGATCCTCGTCGTGGCCGTCATGCTGCCGCTTCTGACGTTGCTGCACTACGACCTCGGCAGTTCGGTTCTCGCGCTGCTGGTGGGGGGCATCGTCGAGGGTATCGTTTGGGGCTGGGCAGCGCACGCCGCCTTTCCCCACCGCGGACTGACTGGCGGCGGTCAGCCGCCCGCTATTCATCACCAGAGACCGATACCCCGGGCGCTGGCAAGCGGAGCGATATTGCTGGGCGCTGTCGCCATCTGCCTGACAAATGATCGCTTCGCCACAGCGCTGGTCATACCGATTACCGTAGCGTCGATGCTGATGCAGCTGGATGTCCTTGCGGGCGCAAGAGCGGCCTTCGGCCTAATCCTTGTCAACATATTCGGTGGCGCTGCGGCGAGTGTGGTCTTTGGTTTCGTCACACTGCGGCACTCGCTGTTTTTTATGTTCCTCAGCATTCTCGCGGTAAGTCTGATACTCGCTGGCCGTGCGGTGTTGCCGCGGCCTTCCGCCAAGGTGTTTGCAGGTGCATTGACGATATTCCTCGTGGTGCTGGGATCGGGAATATCGCCGCTGCCCGGTACGGCGGCGGAAACATTCGCCACGCGCATCGGCTATATCATTCTCGCGACGCTCTACAGTCTGTTCATGGCCGCCTTGCTTTGGCCGGCCGAACGCCGGGTGGCCGCGGCTCTGCCGAAGGCACTGCAATAGGCCGGAAGAATCACTCTCCGCGCGGATACCTCTGGCTCTCTTCAAGAATGTTGAGGTCCATGTGGTTGCGCATGTAGCGCTCCGATGCCTTCTGCAGCGGCTGATAGTCCCAAGGGTAATAGGCGCCGTTGCGCAGTGCTTCATAGACCACCCAGCGGCGGGCCTGGCTTTCACGCACGGCTGCGTCGAAGGTTTCAAGATTCCAGCGGGCATCGGCTTGCGCCTTCAGAGACGCCAGGACTTCAGCATAGTCAGGGTTCTCAGCGAGATTGTTCAGCTCGTGTGGATCGGCGTCAAGATCGTACAGCATCGCCGGATCCTTGACGCAAAGCGAAAGCTTGAAGCGGCCGTCGCGGATGCCGACAAGCGGGGCAATCGACCCTTCCGCAGCATACTCCATTGGTACCGGGCTGCGGCCGCCAGTTCCAGTTGCCAGCGGCGCCAGATCCACGCCGTCGGTCCATTTCTTCAGCGACGAGATGTCGAGGCCGGCGAGACCAGCGAGCGTCGGTGTGACGTCGAGCGTCGAAACCGGGCGATCGATCTTGGCCGGGGTCCAGCCGGGCGCCGCGATCATCAACGGCACGCGGGCAGAGCCATCAAAGAAGCACATCTTGAACCACAGGCCGCGGTCGCCCAGCATGTCGCCATGGTCCGATACGAAGAGGATGATGGTGTTGTCTGCCATCCGGCTGCGATCAAGCACGCCGAGGATCTCGCCGATCTTCTCGTCGACATAGGAGATATTGGCGAAGTAACCCTGCCGTGCGCGGCGGATCTGCTCGGGCGTGATATCGAACGCCTTGTAGTCGCAGGCTTCGAGCAGGCGCTGCGAATGCGGATCGAGTTCCTCGAAAGGCAGAGGCGCAACGGCCGGGTTGAGCGCCGGGCAATCCTCGTAGAGATCCCAGAACTTGCGCCGGGCGACATAGGGGTCGTGCGGATGCGTGAAGCTGACGGTCAGGCACCAGGGCCGGTCGTCCTGGCGGCGTGACAGGTCGTAAAGCTTGCGGGTCGCGTTGTAGGCGACCTCGTCATCGTATTCCATCTGGTTGGTGATTTCGGCGACGCCCGCGCCGGTGACCGAGCCGAGATTGTGATACCACCAGTCGATGCGTTCGCCGGGCTTGGTATAGTCGGGCGTCCAGCCGAAGTCCGCCGGATAGATATCGGTCGTCAGCCGTTCCTCGAAACCGTGAAGCTGGTCCGGGCCGACGAAATGCATCTTGCCGGATAGCGCAGTCTGGTAACCGGCGGCCCGCAGGTGATGGGCGTAAGTCGGAATATCGGAGGCGAATTCGGCGGCGTTGTCATAGACGCGCGTCCGGCTCGGCAGCTGGCCGGACATGAAGGAGGCGCGCGCCGGGGCGCAGAGCGGGCTCGCCGTATAAGTATTGGCGAAGCGTACCGAGCGCTGGGCCAGCGCCTTCAGATGCGGCGCATGCAGGAAATCGGCAGGGCCATCTGGAAACAGCGTGCCGTTGAACTGGTCGACCATGAGGATGAGAATATTCGGGCGCGCCATGCTGTCATGTCCTAATGATGTGGAGCAGGGTCAAGCGCGGTCTTCGAAGGCCGTTGCGCTCCGCCTGCTATTCGAGCATTTTATTCAACAACGGCTCACGACCCTTGTGAAGCTGAAATTTTTCGATGCTTGCCAAAAGGATTTTTTATGGCTGAGCGGCCGGTGGATCTCGGATGGCTTCGCATTCTCGCGGAGATCGGTAGGCTCGGTAATCTGTCGTCGGCGGCTCGCGCCCTCGGGCTGACGCAGCCGGCCGTCAGCTACCAGATCCGCCGCCTCGAAGAGCAGATGAAAGTCAGCCTGCTGCAGCGGCGTCATCGTGGCGTCGAATTGACGGCTGAGGGCCGCAGGCTCTTCGATGTCGCCGCCCGCACCGTGGGAGACGTGGACGCGCTTGCGCGCAGTTTTCGCAACGAGGCGGAGCGATCGACGGTGCGGTTGCGCACCGATTATGCCTTCTCGTCGCTCTGGCTGATTCCGCGCATGCATGGCTTCCGCCAGCTCTACCCCGGCATGGATATCCAGATCGTCGCCACCCAATTCGTCGAACAGGGCGCACCGGACGCAAGCGACGCCGCGATCGTCTTCGGAAGCCGGCGCGAGCTTGGCGGGCATGGCATCTTGCTGCTGCCGGAAAAAGTCGTGCCGGTCTGCTCGCCGGGTTTTGCCGAGCGGCACGGTCCGCTCGGGACGCCGGAGTGCCTCTCCGCTGCGCGCCTTCTGCATCTGGATACCCGCGGGACGCCGCCCTGGTTCGACTGGACGAGCTATCTTGACGAGTTCGCCATCAGCCGCAATGCCGCTGCCGCGCCCGGCGAGATCAGCTTCAACACCTATTCGCTGGTGGTGCAGGCCGCTGTCGGCGAACAGGGTGTTGCGATCGGCTGGATGGGGCTGGTCGATTCGCTGCTGGCATCCGGCATCCTTGTCGCGGCCGGCCCGATGGTCGAGGCCTCGGACCGCGGTTACTGGCTGGTGCCGCCGAAAGAGATGACGGAGGAGACCGGCAGGCTTATCGCGTGGCTGCAATCCGAAGTCGCGACCGCGTGAAACCTAAGGCGCCAGATCCGTCAAAAAATCCCTGCACCATCGAGACACGTCGAATTCGAGGAGCTGATCCATCATCAATTTCCAGCGTTCCTGCCGCTCTTCCAGCGGCATGCTGAGTGCGCGCGCCAGCGCGTTGGCTGTGCCCTCGATGTCATAGGGGTTGACCAGCAGCGCGCCTTTCAGCTGGCGGGCAGCGCCGGCAAAGCGGGAAAGCACCAGAACACCGGGATCCTCCGGATCCTGCGCCGCCACATATTCCTTGGCGACGAGATTCATGCCGTCGCGCAGCGGCGTCACCAGACCGGCTTTGCCGAGCCGATAGAGGCCGGCGAGAATGGGGCGTCCGACCGAACGGTTGATGTAGCGGATCGGCACCCAATCGACGGAGCCGAGAGCGCCGTTCACCCGCCCGGCCTGCTCGGCGACCGTCCGCTGCATCGCCTCGTATTCCGGCACCTCGGAGCGCGATTTCGGCGTGATCTGAAGATAGGTCACGTGGCCCTGCTGGGCCGGGTTTGTCAGGATGAAATGCTCGAAAGCGTCGATGCGCTGCGTCAGTCCCTTGGAATAGTCGAGGCGATCGACGCCGATGATCAGGCTGCGGCCCTCGATGCTTTCGCGTGCTTTCCTGACCATGCTGTGGGTTGCCGATTTGCGAGCGAATTCGGCAAAGGCTGCCGTCTCGATGCCGATCGAATAGGCGCCGCCCTTGAAGGTCCGCCCATGCGAACTGAAGCGGCCATCGCCCAGCTCGTCGCCAATGCCTTCGCGGCGCAGGCAGCCCGCAAAATTCTCGAGGTCATGGTCGGTCTGGAAGCCGACGAGATCGTAATGCGAAAGGCCGCGCATGATTTCTTCGTGGACAGGCATGGTGAACAGCACATCCGCCGGCGGCCAGGGGATGTGAAGGAAGAAGCCGATCTTGTTTTTTAACCCCATCTGCCGCAGCTCGGCTGCCAGCGGAATCAGATGATAGTCATGCACCCAGATGACGTCATCGGGCTTGATCAGCGGCGCAAGCCGGTGGGCGAAGAAGCGGTTGACGCGAAAATAGCCCGCCATCTCCTTGCGGCCGTACTCCGCGAGGTCCAGCCTGTAGTGACAGATTGGCCAGAGCACGCGGTTGGCGAAGCCGTGGTAATATTCCTCGACATCGGTATCGGTGAGATCGGTCAGCGCGTAGGTGATATTGCCCTGCTGGATTTCCTTCAGCTTTTCCGGCTCCTGCGCGCCGCTGGAATTCCCCGACCAGCCCATCCAGATGCCGCCGCGCTCTTCGAGCGCTGCCTTAAGGGCAACCGCAAGCCCACCGGCGGGCGCAATGCCGCCCTTCTCGGGAACGGGGACGCGATTGGAAACGACGACGAGACGGCTCATGAAAGGGTCCTTTTCTCAGGAAATGTCTTAGATGCTGAAATGGTTCACGCCGCCAGCCGGGCGATGACATCGCGCACGGCATCAGCGGAGGGGAAGGAGGCCGTCGCCTCGCTGGCGGGAGAAAGCGGGCCGACGCGGATCGACAAGCCACCAAGCCGGTTGACGGCACGGAACATCGCCTCGTCGGTCACGTCGTCGCCGATAGCGATGGCGCGCCGTCCTTCGAAGGGCGGCTGCGCAAGAAAGGCTTCGACGGCATGTCCCTTGTCGGCGCTGGAGGGACGGATTTCGATCACCATCTTGCCATGCTGGATGTGCCAGCCGGGCCCGGCACGGTCGAGCGCCTGCTGCATCAGCGGCTCCAGATCGATTTCCCGCTCCGGCGCCTGACGGTAATGCGCGGCGACCGCCGCACCCTTGTCCTCGATAAGGATGCCCGGCCAGCCGGCCGTCTGGGCGGCGAGATCAGCCTTCACGGCGTCGAAGGCCGCGGTTGCCGCGGCGGTCGTGAGCGTTCCATCGGCATCGCGGCGTTCGGCACCGTGCAACCCGGCAATCGGAAAGCTGAGCGGTGCAAATAGGCGGTCCGCGTAGGCAAGGCCGCGGCCCGTGACCAGCGCCAGCGCGCCGCCAAGTTTTTGCGAGAGAGCGTCGAGCTGGCGCGGGAGACCGGTGGGGACTTCGATGCCGTCAGGCGTATCTGCGAGATCGAGCAAGGTGCCGTCGATATCGAGAAAGAGCGCCCATTCGTGCGGCGCTCCGGCGAGTGCGGCATGCATGGACTCCTCGCCTGAAGCCGCATCCGGCTCCGCGATAACAAGCGGCTGCTTTTGGTAGGACATGGGGTCTATCTAGGTCAGTGCTGCACTGCGGCAACCCTCATGCGCCAACCGGAGCCTAGTCCGCGGGCTGCGCTGTGCCGCTCTGCGCGTAGAATGCCTTCGCATCGGCCGTAAAGGCAGCCCGCTGTTCGGCATTCGTGTAGAACATGTGGCCGCCGCGATAGACATCCAGCTTGACGCGGTCTTTAACGAGACTTTGCGGCAAGTGATCGACGACATAGCGGCTGACGCCATAGGGCGTGACAAGATCGCTGTAGCCATGCGCGATCAGCAGATGGAAGGACGGGTTTGACGCCAGCAACTGGCGTATATCGCCGGTTATACTGGCCTGCAGCCGCGATCCGCCGCCGCGTCCGCCCCATTCCCATTGACGGCTGATATCGCTGTCGAGCAGCGAATAGGTCATCTCCGTCTTGAAGCCGAGTTCGTTGCGGGCATAGCCGGAAAACGCACCGCCATAGGCGCGGGTGAACCCGTCGAGGATGGCGTCGTCACCGCGGTCATAGTCGGATTCCGGATAGGGATCGGGAGATGCGAAAGCCGCATCATAGGGGCTCATCACCTCACCGGCGGGTTTGCCGGAATGCTTGGCATAGGCGTCACCCAGAAAGCCGCGGTTGCGGGTGACGACATCCTCCGGGATGCCGGTTATCGCCGATATCTTGCCGTAAAAGGCCTTTGCCGTGTCGCCGGTTGGCTCCGGACCGGCAAGCGTCGTCAGATAATCGCCGAGCGCGAATTTTTCCGCCTCGCGCTGCGCATCCTCCGAAAAGGCGCCGCGGCGGTCCATGTCGGCGGCTGCGAGCGAGGGGAGCTCCAGAGCGGCACCCAACGCGAACTCGTCGGCATTGAACATCAACTGCGCCTCGATGAGCGGGGAGAGCATGACGGCGCCCGAAACGATGATGCCCTGGTTCTGCTGCAAGGCTCCCGCGACCCGTGCGGCGCGGAAACCGCCATAACTTTCGCCGAGCAGATATTTCGGCGAATTAGAGCGGTTGTTGTGGGCAACGTAAAGCGCGATCGCCTTGGCGATGCTCTGCGCGTCCGAGCCTACGTTGTAATAATCCTTGGCATCGTCGGCCTTCGCCGTCCGGCTCCAGCCGGTGCCGATCGGATCGATCAGCACAAGATCGGTAAAGTCGAGCCAGCTCTGCGGATTGTCGGTGAGCCTGGCATTGGCGCCGTCGCGCGCCTGCGGCCCAAAATCGAGGATGCGCGGGCCGACGAGGCCGAGATGGAGAAAGGCGGACGCTGCCCCGGGTCCACCGTTGAACGCAAAGGTGATTGGGCGATTTGTACCCGCATTCTTGGCGATATAGGCCGTATAGAAGATCGCGCCCGTCTGGTTGCCGTCCTGGCCGAAGAGATCGAGTGTTCCCGCGGTTGCCGTATAGTCTAGCTTGCGGCCGCCGATCGTCGCTTCGTGCTCGGTCACAGCATCGCCGGGCAACAGCTTCAGCACGCCGGGGCGTTCCTGGGACAATGCCGGTGCGGCGGCAAGGGATGCGGCGAGCGCGATCGTCAGCATGAGAGAGCGAAGCGGCAAATGATCTCCTCCGGCGGATTGGTCCAGCCCGGAGCTAACCTACCATTGCCTGCCGCGGAGGCTCATCAAGACATGGTGATCCCAGGGTGAGCGCAGCTCATCCCTCAGGTGAGCGCAGCTGATCCGCCAAGTAGCAAAGGTCTGCCTAAGGCGTCTCGATCGTCCTTGCGTTGACATGCAGCGCCCGCCCGGCGTTCCAGCCGTTGATCGCAGCACCGAGGCCAAGGATGACGAACAGCACCGCGCACCAGGCGAAGCTGCCCGTCCAGCTGCGGATCATGCCGACGACAAGCGGGCCGATGGCGGCAAGCAGGTAGCCTACGCATTGCGCCATGCCGGAAAGATGGGCCGCGACATGGGAATCGCGCGAGCGAAGCACGATGGCGGTCATCGCTACGGCTATCAGCCCGCCCTGGCCGATGCCCTGCAGCGCCGCCCAGAACCAGACGGTCCAGAGAGGCGCAAACAGCAGGCCGAGCAGCGCAACGACGGCGATGATGCAGAGCGAAGCGTTGATGACGCGCTGATCCTTACCGCGCACGGCAATCTGCGGCGCAACCAGACATGCCGCGGCCTGAACCATGACCGACATGGAAACGATCGCTCCGGCGGTCACGCCGTCGAGGCCGCGTTCGCGGAGAATCGGCACCAGCCAGCCGAAGACGCAGTAGGCAAGAGCCGATTGCAGCCCCATGAAAAGCGTCACCTGCCAGGCGAGCCTGTCGCGCCAGAGACCTTCGACACGGAAGCCGCTGCGCTTGGCGGTGTTCTTGGTGCGCAGCACCTRTGGAAGCCAGATCAGTCCAACGGCAAGCGCCGGAGCGGCCCAGATGGCAAGCGCACCGGAAAGGGAGCCGCCCAGCATATGCTCGGCCGGCAGCGTCAGCCCGGCGGCGCTGGCTGCACCCGCGCAGAGCGCCATGGTGTAGCAACCTGTCATCAGCGCGGCACGGTCCGCAAAGTCGCGCTTCACCAGTCCCGGCAGCAGCACGTTGCCGACGGCGATGCAGCCACCGGCAAGGGCAGTTCCCAGAAACAGCAGCGGTATCGAGTTCAGCCCGCGCATCGCCGTTCCAAGCGCCAGCAGGAAGATGACGCCGAGAAGTGTCCGCTCCGAGCCGATGCGCTGGGCAAGCCGTGGTGCGAGTGGCGAAAAGGCGCCGAGGCAGACGACCGGCAGGGTGGTGAGCAGGCTGGCGCCGAGTGCCGAAAGACCGAGGCCGGAGCGGATTTCGGGAAGCAGCGCCGAAGCGCTGGAAAAGACCGGCCGGAGATTGAAGGCAATCAGCACCAGACTCACGCCAAGCAATATGCGGGCTGTTGCGGAAAGTTTCGCAGGTGGCTGAACCGGCGGCACGCTGTCTGCTTCGGCATCGATCAGTTGCTCGCCGGACGCATCGAAAGCATGCGCGGCATCGGCGTGAGGGGTATTCATGAAAGCAGCATCCGGTCCAGTGCGGCGATGACGGGGGCCATGAAACGGCGAACCGCCGCATCCGCCCGTTCGGGATCGCCTGTTTCGATGGCATCGACGATATCGGCATGCGCCTGCATATCCGGCTCCGGCACGTCCTGGCCGAGCGTCGCCTCGATGGTCTCGGCGATCGATGCGGAGAAGAAATCGTATATTTCGATCATCGCGCGGTTTTGCGATGCGGCGATAACCGCCTGATGAAAAGCCAGATCGCGCCTGATGAAGGCAGCCTTGTCGCCGCCCTCGTAGTTGCCGCGCTTTTCGAGCAGCGCCCGCAATCCGGCGATAATCTCTGGCGTCTGCCTGAGGCTCGCCAGACGCGCAGCCTCGACATCCAGCGCGCAACGCGCCTCGAACTGGTCGCGCAGGCTTGAGCGTCTCGCCATGGTGAGCGGCCGGCTGGCGTCGGCTGTCGACAGCACGTAGGTGCCGGACCCCTGTCTCGTCTCAAGATATCCCTGTGACGCCAGGACGCGGACCGCCTCGCGCACGGTCCCGCGGCTCACGGACAGCATGCTGCAGAGGGCAGCCTCGTTCGGCAGCTTTTCGCCCACGGCCCAGCGCTTGGCGACGATTTCGCTGCGGATCGCTTCGATTGCTGTATCGGCGAGATTGGTCTTGCTCAGAGGCTGCATCGGCATACTCATAAAGTCATCAGATGACTTTATGAGTATGCCCGGTGGCTGATGAGGTCAAATGGATTCTGCCGGACGTGAAAAAGGGCCGCTTTCGCGACCCTTTCCATGAGTTTGGCCTTGAACTGGCCGGACCGTCAAAGCGATCCTAGGAAGGTAGGCTTTAGAGCGAGGGCTGCCCCGCTTTCGTCACCACTTCCATGCCTGCTACAAAGACCGAAATCTCATTAGACATTGGATCACCTTCCTTTCATTTCGTTGAACACACCTTGAAGGTAGGCCGATTCGCCGTCGATGCAAGAAAAAATCGGCAGCCCGGCCGAAGTGGTGAGATGGCGCGGGTTTTTCCCCGCTACGTCTCAAAGGTGTTTTCCAAGAATAATCAGCGTGATGCCACCACGCTTATTGGTCTCACCGTTCACGCTGAAATGCTGGCGGCTACGCAATGTGATCGCCGGCCTTGCCAACAATCCGTCACAAATGCTTGCCAGCTCTACAACCCTTAAGTTTTTATTCACCACGTCGCCCGACAATCGGGCCTCGTGTTTTCGGGCATTCCTGCTGCAGAGACGGCGGGCTGGAGCAAAGAGCATGTGTCGTTGGGCAGCCTATCGCGGAGACCCCCTCTATCTGGAGGAGCTGGTGTCGTCGCCTGCCCATTCGCTGATCGAACAATCGCATTGCGCCACCCGCGCCAAGACCGCCACCAACGGCGATGGCTTCGGCATTGCCTGGTATGGCGATCGCTCGGAGCCGGGGCGCTACCGCGATATTCTTCCGGCCTGGGCCGATTGCAATCTGAAGAGCCTGGCGCGCCAGATCCGCTCACCGCTGTTCCTCGCCCATGTGCGCGCCGCGACCGGCGGCGGTACGCGCCGCGACAATTGCCACCCTTTCACCCACGAAAACTGGTCGTTCATGCACAATGGCCAGATTGGTGGCTTCGAGCGGCTGCGCCGGCCGATGGAAGCGATGCTCGATGACGAACTCTTCCACGCCAGAAGCGGCACGACGGATTCGGAGCTGATGTTTCTGCTCGCCATGCAGTTCGGCCTCCGTCAGGCGCCGGTCGCCGCCATGTCGGAGATGGTGAGCTTTGTCGAAGGACTGGCCGAAAACATTCTCGGTGACGCCCATCTCCGCTTCACCGCCGCCTTTTCCGATGGCGCATCGCTCTACGGCATCCGCTATGCGACGGACCGCAAGGCGCCAACCCTTTACGCATCGCCGATGCGCATGGGTCATTGCCTGGTATCCGAGCCGCTGAACGACGACGTCGATGCCTGGATGGAAATACCGGATGGCAGCGCCGTCACCGTCAACGAGGCTGGAATCACGATTACACCATTCCAGCCCGAACGGCGGGTGGAAATAGCAGCAAGCCTGGCTATCCCTGCCTGAGCCGTTCGGCGATCAGGGCAGCAAGCTTTTCCGCCACATCTTCTTTCGCCATATCAGGCCATTGGTCGATGCCTGCGCGGCTGATGAGCTTCACACTATTACGCGTCCCGCCCATGATGCCGGTCGCCGGAGACACGTCGTTGGCGACGATCATGTCGGCACCCTTGCGCTCCAGTTTGGTCTTGGCATTGCTCTCGACATCCTGCGTTTCGGCTGCAAAACCGACGACGATCTTCGGCCGCATCGTATGATGGCCGACGGTTTTCAGGATGTCCGGGTTCTCGGTCAGCGCCAGCGTCGGGATGGATTCGCCGGGATGCTTCTTGATCTTCTGGTCGGCGGCCGAGGCCACCCGCCAGTCGGCAACGGCGGCTACCATCACAGCGATATCGGCAGGCAGCGCTGCCAGCACGGCGTCGCGCATCTCTTCGGCCCGCTCGACATGGATGGTCTTCACGCCAGAAGGGTCTGGGATCGTCACCGGTCCCGAAACCAGCGTCACATCGGCGCCGAGTTTGGCAAGTGCGGCCGCGATCGCATGCCCCTGGCGCCCGGATGAGCGGTTGGCGATGTAACGGACCGGGTCGATCGGCTCGTGGGTCGGGCCTGACGTGACCACAGCCTTTCGTCCGGCAAGCGGCTTCGGTCCGCCGTCCAGAAGCGCCTCGGCTGCGGCGACGATTTCCAGCGGCTCCGCCATTCGGCCGACACCGGCCTCGCGGCTCTCGGCCATCTCGCCGGCCATCGGCCCGATCATGCGGATGCCGTCGGCAATAAGGGTCGCGACGTTGCGCCGGGTGGCCGGATGCGCCCACATCCTCGGGTTCATCGCAGGCGCGGCAAGCACCGGCTTGTCGGTCGCAAGCAACACGGTCGAGGCAAGATCGTCGGCCAGCCCATTCGCCATCTTCGCCAGCAGATCGGCGGTCGCCGGCGCGATCAGCACCAGATCGCAATCGCGCGCCAGGCGGATATGTCCGACGTCCTGTTCGTCCTGCCGGGAAAAGAGATCGGTGAAGACATGATCGGCAGCAAGCGCGCCGACGGCAAGCGGCGTCACGAATTCCTGCGCGCCTGATGTCATGACCGGGCGCACCGATGCGCCGCGTTCACGCAGCCTGCGGATCAGGTCGAGGCTCTTATAGGCCGCGATGCCACCCGAGATGATAAGCAGGATGCGTTTGCCGCTGAGAGCCATGGCCTTTACCCGTCGTCCTATTGGTCGAACGAGCCTAAGCCTTTGGCGAATAACATGCAATGCGCGGCTGGTTAGTGGGCCTGCCGCTTGCGGGAGGGCGTGAAGATGGCAATCGCCAAGCCGACGCCGGCAAGCTGCAGGATCGAGCCGCCCGCTTCGGCAATCGTCGGCAGCCGCTGCTCGAACAGGAAGCCGAAGATCAGGCCGAATACGGTTTCCGCCACGATCAGCTGCGCGGCAAGCGCCAGCGGCAGCCGCTTGGAGGCGATCATCCAGAGCAGGGTTGCAAGCCAGGCGCCGGCCAGCCCCATGATCAGCGACCAGAGGATGAAGCGCAGAAGTTCCGCTCCGGTGAAGACGATATCGGTCCCGATCGAGGTAAAGGGAATGAGCACCAGGCAGCCGATCCCGGCGCCGATGCCCTGCAAGCCCGTCCATTGCAGGATATCGGGCGCATCGGGCGATTGCATCGCTGCCGTGCTTGCCAGCCCGTAAATCACCCAGAGCGTCAGGCCAATCAGCGCCGATCCGATGCCGAGCCAGATCGCGCTCTGGTCGCCCGAAGGCGTTGCCGCGAAGATCGAGACATTGACCCAGCCGATGCCGATCGCGATCAGGATCAGCGGCAGCGCCAGCAGCTTCCAGGCAACCGAGCGGTCGCGCAGGTTGGCGATGATGGCGAGCAACACCGGCATGGTGCCGATAACGAGCGGCGGAATGGCCGCCCCCGCAAGCCGCACCGCATAGGCGACGCTGACGAAATAGCCGACATAGCCGATGCCGCCGAGCAATAGGGCGGTGATCGCCATGCGCGGCCTGATATTCTTCGGCCGGAACCGCGGGCTGACCATCAGCACGATGCTGGCCAGCGCAAATAGTCCGTAGCGCGTGACCGTCAAATCCATGGTCGTGAACGGCGCGATGGCGCGGGGCACGACGAAGGTCAGTCCCCACAACGCACAGGTGGCGAGGCCGCAAAGAATACCGAGAAGCATGGGGCACCGGAGGCGCGAAGGCCGGAAGATGAAATGGATTTCAGCATCGTTGATAGGCCTGGCCGCACCCGGAAACAAGTCTCACCCGCGACATCTAGCGGGCGATTTCGGCGCAGAAGTCGATGAAGGCCCGGACCTTGGCCGGCACATGATGCCGCGAGGGGTAGAAGCAGTGCAGCGGAAAGGTTTCGCCCGGCCAATCCGGGTAGAGATCGACCAATTGCCCGCTGTCGAGATAGGGCTTCATGCCGAGCGAAAACACCTGGGCAATGCCGATGCCGGCGAGACATGTGGCAAGCGTCGTCCCGGCATCGTTGACGAGGATCCGCCCGCGCGTGGCGATCGGCACCACTTCCTCGCCGCGCCGCAATTCCCATTCGAAGGGCTTTCCGGTCAGCGGATCCTGATACTGGATGCAGGTGTGGTCGGCGAGATCGGACGGAAGTCTGGGGCGTCCATAGCGTTCGAGATAGGCGGGGGCCGTGACCGTGATGACCCGTGTGCGAAACAGCTGCCGGGAAATCAGCGCGCTTCTGGCCGGGATCTCTCCGAAGCGCACCGCCACATCCATGCCATCGGCCACCAGGTCGCCGATCTCGTTGCGGGTGATGATTTCGAGCTGGAGATCAGGATAGCGATCAAGAAAGGTGCCAAGCTCCGGTGCCAGGATCAGCCTGGAGAAATAGGGATCGGCGTTGACACGAAGGCGCCCGCGCACCGTCTGTGCGGTGCCAGCGGCATAACTGGCCGCTTCTTCGATGCCGCCGAGCAGGGGTACGACTTGTTCGTAGAAGCGCGAGCCGTCATCGGTCAATCTGAGCGACCGCGTCGTCCTGTCGAGGAGCCGGACGCCGATCCGCCCCTCCAGCCGCGATACGGCACGGCTGACCCCCGATGCGGTCAAACCGAGTGCCTCGGCGGCACGCGCAAAACTGCCGCTTTCGACCACCGCCGCCAGCACGCTGACACCATTCAGCAGTCGTCCGTCCAACATCATCTAACCCGTGATTTTCTGTCATGAATAATATGACAAAATCGCAATTCAGTCAAAAATGAATTGCGTGCATCTTCCGCGCATCGCGGCAGCCTGTTGCTGCCGGAAAAGGAGCGTGACGATGTTTGCAGTAACTGGAGTGACGGGTCAGGTCGGCGCGGTGGTGGCCGGGCGATTGCTGGCTGAAGGCCATGCCGTGCGCGCCGTGACGCGCAATGCGGAAAAGGGAAAGACGTGGCGGGATCGCGGCGCTGAAATCGCGATCGCCGAGATGACGGATGCGGACGCGCTCGCCAAGGCTTTCGAGGGTGCCGAAGGCGTCTTCGTGCTGCTGCCGCCTGCCTTCAATCCGGCGCCGGGCTTTCCGCAGGCGCGCGCCATCATTGAGGCGGTGAAGGCAGCGGTGATTGCGGCAAGCCCGAGGAAGATCGTTTGCCTCTCCACCATCGGCGCTCAGGCGCAGCAGGAAAATCTTCTGACCCAGCTCGGTATTGCCGAGCAGGTCTTTTCCGCGCTGCCGGTGCCGGTCGCGTTCCTGCGGGCCGCCTGGTTCATGGAGAATTCCGCTTGGGATATCGCTTCAGCGCGGGAAAGCGGCGTCTTGCCGAGCTTCCTTCAGCCGCTCGACAAGCCGGTGCCGATGGTCGCGGTTCGCGATGTCGGCGCGACCGCCGCCGAAATGCTGCAGGAAACCTGGACGGGGAGCCGCATCGTCGAGCTGGAAGGTCCCTGCCGCATCACGCCGTTACAGATGGCGGAAGCTCTTTCGCTAGCACTCGGCCGGCAGGTCCATGCTGAGGCGGTTGCAAGGGAAAGCTGGAATGAACTGTTCCTTTCGCAGGGCATGCAGAACCCCGGCCCGCGTATGCGCATGCTCGATGGTTTCAACGAAGGCTGGATCGAGTTCGAAGCCGGCGCGAGCGCTTCGCGAAAGGCAAAGACGGATTTCGAAACGGCGATCCGCACGCTGATCGAAACCCGCTGACGCGAGAGGCCGCGGTGCTCTCGTGCCGCGGCCTTGCTTCGATGTTGAAAGGCTTACGTGCGGGTGATCGATGCGCCGCCATCGACCAGCGATGCCGTGCCGCTGACGAAGCTCGAGTCGTCGGAGGCGAGGTAGAGCACCGATTGGGCAATCTCTTCCGGCTTGGCGACGCGCTTCAGCGCATGCAGGTTGGTGATGAAGCCCTGCTTGTCTTCGGTGTCGTTCATCTCGCGATACATGTCAGTGTCGACGCCACCGGGCAGCACGGCATTGACGCGCACATTCTCCGCCCCGAATTCGGCGGCAAGCGTCTGTGTCAGGCCGATCAGGCCGGATTTGCTGGCTGCATAGCCGGCAACGCCGGGGAAGGAGAAGCTGTAGCCGACGAATGTCGAGGTGAAGATCACCGAGCCGCCGCCAGTCTTGACCATGGCGCCGATCTGGTGCTTGGCGGCAAGGAAGGAGGCGACGAGGTTGATCGTCAGCGCTTCGGTAAAGCCTGCTTCGGAAACCTCGGTGCTCGGGCCGGCTTCGCCGAGGATGCCGGCATTGTTGAAGGCGATGTCGAGCTTGCCGTAATTGCCGACGGCAGCGTCAACGAGTGCCTTGTGGTAATCCTCCGAGCGTACGTCGCCCGCAACCGCGATGGCAGTGCCACCGGCCTCCTTGATTTCGGCAACGAGGCTATCGAGCTCCGCCTGACGGCGGGCGCCGACCACGACCTTGGCGCCTTCGGCGGCAAACAGTTTGGCCGTCGAACGTCCGATACCCGAGCTTGCGCCGGTTACGATTGCAACTTTGTTGTTCAGGCGGTTCATAATTCCATCTCCTATTTGCGGGGCGTTGTGCCCCTTCGATGATTGGAAGATGGCATTTTCTATTTGTTCGGATTAGTCTGCAAATGGTGGAACTCGATTTCGGAAATACCGAACAATGATCAAGATTGAGGGAATTGCGGCTTTCGTCGCCGTGGTCGAGGCAGGTTCGGTGAGCGAAGCGGCACGTAGGCTCCGCCTGTCGAAATCCGTCGTCAGCGAACGCCTTGCGGAACTTGAGAAAACGCTGGGCGGCCTGCTTCTCCATCGCACCACCCGCAAGCTGACGCTGACGGAGGATGGGACTGCCTTTCTGGAGCGCGCGCTGCGCATCGTCCACGAGGTCGAGGAGGCGTCGGCCAGCATGGCGGAGCGCCGCGGCACGCTCGCCGGTCCGCTGCGGATTGCCGCCCCCGTCACTTTCGGGCGCATGCATCTTGGGCCTGCCCTCTATCCGTTTCTCGCCGAACATCCGGAGATCGCCCTGACGCTCGATATTGACGATCGCCGCGTCGATGCGGCATCGGAGGGCTACGACGCCATCATTCGCAACGGCCCCATCGCTGACTCGCGTCTTGTCGCCTGGAAGCTCGCTCCGAGCCGCCGCATGCTTGTCGCCTCGCCGGACTATCTTGCCAAGGCGGGCATCCCGCGCACTCTGGCTAGTCTTCAGGAGCACAGGGGACTATTCTACACCAATCGCGGTGTTGCCGACTGGCGCTTCCAGACCGCAGAGGGTATGGCTGTGGTGCGCGCTCAACTGGCGATGGGCATGAACAATGGCGACATGCTGCGCGATGCAGCGATCGCAGGTCTCGGGATTGCGCTTCTGCCGGCCTTCATCGCCGGACCGGCCATTCGCGAGGGTGCGCTTGCCGAGATCGACATCGGCAGCACGCCAGAACCGGAATTCATCTACATGGCCCATCCCGAAGGCCGCAATCCTTCTGCCAAGCTGCGCGCCATTGCCGATCACCTGAAGAAGGTTTTCGGCGATCCGCCCTATTGGGATCGGCCCGCATCCTGAAGCTGGAGATCTAGAGCAGGCTCATCAGGTTTTCTGTGACCGGCGAGCGCTGAGTCTTGAGTACTGCAAGCGCCAGCCGGGCAACGGCCGGCGGTCCCTCGATCGGCCGGTACGCGACGCCGTCGAGCCTGATCTGCGCTATCGATTCCGGAACGATGGACACGCCGAGTTCCGCGGCCACCAGATTGACGACCGATGAGATTTGCGGCGCTTCCTGCGCCACTTCAAGTTCGAAGCCCGCTTTCCGGCAGGCGAGCACAACGTCGTCGAACAGGCTGAGCCCCACAAGCCGCGGAAAGAGGATGAACGGCTCGTTGGCGAGCAGCGAGAGCGGCAGTGCGGCGCGCTTTGCCAGCGGATGACTTGCCGGAAGTGCGATAACCATCGGTTCGTCGGCAAGCCGCTTCAGCCGGACACCGGGCGGATCATCTAGGCTCGGGCGCATGAAAGTCGCGTCGAGTTCGCCGCGGTGCAGTTTCTCCATCAGCGCCAGCGTGTTCATCTCGGTCAATGACAGCCGTACCCCAGGCCATTGTGCCTGGAAGCGCCGGATCGTCGCGCTGACCACGGTGTTGAATGCCGAGGACGCGGTGAAGCCTAGTGCCAGCCGCCCAGTCTCGCCGCGGTTCGCCCGTTGCGCTGCAAGCTTGGCTTTCTCGGCGGCGGCGAGCGATGCTTTCGCCTCACCGAGAAAGGCTTCACCGGCCGCCGTCAGTTCCGCCCCGTGCGGCACTCGATGAAAAAGCGCAGCCCCCACTTCCGCCTCCAGATCGCGGATCTGCTGGCTGAGCGGAGGCTGGCCGATGCCGAGCTTGGCTGCGGCGCGGGTGAAATTGCGCTCCTCGGCAACGGCCAGGAAATAACGGATATGCCGGAGCTCCATCTGTGCTATCTCCGAAAGCTATCGAGAATGGTTGTTCCATATATTGGACAAATTGCGCACTGCTGGCTAGATCAAAGGCGAAAGGCGCCTGATATGCCAAAGACAGCAGCAAGAATGAGCGACATTTCTCCGGTTGAGGCGCAGGCGATGGCGCCTGCAAGGGATTATCTGACCCGCGGCACCGCGTCCTACCGGCGGGCGAGTCTTGCCTTGTTCCTGTCAGGCTTCTCGACCTTCTCGCTGCTTTATTGCGTCCAGCCGCTGCTTCCCGTCTTCGCCTCCGAGTTCGCCGTCAGCCCGGCGGAGAGCTCTCTGGCGCTGTCGCTTTCGACAGGATTTCTGGCAATCGCCATCGTCTGCGCCGCCGCCGTTTCCGAAGGTCTCGGCCGCCGCAGCCTGATGGCGATTTCGCTCATCGGTGCCGCGTTCCTGACGATCGCCGCCGCTTTCTCTCCGGATTGGCACTTGCTGCTGGTGCTGCGGGCCATGCAGGGCTTCGTTCTCGGCGGCGTGCCCGCTGTGGCAATGGCCTATCTCGCCGAAGAGATCGATCCGAAGGGGCTCGGCGCCACCATGGGCCTCTATGTCGGAGGAACCGCCTTCGGCGGCATGTCTGGCCGGGTGCTGACGGGAATTTTCGCCGAATATCTGAGCTGGCGCCTGGCGATGGCGCTGATGGGTGCGATCGGGCTGGCCGCAGCGATCGGTTTTATCCTGCTGCTCCCTGCGTCGCGCAATTTCATCCGCCGCGCGGGCTTCGACCCACGCTTTCATCTCCAGGCATGGATCGGCCACCTCCGCAATCCGGCACTTCCCTTCGTCTTCGCGATCGCCTTCCTGGCGATGGGCTCCTTCGTGACGATCTACAATTACACCGGCTTCCGGCTCGTCGCGCCGCCCTATGCGCTGACGCAGACCGAGCTTGGCCTGATCTTCACAGTCTACATGTTCGGCATCGGCGCCTCATCGATCGGCGGCATCCTCGGCGATCGTTTCGGCCATTTCGCCGTGCTGCTCGCCGGCCTTGCCGTCACCGCAGCCGGAAGCGCACTGACGCTCTCGGCCTCGCTGCCTTTCATCATCCTCGGCATCATCGTGCTGACCAGCGGCTTCTTCATGAGCCACTCGATCGCCAGCGGCCTGGTCGGCAAGCTGGCAAAGGGTACCAAGGGCCACGCGTCCTCGCTCTACATGCTCGCCTACTACGTCGGCTCCAGCGTCATGGGCTCGGCGGGAGGCTGGTTCTTCTCGGCTGAAGGATGGTCGGCGGTCGTCTTCTTCACGCTCGCCATGCTCGCCTGCGCTTTTGCCGCTGCCTATGCGGCAAGGCGGCTTTCGAGCGTTCAGAGTTAGGCGAAATCTCAACCAAGCCGGATATACGGCACGTCCTTCTTGGCAACCTCGTCAAGCGCATCCTCGTATCCGGCGTCCGCGTAGCGCATGACGCCGAGCGCGGTGTCGTTGGTCAGCGCGTGGTCGAGGCGCTCGTCGGCGTCATCGGTGCCGTCGGCAACGACGGTGACGCCACAGCTCGTCATGTAGCCGGCATAGCCGCCGCCGCCGGAATGGACGACGACAAGATCGGCCATCGACGAGCAGAGCATCATGGCGTCGATCAGAGGCCAGTCGGCGATCGCGTCGGAGCCGTCCTTCATCCGCTCGGTCATGATATTCGGATGTGCCATGGCGCCGGCATCCAGGTGGTCGCGGGAGAAGGCGACAGGCCCCTTCAATTCGCCACTGGCGACCAGCTGGTTGACCCTCCGCGCCAGCGCCGTGCGCTCGCCATGGCCAAGCCAGGCGATACGGGCGGGAAGGCCTTCGAAGGGCACATGTTCGCGCGCCAGCCGGATCCAGTTGGTGATGATCTTGTTGTCAGGAAACATCTCGAGCAGCAGATCGTCGATGCGGGCGATATCGCTCTCCTCACCCGACAGCGCCATCCAGCGGAAGGGACCGATGGCGCGGGCAAACAGCGGGCGCAGATAGGCCTCGGTGAAGATCGGAATGTCAAAGGCGTTCTGAACGCCGCCTTCCTTGGCCTGGGTGCGGATCAGGTTGCCGTTGTCGAAAACTTCGGAGCCCTTCCTCTGGAATTCCAGCATGGCCGTGACGTGCTGCACGATCGAGGCGCGGCTGGCCGCCATCAGTTGCCCCTGACCGTCGTCGCGCAATTCTTTCACCTGCGCGATGCTCATGCCCTTTGGCACGTAGCCATAGACGAGGTCGTGCGCCGAGGTCTGGTCGGTGACGACGTCGGGCACGATGCCGCGCCGGGCAATCTCCGGGTAGACTTCGGCCGCGTTGCCGACGAGGCCGACGGAAAGCGCGCGCTTTTCCTTCACTGCGTCATCGATCATCTGGAGAGCCGTATCGAGGTCAGGCGCGATTTCCTGCAGATAGCCGATCTCCTGGCGCTTTTTCGCCCTGTCGGCATCGATATCGACGCAGAGGATCGCGGCACCCGCCATGCGTCCGGCGAGCGGCTGCGCGCCGCCCATCCCGCCGAGGCCCGCCGTCAGCACGAAGCGGCCCGAGAGATCGCCGCCGAAACGGCGCTCGGCGATGCGCATGAAGATCTCGTAGGTGCCCTGGATAACGCCCTGGCTGCCGATATATTGCCAGGCGCCCGCCGTCAGCCCGCCCCAGCAGATCAGCCCCTTGCGCTGCAGTTCATAGAAAACCTCGGCTTTTGCCCATTGGCCGACAATGTTGCAGTTCGCCATGATCACCAGCGGTGCCTTGGCGTGTGTCTTCACCAGGCCGATCGGCTTGCCGGATTGGATCAGCAGCGTCTGGTCCTCGTCCATCTCGGTCAGCGCCTTGACGATGCCCTTGTGGGCCGCCCAGTTGCGTGCCGCTTTGCCGAGGGCCGCGTAGACGATGAGATTTTCCGGGTCTTCGCCGACCGAGAGCACGTTTTCGAGAAGCCGCAGCAATGCCTCCTGCCGCCAGCCCTTGGCGCGCAGCTCCGGCCCGCCGGGGATAGGAAATTTCGGGTGGCGTGGATTCTGCTTCGGCATCGTAATGTTCCTCGTAATATGGTTCCCGCTTCTCCCCGCTGGGGAGAAGGGAATGCTCAGGCCTTAGATGCCAGCGCGTAGCGCGCGATCTCGATGCCCATCGCCTTTTCGACGGAGGGATAGACCGTCGGGTCGAGAACGCTGGCCGAAAGCGGAATGATCTCCATCGGCACATGCAGGATGAAGATATGCATGCCTGCCTGCAGCTGGCCGACAGACAGCGGCTCGCCGTCGGGAGAGAGCGTGGTGATGACGGACGGGAAGGTCGCGACGCGCGTACCGCCAGCGTCGTCCACGGCCATATATTCGTTCATCACATGCATCGTCACTGCATTGTCGCCGGAGCCGACGACGATGGTGCCGATATCGAAGGCTTCCTTGGTATAGACCACGTCCTTCTTGGTGATGATGCCTTCGGTGAGAATGCTGCCGCCTGTTGTCTTGCAGATCGCGTCGATCACCGCCGATCCGCCCTTCTTCTCGGCAGCGATGATCGCCTCGCCGAGCGCCAGCGCCATCGAGATGCCGCCGAGTGCGGCATTCTTGCGCACATAGGAGGCACGCAGCGGGTTGCGGCAGGAGGCGATGAAACCGCCGGATTGATCGGATGCGGCGCGCAGGATCGGCGAGATCTTCGCCGTCGCACCCTTCACCACCAGTTCGATATAGCGGTTCTCGGCGCGATTGCCGCCGACCGCCGTCTGGATCATCTGCTCCGGAGAGCCGGCCATGCCGATCGAGCCCATATCGCCGGTCGGGTGCGCGCGGATATCGCCGACCGCGTCGACAACCTTGGTGCCGAGAATGGCTGAGGGCAGCCAGCCGTTCAGCGTCGAGGACTTGCCGTTCTGGCCGATGATCAGGCCGGACAGCTTCTCGCCGAGCTCTTCCTGCAGCAACTGCACGGCCTTGACGTAGTCGATGCCCTGCATTTCCCAGGGCGTGGTCGAGGCGGGCGCGCCGATGGCCGCGGCCGTCGCGATCCAGTCTTCGTCTTTGAGTTCGTCGATGGAAACGAGTTCCGGCTTGCCGACATTGACGGCGGCATAGCCGAGCATCCGGCCATGGTCGGCCCAGCCGCCTCCGCCTGCCGCATAGACGGAGCCACCCTTGACCGCAGCCTCGACGTCCTTCTCAACGAGTATGCGTCCCATCAGGCCTTCTCCTCATTCAAGCTCTTGTCCATGTCGCGGACCGCCTCAAACAGCACGGCAGCGCCGAGCGCGATATCGTCATTCTCCGCCCACTCGTCGGCGCAATGGCTGCGGCCTTCCTTGCAGGGCACGAAAATCATCGCGGCGGGCGCGACCTTGGCGACCCAGGCCGTATCGTGACCGGCACCGGACGCCATGCGGCGATGCTTGGCGCCGACGGTGTCGCAGGCCTGTTCCAGGATTTTCAGCAGCCGCGGATCGCCGGGCGTCGGATAATTGTCGGAAACGCGGTTCGGCGACTTGATGGTTACGCCCTGGGCGATCGCCAGCTTGATCACATGGGCATCCAGCCACTCGCAGAAGGCTTCCATGTCGCCGCGAATTTTAGCGCGTCCATCGATCAGTAGCACGACTTTCGACGGCACCACATTGGCGGCATTCGGTTCGATCCGGAATTCGCCGACCGTTGCCGCGAAATGCCCCGGCGTCTTCGCCCGCTGGGCCGCGGCTTCGCGAATGTCGAGCACCAACTGCGAGGCGGCGACCAGCGCATCGGCACGGCCATCCATCGGCGTCGTCCCGGCATGATCGGCACGTCCTTCAACGGTGATTTCGATCCGGGTGATCCCGGCGATCGCCGTGACGATGCCGACATCCTTCTTCTCGTTCTCGAGGATCGGCCCCTGCTCGATATGCAGCTCGAGGAAACCTTTCAGGTCGGGCCTGCTTTGGGAGAGCAGCGTTGCCGGATCGCCGCCGACTTCGGTGATGCCGTCGGCGAGCGTGCGGTCGCCATTGGTGCGCGACAGCCATGCTTCCGGGATCTGCCCGGTCATGCCGCGGCTGCCGATGCAGGAGACGCCGAAGATGCTGACTTCCTCGGCCAGGAAATCGATGATCTCCAGGTCGTGGTCCAGTTGAATGTTCTGATCCTTCAGGGAGCGCGCCACTTCCAGCGCCGTGATCGTTCCGGCAATGCCGTCGAACCGCCCGCCATCGGGCACGGTATCGGAATGCGAGCCGACCATGATCGTGCCAAGGCCCTGCCTCGCACCTGCGCGGCGGCCGATCAGGTTGCCGGCGGCGTCCATCCGCGTCTCAAGACCTGCAGCTTTCATCCGCGCCTCGATATAGGCACGGCCCTCAAGGAAGAGCGGCGAGAAAGCGCGGCGCGTCCAGGGGTGATCGGGTTCGGTGATCTTTGCCAGTGCATCGATGTCTTCGGCGATGCGTCCGGCGTTGACGGGCAGGTTGCGGCTCATGCGGATTCTCCAGAAAGGACGTGGCGGGGCAGCGGGCGGATGAACTTGCCGTTGCCCGGCTCGGAAAGCACCTTGGCGCCATCGGTTATTTTCTCGCCGCGCAGATAGGCGGCCGAAACGGTCCAGGGCAGGCGGATGCCGTGATAGGGGCTCCAGCCGACGATATTGTTGCCGCTCGCGGCTGCGTCGTAAACGGTCTCGCGTGGCTCGAGCACGACGATATCGGCGTCCTTGCCCGGTGTCAGAGCACCCTTGATGTGGCAGAGACGGAAATGCTTCGCGGGGTTTTCGGCCATCAGCTTTGCCGCCCAGGTGAGCGAGATACCGCGCTCCAGCGCGCCCTTCACGAACAGCGGCACCATCACTTCAAGGCCGGGAACGCCGGAAGAGTTCGCCAGCATATCCGGATTGGTTTTGCGGTTTTCCGACCAGCTGACGTGATCGGTCGAAACCAGCCAGACATTGCCCTCGGCGACCTTGCGCCACAGCGTCTCGACTTCGGCGCGCGGGCGGATCGGCGGATTGATCTTCGCCTTGCCGCCGAGCCGCTTCACGTCATTTTCCTCGTCCAGTGTCAGGTAGTGAATGCAGCACTCGACCGTCGCCTCGAAGCCGTCGCGGCGGTAGGCGCGGGCAATGTCGTAACCCCGGCCGAGCGAGCAATGCACGACATGCGACGGGCAGCCGGTATTGGCGCCGGTCTCGAAGATCGTGTGCATCGCCAGCAACTCGGTGATCGGCGGACGGGAGAGGCCATGGGCGCGCCAGTCATTGATGCCGCTCGCCTTGACCTTTTCCATGTAGGTGCGGACGGCCTCGTCATCCTCGTTGTGGACACCGGCCGTCAGCCCGGTTGGGGCGATCGCCGCAAAGCATTCGTCGAGTAGGGCAGGGGGAATGCGCGGAAAGCGCTTGGCATCCGTGCCGAAGGTGGAGAACTTGAAGGCCGCAACACCGGCATCCACCATCTCGCGGATGCGTGCTGCACCCTCTTCGGGATCGACGGTACCGTAGAGCGCGAAATCGACCCGCGCCTGCGGGCTGGCATGGTCGACTTTCTTCTTCACCGCTTCAGCCGAGCAGACCAGATTGCCCTCGTCATAGGGCATGTCGACGATCGTGGTGACGCCGCCTGCGGCAGCCGAGCGGGTCGACCAGATGAAGTCTTCCTGATCCTTTTGAGACAGCGAATGCGTCTGCGCATCGATCGCGCCGGGCAGGATCAGAGCCTTGCCGAGCAGGTGCCTTTCCCGGGCGGCAGGCGGGATGCCTTGGCCGACTTCGGCTATCTTGCCGTCGCGGACGGCGACATAGCCCTGCTCCAGAATGCGTTCCGGCAGAACGACCGTACCCTGTAGAACGAGATCGAAATCAGCCATGCCGCTTTCCTCTATGCTTGAATTTCAGAGAACCATCGGCTCGGTGGCGAGCCGTTCTTCGATGCGCTCCAGCGAGCCGAGCGCGAAGAAATCGTCGAAGGAGGCGATCGGCATTTCGGCTATCAGCTTCGAAACAAAGGCGTCAGAGCCCAGGTCCTCTTCGATCGCTTCGACCTCGGCCGAAAGCGGCCGGTCCACCGTATAGAATTCGGCATGGCTGCGAACGACGTCATAGATCATCCCCGCCACACCCTTCGGCTTGTCGCCAAGGATATCGGCCGCCTGCGCCGACAACAGGGCTTCCAATGCCGCGAGGCGGCGGAGCGCGCGCGTCTGGCGCTCGAAACGCTCGATGACCAGCGGCAGGAAAGCGGCTTCGTCTTCCAGACCGGCGGCGACCACGAGAGATTGCGCCGAGACAGGATTGGACATCGACAGCACGCGGGAGAAGATTTCGCCCGCGAGCTTGATGATCGGCCCGAAGCCCGTGGCGATCTTGCCGGGAGGAACGAGATTGACAGGAAGATCGCGGCGCTGTCCGTTGCCGAGGATGACGCAACGGTTGAAGGCGTTGCGCGCCGCATGCGCCATGCAGAGGGCTGCGGATTCGAGCAGGATCGTCACGTCCAGCGGCAGCGAACCGCCCGAGGTCATTACCCGGCCCTCGACAACAACAGGATTGTCGTCAGAACGGCCCGTTGCAGCCAGAATTTTATGCCCGGTGGAGAGAAGGTTCTCGATCACCGCGCCGAACACCTGTGCGATCATGCGCAGGCTGAGCGGGTCCTGAACATGCGTGGCGACCGGCCAGTCCCAAGGGTCAGACGCGTTGCAAAGCCATGATCCGATTAGCGCCTCGCGGGCCGTGCCCACATGGCGGACGGCTTTCCAGGGATCGCGTGAGGCGCCGAGCGCACCGGCCGCCATCATGCCCGTCGCAAGAAGGACGCGGATCGAAGCGGCAGCGTTCCGGGTCGCCTCGCCAGCGGCGGCAAAGCTCACAGCATTGACGCTAAGCGAGGCCAGGCTGTCACGCGGCGCCATCCTGACGGGCTCCAGCCCTGCCGCCTGGAAGGCTTCTGCCGCCTGCATGCGCTTGCCGCGATAGACGGCCTCGCCGACGCCTGTCAGCACCGCGCCGATCTGGCCCATCAGGCCGATATCGGCACAACCGATCGAGCCTGTCCGCCGCACCAGTGGAATAAGATCAGCGTCGAGAAGCCGCATATAGGCTTCGATCAGTTCCGCCGTGCAACCAACCTGGCCCGTCAGCGCCGTATTGATGCGGATCGCCATCGCATTGCGCACGACGGCGCAGGAAAAGGGAGTGCCGGTGCCGAAATGGTGGGCGCGCACCAGCCCGAGATTGAAGGCTTCAAGCTCGTCATTCGACCACTCGACATCCTTCATTGCGCCGACACCTGTCGTCGAACCATAGACCGGCACGCCGGAATTGATGGCCTCTTCGACGATCAAGCGGGCATGCTGGATCCGCGCCATGCCTGCTGCCGAAGCAGAAAGCGCCACTTTGCCCGATCCTATCCTCACCATCTCCGCAAAGCCGAGAGGTTGACCGGACAATTCTATGCCGGGGCGTTCATGCTTCATCTGCTGGTCTCCTTGAAGGCGAGACTAAGCGAGTGCGTCACACCATGGGATATCCCAAATGCCGAACACAGCATGCATTTGCTTTGCCTGAAGTCAGCTCAACGTCCAGGCAATATAGAGAAGCGTCAAGGCAATTATCCAGAGAGCGATGCGCGCCGAGCGGTTGTGCCGAGCCTCGGACTTGCCGATCGCCTCGGTGGTCTGCTCGTCGAAGCGCAATCCATGCTCGCTCATATGCAGCAGCTGGTGATGAAATTTCTCCGTCTGCGCCGCGATCTCGGGCACGGCTTCGGCAAGCTTCACCGCCGCTTTCAATCCGTCCTTCAGATCGGTGACGATGCGCTTCGGGCCGAGATTGTTGCGGATCCATTCGCCGACGACAGGCTCCGACGCCTTCCACATGTTGAAGCGCGGATTGAGCATGCGCGATACGCCTTCGACCACGACCATGGTCTTCTGAAGCATCACCAGCTCGGGACGCGTCTGCATGTCGAAGAGCTCGGTCACTTCGAAGAGCAGCGTCAGCAGCTTGCCCATCGAAATCGTCTCGGCCGGCTGGCCGTGGATCGGTTCGCCGATCGCGCGGATCGCCTGCGCAAAGCTCTCGACATTGTGGTGGCCGGGAACGTAACCGGCCTCGAAATGCACTTCGGCGACACGGATATAGTCGCGGGTGATGAAGCCGTAGAGGATCTCGGCCAGGAAGCGCCGTTCCTTCTTTCCGAGCCGTCCGACGATCCCCATATCGACGGCAACGATCATGCCCTGTGCATCGACGAAGAGATTGCCCGGATGCATGTCGGCATGGAAAAAGCCGTCGCGCAGCGTATGGCGCAGGAAGGACTGGATCAGCGTGTCGGCAAGCGCGTTGAGATCATGTCCGGCGGCCAGCAGTCCATCGACATCGGACATCTTCACGCCGTCGATCCACTCCATGGTGATGACGTCGCGGCCGGTTCGCTCCCAATCGACCTTCGGTACCCGGAAGCCCGGATCCTTTTCGGTATTTTCCGCAATCTCGGAAAGCGCTGCCGCCTCGAGGCGCAGATCCATCTCCACCTTGGTGGTCTGCTCCAGCGTCTTGGTCACTTCCACCGGCTGCAGACGCCGGCTGGAGGGCATGAAGCGCTCCTGCAGGTGAGCGACGAGATACATCGCCTCGATATCATGGCCGAAACGCTGCCGCACGCCGGGCCGGACAACCTTGACGGCCACCTTCTTGCGGCCATCCGTGCCATCGACTTCCGCCGGATGAACCTGGGCGATCGATGCCGCAGCAATCGGATCGCCGAAGCTTGCGTACAGCTCTTCGATGGGACGTCCGAGCGAGCCTTCGATATTGGCCTTTGCCGCCGCAATCGGGAAGAAGGTCATCCTGTCCTGCAGCTGCGACAGATCATTGGCAAAATCGACGCCGACGACATCGGGCCGGGTTGCCAGAAACTGTCCGATCTTCACATAGGACGGGCCGAGCCGCTCGACCGCCTGCGCCAGACGGTCGCTGCGCTTCTGGCGCTTTGCCTTGCTGCGTTCGAAGATCGTCACGGAGGATTTGGCGAGCGCCACCACGGGCGGAAGCCCTTCAGACGGCAGGGCCGATACGACACCCTCGCGCACCAGCACCCAGCCGACGCGCCAAAGCCGGAAATATGCGCCGAAAGCACTCATCTATTCTATAATTTCCAGCCCGAGTGCAGGGCTGCGATACCGCCCGTATAGTTGGTGTAGCTGACGCGCGAAAAGCCCGCGCCCCGGATCATCGCGGCAAAGTTATCCTGGTTGGGGAACTTGCGGATAGATTCCACCAGATACTGGTAGGGCTCGGCCTCGCCGGTGATCGCCTTGCCAAACTTCGGGATCGCGTTGAACGACCAGGCGTCATAGACCTTGTCCAGCAGCGGCAGATCGACTTCCGAGAATTCGAGAACGAGCAGACGTCCGCCGCGCTTCAGCACGCGATAGGCTTCCGACAGCGCCACGTCGATGCGCGGCACGTTGCGGATGCCGAAGGCGATCGTATAGGCATCGAAGCTGTTGGCCTCGAAGGGCAGGTCTTCGGCATTGGCCTCGACGAAGGTGAGATTGTCGGAGAGCTTCTTCTTCTCGGCCCGCTCGGCGCCGACGCCGAGCATCGAGCCGTTGATGTCGAGCACGGTCGCATGCGCCAGCCGGTTGGAAGCTTCGATGATCCGGAACGCGATGTCGCCGGTGCCGCCGGCAACGTCGAGCACTTTGTAGCCCGGTTCCTTGCGCGGGTTCAGCGATGCGATCATCGCGTCCTTCCAGACGCGGTGCATGCCGGCAGACATGACGTCGTTCATGATGTCGTAGCGCTTGGCGACCTTGTGGAAGACCTCGTTGACGAGGCCCTGCTTCTCGCCGTTCGACACTTCACGGAAACCGTAGGACGTTTCCATGCCGCCATCGGCGGAAGTGCGGCTGTCTGACATCGGAAAACTCCGTTACTCGAAATCGGTGCGGCGACCATAGCGAAACGATGCTTTGGACGCTATCTGTAGGCGCGGATCGCAAGCCGCGGCCTTCTGGCGCTATAGCGCACATCGCCAGCGGTTGAAATACGTTTAGCTACAGATGGGTAACGATGCCGGAATTGCCAGAAGTCGAAACCGTCAGGCGCGGCCTGACCCCCGCGATGGAGGGCACGCGCATCGAGCGGCTGGAGCTTCGCCGCGGCAATCTGCGCTTCCCCTTTCCGGAGAAATTCGAGGCCGATGTCACCGGCCGCACGATCATCGGTCTTGGGCGCCGCGCCAAATATCTGCTGATCGATCTCGATAGCGGCAAGACCATCATTTCGCATCTCGGCATGTCCGGCTCCTTCCGGATCGAGGAGGGCGCGCAGCAAACCGTACCAGGCGACTTCCATCACGAGCGCTCGAAAGACGAGAAGCACGACCACGCCATCTTCCATCTGGAGAGCAGCAAGGGACCAAGGCGCGTCATCTATAATGATCCGCGCCGTTTCGGCTTCATGGATATTGCCGAGCGTTCGGAACTGCAGACCAATCCGTTCCTTTTTGGCCTTGGACCCGAGCCGACAGGCAACGAACTCAGCGCCGCCTATCTCGCCGAACGTTTCGCAGGCAAGGCGCAGCCATTGAAGAGCGCACTGCTCGATCAGAAGAATATCGCCGGTCTCGGCAATATCTATGTCTGCGAAGCGCTATGGCGCTCGCATATCCTGCCGACGCAAGCCGCCAAGACCCTCGTCACCAAGAGCGGGAAACCGAAAGAATCGCTGGAGCTGCTCGTCTCGTCGATCCGCGATGTGATCGCCGATGCGATCAAGGCCGGCGGTTCGTCGCTGCGCGACCATATCCAGACGGACGGTTCGCTCGGCTATTTCCAGCATTCCTTCTCGGTCTATGACCGCGAAGGCGATCCTTGCCGCACGCCCAGCTGCGGCGGTACGGTCTCCCGTATCGTTCAGGCGGGCCGCTCCACCTTCTATTGCCCCGTCTGCCAGAAATAGGGAGAAACGCATGGCCTACGAAACCCTGATCGTCGAAACCCGCGGCAATGTCGGCCTGATCACCCTCAATCGCCCGCAGGCCCTCAATGCGCTGAATTCTAGGGTGCTGAGCGAGCTGAAGCAGGCCTATGCTGATTTTCATGCCGACGACGCCGTTGGCGCCATCGTCCTGACTGGCTCAGAACGGGCTTTCGCGGCAGGCGCTGACATCAAGGAAATGCAGCCGCTCGAATTCGCCGATATATATAAGGCCGAATTCATCGGCGGCTGGGACGAGATTGCCAAGGCACGCAAGCCTGTGATCGCCGCCGTCAGCGGCTTCGCACTCGGCGGCGGATGCGAACTGGCAATGATGTGCGATTTCATCATCGCTTCCGAGACGGCCAAGTTCGGCCAGCCGGAAATCACCCTCGGCGTCATTCCCGGGATGGGCGGCTCGCAGCGGCTCACAAGGGCGGTCGGCAAGGCGAAGGCCATGGATATGGTGCTGACCGGCCGGATGATGGATGCGGCCGAGGCTGAGCGCGCGGGACTCGTTTCGCGTGTGGTGGCGCCGGAGCGCCTGCTCGACGAGGCGCTGGAGGCCGCCGCCAAGATCGCCTCCCTGTCGCGCCCATCGGTGCTGATGGCCAAGGAAGCCGTCAGCCGCGCCTTCGAGGTGACGCTGGAGGAAGGTCTGCGTTTCGAGCGCCGTCTCTTCCACAGCCTGTTTGCCACCGCCGATCAGAAAGAGGGGATGACGGCGTTCATCGAAAAGCGTAAACCAGACTTCAAGCACCGCTGATGGGCATTCAGTGGAGAAAGGCTGCGTTTCCGTGAAAATCCGCGTTGACGCCGCCCAGCTTTAGAGTTATATGCCCGCCCACGGTTCGGGAAGCCGCTCTGGTTTTCCGATTATGCTCCCGCATTGCTGGATATTGTGGCCGCAGGGCCCGCGGTGATGGCGGAGTTTTGTTCGAATTCTTTTGAGAGGCATCCATGGCCAATACAGCTTCGGCGAAAAAAGCGACCCGCAAGATCGCCCGCCGCACCGACGTCAACAAGGCTCGTCGCTCGCGCGTTCGCACGTTCGTCCGCCAGGTCGAAGAGGCACTCGCATCCGGCGACGCTTCCAAGGCTAAAGAAGCCTTCCTCGCAGCGCAGCCGGAACTGGCACGCGCCGCAAGCAAGGGCGTGCTTCACGCCAACACGGCATCCCGCAAGATCTCGCGTCTTGCTGCTCGTCTGAAGACGCTCTCGGCGTCTGCAAGCGCATAACATTTCGTTAACGAACTGCTCGTTATGATTAGCCCGGTAATTTTACCGGGCTTTTTCGATTCCGCGATCTGGCCCTTGTATGGCGAATTCAGCGACGATTTCGTGTCGGACGGATGACACTAAAAATCGTTTAATATCAAATACTTGCGCTAGGTTCTTTCAACGCTGCGCGACTCTCCCCCCTCCGGAAGGGGGGCGAAATGAGTCAAGCGGATTTTTATTTTTTTTCTTTCATAGCGTGTCGAAAATACCCATTTTGGGAATCTCATTGATTCTTCTGCGATTCTTTTTTGACACCGGCGTGACGCCCTAAACCGGTGCCCGGAGTCAATGGCCCCTCCTTAATTTTGCGTAAAATTCATCGTTGATATCCGCAACCGATCCTGCCTAAATGACTTCCAGCAAAGGGCGCGGACATCACCTGAAAAGGTTCAGTCTTAACTGCCATACCGGCAGGGCGATGAGTTTGTATCTTTTGTCGCGGAGCAGTCTATCTCTCCGTTTTTTCAAGCACTTGAGCATATTTGCACCGCGGCCGTGGCTGGTCTCGGAACGGATAGCTTTTGTGCGCTCGACGGCTGCACGTTTAAGGTGAAGCCGAAGGGGATGGGGAAACTAAATTTGTGTTCCGGTTGGTTAGCGGGCGAACGAGGGCCGCCAGCCAGTACGGTTAAGAGACAACATGACGGAGGCCCCATGATGGCGGTTTCCGCCACGGGTTTCTGCGCCGCTCTCTTTTGGAGCTGGGACATCTGTATTGAGTGAACCGGCAAGCCTGCGGCTCATGAGGGGACGCCAGCCTGTCTAACGGGGAAAATTGATCGGGCGGCCGTTTTTTCGGATGACCGCCCGGTGAAATGAAATTGGAAGGCGGCATGATGCAGATGAATTCTATGGCAGCGGGTGCACTTGAGAACGGGGACAAGGCATCGGCATTTGGCTCTACTTCGCTTGAGGCGGCAGGAGAAAAGGGAGACATGAAACATGGCGTACTTTTTGAGCGCGTTAGCGCCCGTCTGAAGGCACAGGTCGGCCCGGACGTATATGCAAGCTGGTTCCAGCGTCTGAAGCTTCATTCGGTCTCCAAGAGCGTCGTACGGCTCACCGTTCCGACGACCTTCCTGAAGTCGTGGATCAACAACCGCTATCTGGATCTGATCACCAGCCTGTTCCAGCAGGAAGATGCGGAAATCCTGAAAGTCGAAATTCTCGTGCGCACCGCAACGCGCGCTGGCGTCAAGCCTGCCGATGAGGTGGCTACCCAAGAGCCGTCTTCGCAGGTTACGCCGATCCGCCGTCCGGCATCGGCCCAGCCGGCCGGTCACGCCGTCCAGCAGGCCGTTTCCGCTGCAGCAGCGGCACGTCCGGCAACCTTCGGCCAGCCGCTGTTCGGCTCGCCGCTGGATTCCCGCTTCACCTTCGACACCTTCGTCGAGGGTAGCTCCAACCGCGTTGCATTGGCAGCTGCCAAGACCATCGCGGAAGCAGGCCAGGGCGCCGTGCGCTTCAACCCGCTCTTCGTTCATTCGACGGTCGGCCTCGGCAAGACGCATCTGCTGCAGGCGATCGCCAATGCCGCCGTCCAGAATCCCCGCGCCCTGCGCGTGGTCTATCTGACGGCCGAATATTTCATGTGGCGCTTCGCAACGGCGATCCGCGACAATGACGCTCTGACGCTGAAGGACTCGCTGCGCAACATCGACCTCCTGATCATCGACGACATGCAGTTCCTGCAGGGCAAGATGATCCAGCACGAATTCTGCCACCTGCTCAACATGCTGCTCGACAGCGCCAAGCAGGTCGTGGTCGCTGCCGACCGCGCCCCCTGGGAGCTGGAATCGCTCGATCCGCGCGTCCGCTCTCGTCTGCAGGGTGGTGTGGCGATCGAGCTCGACGGCCCGGACTACGAGATGCGTCTCGAGATCCTCAAGCGCCGTCTGGCCGTTGCCCGCGTCGAAGATCCGTCATTGGAAATTCCGGCCGAGCTGATGTCGCATGTTGCCCGCAGCGTCACCGCCAGCGGCCGCGAACTGGAAGGCGCCTTCAACCAGCTGATCTTCCGCCGCTCCTTCGAGCCCAACCTGTCGATCGAACGCGTCGATGAGCTTCTCGCGCATCTGGTCGGCTCCGGCGAACCGCGCCGTGTTCGCATCGAGGACATCCAGCGCATCGTCGCGCGCCATTACAATGTCTCGCGCCAGGAACTGGTCTCGAACCGCCGCACGCGTGTCATCGTCAAGCCGCGCCAGATCGCCATGTATCTGTCCAAGACGCTGACGCCGCGCTCCTTCCCGGAGATCGGCCGCCGCTTCGGTGGACGTGACCACACGACCGTGCTTCACGCGGTTCGCAAGATCGAGGAACTGATCTCCGAAGACACCAAGCTGTCGCACGAGATCGAGCTGCTGAAGCGCCTGATCAACGAATAGTGCGTCCTTGAGCGCTGGAAATCTACGGCCGGGAGCAATCCCGGCCTTTTCTTTTTACGGGTCTTTTATCCTGTACATCCCCGGCAAAGACGGCTCAAAGTGAAGCGGTCGCTGCTTGGGAGGGAACAGGATGAGCTTCAGGAAAATCGCCGTTGTCGGTCTCGGCAAGGTCGGACGTCTCGCCGCAACGCTTCTGCATGAAGGCGGTTTCGAGGTCACCGGCGTCGATGCTCAGCTTCCGCTATCGGATGTGCCCTTCACCTGCCGGACCGGCGACATCTCGAACGCCGCTGTCGCGGCCGAACTCCTGTCCGGCGTCGAGGCCGTCCTGTCCTGCCTGCCCTATCACCTGAACATCGCGCTTGCTCGCGCTGCGCATGCCGCCGGCGTCCACTATTTCGATCTCACCGAAGACGTGCCGACGACGAATTTCATCATCGAGCTGTCGAAGACCGCGCGCGGCCTCATGGCGCCGCAATGCGGTCTGGCGCCGGGCTTCGTCGGCATCGTCGGCGCGAGCCTTGCCGACGGTTTCGAACGCTGCCGCTCGATCCGCATGCGCGTCGGCGCCTTGCCGCAGCATCCGACCGGGCTTCTGGGCTATGCCTTCAACTGGTCGCCCGAAGGCGTGGTCAACGAATATCTGAACGATTGCGAGGTTATCGAGGGCGGTGTGCGCAAGCTCGTTTCGCCGATGGAGTGGCACGAGACGATCTATGTCGAAGGCGTCAAGCTCGAGGCCTTCACCACCTCCGGCGGGCTCGGAACCATGTGCGATACGCTGCTCGGCAAGGTCGAGAACCTCGACTACAAGACCATGCGCTATCCCGGCCACATGGAGCTGATGAATTTCTTCTTCCATGAACTGTTGATGCGCGACCAGCGCAAGCTTGCCGGCCAGATTCTGACCGACGCCAAGCCGCCCGTCGATGACGACGTCGTCTATGTTCATGTCGCCGCCGAAGGCACCGAGCGCGGAAGCCTGCGCCGCAAGGAATTCGTCAGGGCCTATTATCCGATCGAAGTCGCCGGAGAGAGGCGGACGGCAATCGCCTGGACCACATCAGCCTCGGTCGTCGCCGTCATCGAAATGGTGCGCGACGGACTGTTGCCATCGACCGGTTTCCTGCACCAGGAACATATCCCGCTCGACACCTTCCTGCAGACCCCGACCGGTAGCCTGTTCAAGGCCAGAAGCGCCAGCCGGCATTAGGCGCAGGCGGAGATCGTATTTGAGCTACTGGTTGCGCCTTTCGGGGAGCGCACAGAGCTTGCCGCAGCTGGGTATGCCGGGCAGCATATAGCGAAGGCAGCAGACCTTTCGGCGCGCCACGCATTCGCCGTTCTCCTCCACGTGCCGGATACAGCCGGAGAGCGGATTGACGCCGCCATCGGGCAGGCAGCCGCGCACGAAAACCGGCAGGTCGGCCTGGGCCAGGTCGGGGTCGTCCTTGTCTGCGGTCAGCCGCAGCGCATAGTCGATATAGACGGCCGCATTGTTCCAGCAGAGCTTGGCGGAAATGCCGTGCTTCACCAACTGGCCTACGGCCTTGAAGAGATGGGTTTCAAGAAGCGGATCGATCGCCTCGAAAGAGCCGCGGGCAGCGCCATCATCCCAACCGCTATGCGGCACGCCGAAGGCGCGCGGCAATCCGTCCTCGTTGAGTGCAATGGTCATCTCATCGAAAGCAACCGGCAGCCGCCGGCCTCCGGCGTGTCTCGCAATCAGATAGGCGATCGTCAGAGCGGCGAAATAATAGAGCGTCCACATCGACACCGCAGCGCGGCGGTCGGCTCCGCCGGAGATTGCGGCATAGCGGTCGATCGCCTGCGCAAACGCTCCGTCGCTGAAGAAGCTGTTCAGAGCCATCCCGCCTTCCAGGTCTGCCGACAGCATGAGTTTTTCGGCACACCATGCATGCTCGCCGGTGAACAGCGATGCAATCCGCTCTGGTGGGCGGTAGGAGCCTCTCAGTGGCTCCGCTGCTGCAATCACTGCCATGCACTGCCCATACGGCAGGAGCGCGTCTCAACGCGTCGTACGGGTGGGATGGTGGAACAACGGATCTTCATGGCACCGTTCGGCTTCAATGCAGGCAGTCATTGGTTGATAACCGCATCTTCAGCGAAAAGGAAGATAAAGGTGATTATAAAAGTCACCTTTGATACGTCTGATGTCTAGCTCTGCGCCTCGGACAGAAGCCAGCGGCGGAACGCGGCCGCGGCCGGACGCTCCAAGGCGGCACCCGGATAGACGAGGTGGAAGGCAAGGCGGCTGGCGACGCCGATCGGGAAGGGTGCGATGACGGCGCCTTCCTTGAGCTCCGTATCGACGAAGGAGCGTCGCATCAGCGCGAAGCCAAGACCGGCCTTCATCGCCTCATAGGCGCCATTGCCATGCATGAAGATCGGCCCGCGGGACGCGTCGATGCCGGCCGCGCCTGCGGCCTCCAGCCAGAGCTGCCAGTCATGGCGGTAGACGTCGTGGATCAGCGTGAAGGGCGCCAGCGCCGCGGGAGCGGGGTGATCACCGAGCTCTCCGGCAAGCTTCGGTATGCAGACCGGCACGAGCTCGTCATCGACAAGCCGTTCGCTGACCAGCCCCTCATAGCCGCCGAGCCCATGACGGATCGCCAGATCGATCCCGTCGCGCTGGAAATCGAGGACGCGGTGTGAGGCGCTGATCCGCACGTCGATCTCCGGGTGCAGTGTTTCGAACCGGCCAAGCCGGGGCACCAGCCAGTAGGTGGCAAACCCGGCGGTACAGGTGACGTTGAGGATCGCGCCGCGCGCCCGGGCCGTGATCGCCGCCGTCGCTTCGCGCACCAGCCGGAATGCCGCCCTCAGCGTGGTGAAGTAGTCGGCGCCTTCGACGGTCAGCGCCAGCGCCCGCGGCTTGCGGTCGAACAGCTGCACACCAAGCGCGGCTTCCAGATCGCGTATCTGCAGACTGACGGCGCCGGGTGTCACATTCAGCTCCCGGGCTGCGAGCGTCATGCTGAGGTGGCGGGCTGCGGCTTCGAAGGCCCGCAAGGCCGATAGCGAGGGTAGATAGTCGCTCATGATTTAGCTCAGCTAAAGTGTAAGGCGAAAAAGACTCGTTTGCGGCGATCCGATTATCGAAATAATATCAGCATCAAACGGATCCGCAATGCACATTGCCTGCCGATCTCCGACGAGAATAAATCGAATGTAGCTGCATGCTGCGTCTGCAGGAATCGGGTGGCCGCTACCGCCTGGCCGCTCTATGACGCTTGCATGCGATGGAGGATGACGATGCAGAAGCAGATGGGCTTGGCCGAATGGGGCATGATGCTGGTTCTCTCCCTGCTCTGGGGCGGCTCCTTCCTTTTCAACGGCATCCTGGTCAAGGCGTTGCCGCCTTTCACCATCGTCACCGGCCGCGTGCTGCTGGCCGCCATCGCGCTTAATCTGATTGTGCGGATGATGGGCCATGCCATGCCGCGCGACGGCAAGAGCTGGATCGCATTCTTCGGCATGGGGGTGTTGAACAACATGATCCCCTTCTGCCTGATCGTTTGGGGCCAGACGCATATCGCCAGCGGGCTTGCCTCGATCCTCAATGCCACGACGCCGCTCTTCGCCGTCGTCGTTGCCCATTTCCTGACGGCGGATGAGAAGATGACGGCCAACCGGCTGATCGGTGTCGTGGTCGGCTTTGCTGGCGTGGCCTATATGATCGGCTTCGACGCGCTGCATGATCTCGGCTCGAACGTGCTGGCGCAGCTCGCCGTCCTCGGCGCGGCGATATCCTATTCCTTCGCCGGGATCTGGGGACGCCGCTTCCGCGCCATGGGCATGCCGCCGCTCTTGCCGGCTGCCGGCCAGGTCACGGCTTCTACTGTTTTGATGATCCCGATCGCCCTGATCGCCGACCGTCCGTGGACGCTGGCAATGCCCGGTGCGGAAACCTGGGTGGCGCTGTTCGGCCTCGCCATCCTCTCGACGGCGATCGCCTACATTCTGTTCTTCCGGATACTGGCGACGGCCGGTGCAACCAATCTGATGCTTGTCACCTTCCTGATCCCGGTCAGCGCCATCCTGCTCGGCGCGCTGATCCTGGGAGAACAGCTGCAGACAAAGCATCTGGTCGGCATGGCGATGATTGCCATCGGCCTTGCGGCGATCGACGGGCGGTTGCTGGCGCTCGGCCGCAAGCGCGCGGCCTGAGGATTAGCAGGCGAGATCGGCGACGACGGAATCGAGGATCAGCATCCCCGATGGCGTGCAGCGAAGCCGCGAATTGCCGAGCCGCTCGATGAATCCGTGTTCCAGCAGGAACTCCTCGCGCGCCGGATCCGGATCGCGTCCCGAGAGCTGCTGCCACCGGGCGAGATCGACGCCTTCCTTCAGCCGCAAACCCATCAGCAGCAATTCATCCGACTGCTCTTCGTAGCCGAGCCGTTCCTCTTCAAGAACGCCGTGTCCGTCACGCTCGACCATTTCGAGCCAGGATTCCGGCTTGCGCTCGGTTGCCGTGGCGAGCTTCTCGGAGCCGCGGGTCAGGCGGCCATGGGCGCCTGGGCCGATACCGGCGTAATCGCCATAGCGCCAATAGGTGAGGTTGTGGCGGCTTTCGGCGCCGGGGCGTGCGTGGTTGGACACCTCGTAAGCAGGCATGCCTTCGCGCTCGGTAATCTCCTGCGTTGCCTCGTAGAGCACGGCCGATTGCTCGCCGTCAGGCACGATGAGCTTGCCGGCCTTGTGCAGGCCGTAGAAAGGCGTGCCTTCCTCGATCGTCAGCTGGTAGAGCGACAGGTGATCGACGGCATAGGAGATGGCCTCCTTGAGCTCGCGTTCCCATTCGTCCACCGTCTGGTCGGGCCGGGCGTAGATGAGATCGAACGACATGCGCGGGAAGATATCGCGCGCCAGTTTGATCGCCTTCAGCGCGTCCTCGACATTGTGCAGGCGGCCAAGGAATTTCAGGTCGCGATCGTTCAGCGCCTGAACGCCGAGCGAGACGCGATTGACGCCGGCAACGCGATAGCCGCGGAACCGTTCTGCCTCGACGCTCGAAGGATTGGCCTCCATGGTGATCTCGATGCCCGAGGGCACGTGCCATTCCCGGGCAATCCCGTTCAGGACCGCGTCCACGGTCTCCGGCTTCATCAGCGAGGGCGTGCCGCCGCCGAGGAAGATGCTGGTCACCGTCTTCGGCCCGCTCAACTGGCGGATCGCGGCCATCTCCTTCAGGAAGGCGGCAACATAGCGCTCCTGATCGACGGGCTGGTGGCGCACATGGCTGTTGAAATCGCAATAGGGGCACTTCGCGGCGCAGAAGGGCCAGTGCACATAGACGCCGAAACCGGGCTCCCCGGTATCCGGCAGAAGCTTGGCATCACGCAGCGAAGTCAGGTTGTTCAGATCGTCCACGAGCCGACCTTACGCTTCCAGGCAGGTTTCGACAAAGATTTTGAAGGCGCGCGCACGATGCGACAGCGCCTGCTCATCACCGGGCTTCCAGCCATGTTTCTGTTCGGCGCTCATCTCGCCGAAGGTGGTGTCATAGCCTTGCGGCTGGAACACCGGATCGTAGCCGAAACCCCGCCTACCACGCGGCGGCCAGACGACAGTGCCCTCGACTTCGCCGCGGAAAAGCTCCGTATGTCCGTCCGGCCATGCAAGGCAGAGAACGCTGACGAAGCGGGCTGTGCGCTGCTCGGGCTTTGCCGCTCCGGCTTTCTCGAGTGCCGTCTCGACCTTCTGCATCGCCATCGCGAAATCGCGCGTGCCATCGGCGGTCTCGGCCCAATTGGCCGTATAGACGCCGGGATCGCCACCGAGCGCATCGACCACCAGACCGGAATCGTCGGAAAGTGCCGGCATGTTGGCAGCGCTGGCAGAGGCAAGCGCCTTGATCTTCGCATTCTCTTCGAAGGTCGTGCCGGTTTCCTCGGGCTCCTCGAACTTCAGTTCGGCTGCCGACTTGGCGGTAAAACCCAGCGGGCCGATCAGGTCCTGGATTTCGCGGATCTTGCCGGCATTGTGGCTGGCGACGATGATGGTCTTGGTGTCGAGCTTGCGCATTCTGTTTCCTATTCGATGCCCCAGATACGGGCTTCGGCGCATTCCAGGCTGTTGCCTTCCGGATCGCGAAAGTAGATCGAGCGGCCGCCATTCGGCCAGTGAACTTCGGATTCGATGGCGATGCCGGCCTCCGTCAGCCTGGCGGCCATCGCATCGATATTCCCGGCCGAAACGCGGAAGCAGGCGTGGCCCGGTCCCTTGGTGCCATGCGGCGGAACCTGAAGCGCGCCCGGCGCCGGTGGCTTGACCGTCTCGTCCGGGTTGAAGATCAGCAACACCCCAGGACCGCACCGAAAGAAGACATGCCGGTTGGCAGCCCGCGTGATTTTGGAAAGACCGAGAATGCCTTCATAGAAGGCTTCCGCTCCATCCAGATCCTTCGCGTAAAGCGCCGTTTCCAGCATGCCCTCAAGCATGTCGTTCACCCGGCGATGGCCTGCTTCTGCAGTTCCACGAGTTCGGCAATGCCGTTCTTTGCGAGGCCCATCAGCGATGCGAATTCGGCTTCGCTGAACGGCGTGCCTTCGGCCGTTCCCTGAATTTCGACGATGCCGCCGGCACCCGTCATGACAAAGTTCGCATCGGTCTCGGCCGAGGAGTCCTCGATATAGTCGAGATCGATGACCGGCTGGCTGGCGAAGATGCCGCAGGAGATGGCCGCGACGTGGTCCTTGAGAACACGATCGACCTTGATCATGTTGCGGCTTTCCATCCACTTCAGGCAGTCGTAAAGCGCGATCCAGCCACCGGTGATCGAGGCCGTGCGCGTGCCGCCGTCGGCCTGGATAACGTCGCAGTCGATGGTGATCTGGCGTTCGCCGAGCGCGGTGAGATCGACGACAGCGCGCAGCGAGCGGCCGATCAGGCGCTGAATTTCCTGCGTACGCCCACCCTGCTTGCCGGTCGCCGCTTCACGCTTCATGCGCTCGCCCGTGGCGCGCGGCAGCATGCCGTATTCGGATGTGACCCAGCCCTTGCCGGTGTTGCGCAGCCACGGCGGCGTCTTTTCTTCGAGGCTTGCCGTGCACAGCACATGCGTATCGCCGAATTTCACGAGACAGGAGCCTTCGGCATGCTTGGAAAAGTTGCGCTCGAAGCTGACCTTGCGCATCTGGTCGGTTTTTCTGCCTGACGGCCGCATTCTCTGTCTCCTGATGCATGAGGCCGTTAGGCCGCGGGTGGCGGCACGGCATGATCATGCGTTGTTTCGTGATGCTGCCCCGCTTCTACGATTGGCTGCGGTCATTTGCAAATTCCCTTTTGCCACGCGGGTGAGATTGATTATATTTTGCAGATTGTCATCAGCGTGGGTGTTTCAGAATTCATGGGCTTCAGATCTACGTCGGTTTCGGATGCCGTTGCTGCGCTGGATGAACGCTCGAAGGAAATCTTCCGCCGTATCGTCGAAGGCTATCTGGAAAACGGTGAGCCGCTCGGCTCGCGAAACCTCTCCCGTATTCTTCCTATGTCGCTGTCCCCGGCCTCGGTCCGCAATGTGATGAGCGATCTGGAAGAGCTGGGGCTCATCTATTCGCCGCATATCAGCGCCGGGCGTCTGCCGACCCAGGTCGGGCTCCGGTTCTTCGTCGATGCCTTCATGCAGGTCGGAGACCTCTCGGCCGAAGAGCGCGCCAGCATCGATCGCCAGGTGCGCGCCGAAAGCCGCGACAATCCGGTGGAATCGATGATGAACGAGGCAAGCCGGATGCTGTCGGGGATTTCCCGCGGCGCCGGCCTGGTCATCACCTCGAAGAACGATCCGGTGTTGAAACATGTCGAGTTCATCCGCCTGGAACCGACGAAGGCACTCGCGGTACTCGTCGGCGAACATGATCAGGTCGAAAACCGGATCATCGAGCTTCCGGCGGGCGTGACGTCGTCGCAGCTGACCGAAGCCGCCAACTTCCTCAACGCCCACATGACCGGCCAGACGCTGCCGGAATTGCGCAAGCAACTCGACCGGCTGAAAACGGATGTGCGCCACGAACTCGATGCCTTGTCGCGCGACCTTGTGGAGCGCGGCATTGCCGTCTGGTCCGGCAGCCCGGATGAAGGCAAGCCGGCGCAGCTGATCATCCGGGGCCGGGCCAACCTGCTCGAGGGTCTGGACAGCGTCGGTGACCTCGACCGCCTGCGCATGCTGTTCGATGATCTCGAAAAGAAGGACAGCCTGATCGAGCTGCTGAATCTGGCGGAAAGCGGCCCGGGCGTGCGCATCTTCATCGGTTCCGAAAACAAGCTCTTCTCGCTATCCGGCTCTTCGCTGATCGTCGCGCCCTATCGTGACGACGACGACCGCATCGTCGGTGCCGTCGGCGTCATCGGTCCGACCCGGCTGAATTACTCCCGTATCGTGCCGATGGTCGATTATACCGCCCAGCTGATTTCCCGCCTGTCGCGCGGGTCGCTCTGAAAAAGCCGGAATTTCCGGTTCTTTGTCACGCAGACTTGATTTTTTGCGGTCAAAGCTCGATATCGGGCGCATCCCGAAAGAACCCTTTACCCGGAGACCGTCATGACTGACGAAACGACGAAAAACGGACCTGAGGCTGTTGCGGCTGACGCTGCTGCGGACGCAGCCGCAAACGTCGAGAATGAAGCGGCCGCTGAGGCATCGTCCCAGCCGGATCCGTTGGAACTCGTGAAGGCAGAAAATGCCGAGCTGCGCGACCGCTATCTGCGCCTCGCCGCAGAGATGGACAACCTGCGCCGCCGCACCGAGCGTGAAGTGAAGGACGCGAAGTCCTATTCCGTTGCTGGTTTCGCGCGTGACATGCTCGCCGTATCCGACAACCTGCGCCGGGCGCTCGATGCCATTCCGGCCGAAGCCAAGGCTGCGGGCGAGGCTGGCCTGACGACCCTGATCGAAGGTGTCGAGATGACCGAGCGCTCCATGCTCTCGACGCTCGAGCGCCATGGCGTTCGCCAGCTCGATCCTGTCGGCCAGAAGTTCGACCCGAACTTCCATCAGGCGATGTTCGAAGTGCCGAACACGGAAGTTCCGAACAACACCGTCGTCCAGGTGGTGCAGGCCGGCTTCACGATCGGCGAGCGCGTGCTGCGCCCGGCCATGGTCGGCGTCGCCAAGGGCGGTCCGAAGCCCGAGGCAGAGGCTGCCAATTCCTATCTGGATCAGAAGGACGCATAATGAAAAAGGGCCGCTGAGAAGCGGCCCTTTTCTTTTGGTCTTTGTTCTTCGCTCAGATGCGGGCGAAACGCTCGATCAGCAGATCGAAGAAACCATCGGCATCGACAAAGCGCATCACCTTGGCATTGCGCTTACGGTCGGTCACATGCCACCAGTCGACGACCGTCATGCCGACGGTCAGTTCCGACTTCACCTCGATCTCGACATTGCATTCCCGGCCCTTGAAGAGCTCTGGCTTCAGGAGGTAGGCAACAACGGTCGGGTCGTGCAACGGGCCGCCGTCGGAACCGTATTTCTCGATATCGAAGCGCTCGAAGAACTCCAGCATCTCCACCATCGCCTGTGCAGGCGCCGTGCCGAGGTCGGCCATGCGCTTGACGCGGTCCTTGCGGGTCAGCAACTGGTGCGTCACGTCGAGCGGCATCATCACCACGGGCACGCCGGAGCGGAACACGATGTCGGCAGCCTCGGGATCGACATAGATGTTGAATTCGGCGGCCGGCGTGATGTTGCCGCCCTCGAAGAAGCCGCCGCCCATCATGACAAGCTCGCGGACGCGCGCAACGATGTCAGGCGCCTTCTGGAAGGCGAGGCCGATATTGGTGAGCGGGCCGAGCGTGCAGAGCGTCACGCTGCCTTCAGGCTCGCGGCGCAGCGTCTCGACGATGAAATCGACGGAATGCTGTGCCTGCAGCGGCATGGTCGGCTCCGGCAGCGTCGGGCCGTCGAGGCCGGTCTTGCCGTGGACGTGTTCAGCGGTGACGAGTTTGCGGGCGATCGGCTTGTCGGCGCCGGCAAAGACCTTGATATCGGTGCGCTGGCAGAGCTCGCAGATGATGCGCGCGTTGCGGCTGGTATAGGACAGCGGCACATTGCCGGCGACCGTGGTGATACCGAGAATTTCGAGTTCTTCGGGGCTGCCGAAGGCGAGCATGATCGCCGCGGCATCGTCCTGGCCGGGATCGGTATCGATGATGATCTTTCTGGGGTTTGCCATATACGTCGTCCCTCCTCAGGTGCACGTCGTTCTGGCAGGCACCATTTGTTTATGATTGCGTCGCAAATCGGCGCAGCCCTTACGGGTGACGATTTGATGCGAGCCCGCATGCGCTTTGTCAAGCAAGGACGAAGGCACCGTTTACCCTAAAATTTCCCAGTCCTGTCGCGAGGTCCGCAAAACCTTGCGCGGCTGCCCGCCAATTCCCATATTAGCAACAGCCGGATGCTAGTTTAGGTCCGGAAAGGTCGCTTGCATCAAGGACTTGAAACATGAGCCGTATCACTCCCTTCGCCAGCCCGCTGCTTCTGGGCTTCGACGCCATGGAAAAGACGCTGGAGCGTATTTCCAAGGCAAGCGATGGCTATCCCCCCTATAATATCGAGCGCATTGCCGCCGGTCATGACCAGCCCGAGCGTCTTCGAATCACGCTTGCCGTTGCCGGTTTCGGTGAGGATGAGCTGGATGTGACGACGGAAGAAAACCAGCTTTTGATCCGCGGCCGGCAGGTCGAGCAGGGCGAGCGCGAGTATCTCTACCGCGGTATCGCAGCCCGCCAGTTTCAACGTACTTTCGTGCTTGCCGATGGCATGCAAGTGCTTGGCGCAGGGCTAAAAAACGGTTTGCTTTCAGTCGATCTTATTCGGCCGGAGCCCGCCCGCATGGTCAAGAAAATTAACATTTCGGTCCCACAGTAGGACAACGGTTCGAGTTGAGCCGTTAGTCCCTTCTCTTGGAGGTACAGGAATGTTGATGAAAGAAGCGAATTCTCACCTGACCAAATCCGAACTTGCCGGTATCGGCAACGGCGAGGTCGCCTACGTCCGCAAGATGCGTAACGAAGAAGTATCGAAGTGCTTCCCCGAAGCGCCCGATATCGACCCTGGCGTCGATTTATGGGCCCTGTTCGGCGCGGACGGCACGCCGATCCTGTTGACAGACAATCGCTCGAGCACCTTCTTCAAGGCTGCCGAGGACGAACTGAAGACGGTAAGCCTGCACTAAGTTGCAGGCTTATATTTTCTTGAAAGTCAGATAGGCGGAAGAGCGGCCTTCACGCCGCGCCTTGGCTTCGTAGCGGGTGCTTGGCCAGCCCTCATAGGGCGTCAGCCAGTCGGTGGCATTGCTTGCCAGCCAGTCGAAGCCGCCGTGGTCGCGGCATTTCAGCAGCGTCCAGTTCACATAAGTATCGATATCCGAAGCGAAGCAGAACAGTCCGCCGGGCTTCAGCACGCGATGGAACCGCGCGAGGTTCGTCTGCGAGACGAAGCGGCGTTTCCAATGCTTCCGCTTGGGCCAGGGATCGGGATAGAGCAGATCGATCTGGTCAAGGCAGCCATCGGGCAGCCAGTCGAGCAGCTGCGTCGCATCGTCGTTATAGACGCGGACGTTTCTGGCACCCTTGTCCTGGACGCTGGCAAGCAGCTTCTGCATGGAATTGATGAACGGCTCAACACCGATAAAGCCGGTGGAGGACAATTCCTGGGCGCGGTGGATCAGATGCTCGCCGCCGCCGAAGCCGATTTCCAGGCGGAGTTTCTCCACTGGCACCGGGAAAAGGCTTTTCAGCGGCTCGGGATGAGCCGCTGAAAGATCGACGAGGAAAGCCGGGAGCAGAGTACTCAGCTTTTCCGCCTGTTGTCCGCGGAGGGCCTTTCCTTTGCGGCGGCCGAAGAAGGCTTCGGTCGCGCGTCCGCGGCGTTCCATATCCGTCATGCTACAGCCTTGACCTTGATCGCTTCCTTCAGGCCCTTCACCAGATCGGTGCGCTCCCAGGAGAACGAGCCGTCACGGCCAGCCTTGCGGCCGAAATGTCCGTAAGCGGAGGTCTTGGCATAGATCGGCTTGTTGAGGTCGAGGTGACGGCGGATACCCGTCGGCGACAGGTCCATGTTCTTGCGGATCGCCGCTTCGACCTGGTCTTCCGTCACGCCCTTACCGGTCTGGTGCAGATCGACATAAATCGACAGCGGCTGGGCAACGCCGATGGCGTAGGAAAGCTGGATCGTGCAGCTGTCTGCGAGACCGGCGGCAACGACGTTCTTGGCGAGGTAGCGGGCGGCGTAGGCGGCCGAACGGTCAACCTTGGTCGTGTCCTTGCCGGAGAATGCGCCGCCGCCATGCGGGGCTGCGCCGCCATAGGTATCGACGATGATCTTGCGGCCGGTGAGGCCGGCGTCACCATCCGGACCGCCGATGACGAACTTGCCGGTGGGGTTGATGTACCACTTGCAGTCGCTGGCGATCGGCAGGTCGCCGAGAGCTTCGCGGATATAGGGCTCGACGACGGCGCGAACCTTCTTCGAATCCCAGCTCTCGTCGAGATGCTGCGTTGACAGAACGATCGATGCGACTTCCGACGGGTTGCCGTTGACGTAGCGCACGGTCACCTGGCTCTTAGCATCGGGGCCGAGCTTGGCAACTTCGCCGTCGCCCTTCTTGCGGGCGGTGGCTAGCAGCTGCAGGATCTTGTGCGAATAGTAGATCGGCGCCGGCATGAGATCCGGGGTTTCCTTGCAGGCGTAACCGAACATGATGCCCTGGTCGCCGGCACCTTCGTCACCCTGCTGGTCGGCAGCGCTGTCAACGCCCTGGGCGATGTCGGCAGACTGCGAGTGCAGGAGAACGTCGATCTTCGCCGTCTTCCAGTGGAAGCCGTCCTGCTCGTAGCCGATGTCCTTGATGGCGCGGCGGGCGGCAGCCTTGAACTTCGACGGGTTGATAACGTCCTTGCCGTCCTTGTCCTTCTTCATCAGGCTCGGCGGCAGGCGAACCTCACCGGCGATGATGACGCGGTTTGTGGTTGCCAGGGTCTCGCAGGCAATGCGCACGCCCCATGGGTTTACGCCGGTTTTCGCCGCTTCGCGGTAAACCAGATCCACGATTTCGTCGGAGATACGGTCACACACCTTGTCCGGGTGACCTTCGGCAACAGACTCACTGGTGAAGAGGTAATTAGCGCGCATTCCGGGATTCCCCTCAAAGAATAAGTTCGACGAATTGGTACTCAGTTCACGCCTGAAAAACAAGCGCAGAAGGACATAAATATATCTTTATATCTGCGGTGAAATGACAAATTTTGCCTTAAAAACGTAAAAAAGGCGGCCTTTCGACCGCCTTTTCTAATTTACCTGCTTTAGGGAACGCTTAGTCGGCGTCCGCTTCCGCAGCCAGCGCCTTTACCAGTTCGACGACCTTCCGTCGAACCTTCGGATCGGAAATCTTGACGAATGCGCGGTTGAGCTGGAGACCCTCCGACGACGAAAGGAAGTCGACGACGTAGTTCGAGCTGGAAGCTTCCGCCAGACCGCTCATTCCGCCGCCATGCTCGCCTGGCGCGTCTTCGAAGAAAAAGGAAACAGGAACGTTCAGGATGCTCGAAATATTCTGCAGGCGGCTGGCGCCGACGCGGTTCGTGCCCTTTTCGTACTTCTGAATCTGCTGGAATGTAATGCCCAGGCTTTCGCCAAGTTTTTCCTGGCTCATGCCAAGCATAGTACGGCGAAGACGAATGCGACTGCCAACATGGATGTCGATCGGGTTCGGCTTCTTCTTGTTCTCAATCATGGTTGTGCCCTAACAAAAGATATTTCAACGAGTGAAACCGGCATCCCCTGAACCCATCCGTAACGCCACGTTGCAAGAGGCATTAACCCACTCTCAAGCATACGTTAACAACGCCGATCTGAACTACTATGCAATTTTAGGGGTTTTTGGTCAATTCTGCTTGAAAATAAAACCCATGCGAGAAATCAGCGCAATCATAAACAGCAACGTTTCAGTCAACCAAAAGTAGGCTTGATGTGGATAGCGCGCTGTGGAATCGCCCTGTTCGCCATCAAGAGTTGCGTCTATGAAACCGCTCTCATTGAGCCCAAGCCCGGCAATAATCTCTCCGCGTGAATTCACCAGCGCTGAAATGCCGCTATTGGCGTCGCGAATCAGCGGTAATCCTGTCTCAACTGCGCGGATTCGCGCCTGCTGAAAGTGCTGATAAGGCCCGGGCGTAGACCCAAACCATGCATCATTAGTAATATTGAGAATGGCGTTGGCCTGATTGATACCGGCCATTTCGCCGGGAAAGATGATTTCGTAGCAGATCAGCGGATATAGTGCGAGGCCACCTGGCAGGTTCAGCATTTCGCGACTTGCGGCTGCGGTAAAGCCTCCCGGCATCTCGACGATATTCTGAATGCCGAAATTATCCAGAATGTTCTCGAACGGCACATACTCGCCGAAGGGCACCAGATGCACCTTGTCGGATGCCGCGATGATCTGGCCGCGTCCATCGATGACATAGATCGAGTTATAGTAGCGCGGCGCATTTCCCGGACCGGTCTCCTCGACACGGACGGCGCCCGCAATCAGGATCTGGTTGTCGTCAAGCGTATCGGCGATCCGCGTCAAGGCATCCTGGTTGTCGGTCAGGATGAAAGGGATAGAGGTTTCCGGCCAGACGATGATGTCGGGCTTCTTGGCGCCATTCTTCGGGGCTTCCGCGGAGAGCTTCAGATGCTGTTCGAAAATCGCCGAGCGATCGGCATCGCTGTCGAGCTTGGCCGCCTGGTCGATCATCGGCTGCACCAGGCGGACGACAGGCAGGGCGGTCCCAGACGCCGGCGTTGGCTTCGGCAGATAGTAGAGGATGTAGCCGCCGTAACCGATATGCGCGGCAAACAGCAGGGCAGCGGCAAAGACACCCGTCCTGGCGCCCTGGCGGGTGCCAAGCAGCGCCGGTGCTGCAAAGACGAAGACGGAAAGCGCCGTGACGCCCATGACACCAAGCACATGGGCCGATTGCATCATCAGCGGCACCGGCATCATGCCGTAACCGATGGCATTCCACGGAAAGCCGGTGAACGCGACGCTGCGAAGCCATTCGAACAGGCCGAAACTGGCGGCTAGCGCGGCAATCCGGCCTAGACCTTCCGACCAGAAAATCCGGGCAGCGGCAGCGGCCAAGCCGTAGAAGATCGCCAGCACGGCGGGCAGCCCGAGAATGGCCAGCGGCAGCGCCCAGGCAAAGGCATCGGAATCGATCAGCAGCGCATGACCGAGCCACCAGAGACCGGCGACGAAATAGCCGAAGCCGAAAAGCCAGCCGGTGACGAAGGCCGGCCAGAGCCGGCCGATGAAGCTTGCCTCCGGCGAGGCAGCCGCGCCGTCGATCAGCCACACGAGCAGCGTGAAGGAGATGAACATCGCGGCAAAGAAGCCGATCGGGGGCAGGGCGATGACGCCGATGGCGCCCGCAAGGATTGCCAGCAACGCCCGTTTGAAACCCCAGAGCAGGATAACCCTGTCCGCAAGCCGCTCCATGCACAGTCCCCATCAAGCCGCGAATCAACCCGGCTCGCAGTCTTTCAAAAAAGCAGCTGTTTGTCGTGCCTTACGGGCGCTCAGTTTGCCGCAGAGGATTCTGCGGGCCTGTCGTCGCCCTGTTCGGAGCCGCCTGCGCCGTCTCCGTCCCTCACGCGACGGCGGATCGCCTGGCGCTTGCGGGTGATGCGGACACGCTTGATGCGCCGAGGATCGGCATCGAGAATGTGAAATTCGAAATCCGGCAGCGCCTGAACCACTTCGCCGCGGACCGGGATGCGGCCGAGTGCGGAGAAGATCAGCCCACCCAGCGTATCGACTTCGTCCACCTGTTCGGCAATGTCGAAATCCGGGCCGATCGCCGCGGCGATCTCTTCCAACTCGACGCGCGCATCGGCAACGAACATGTCTTCGGAGACGCGCTTGAACATCACCTCGTCATCGTCATGCTCGTCGTCGATATCGCCGACGACCATTTCAACGATGTCTTCGTGCGATGCCAGGCCGTCTGTGCCGCCATACTCGTCAATGACCAGCGCCATCTGCGTGCGGTTGACCTGCATGCGGCGCAGAAGGTCGGACGCCAGCATCGACGGCGGGACGAACAGGATCTTGCGGATGATGCCTGCCTCGGCCAGCGTCTTCTGCAGATCGACCCGTGCCAGATCGAAATTCGGCTTGGATGAGCGGCTGACCTTCTGGAGGTTTTCGGGCGCGATCTCGACGACCGGTTCGGCGGCTTTTGCCTTGATGCCGGTCCGGCGCTTGTTGCGCGCCTGCTTGGCGACATAGGAAAGAAGGTCGCGGATATGCACCATGCCGCGAGGATCATCGAGCGTGTCTGCGTAGACAGGCATGCGCGAGCGGCCGGACTCTTCGAACAGGATCATCAGCTCGCCGATGGTGATCGTCTGATCGACTGCCTCGATATCGGCGCGCGGCACCATCACGTCGGCAACACGAACTTCACGGAAGCGCAGGATATTGTGCAGCATCGCCCGCTCGTCGGGCGAAAAGGCGTCGTCGCCGGTATCGCTGGTCATCAGCGCGTCGGCGAGGTCCTCGCGCAGGCGCGAGCCTTGCTGTGGCCGGAGGATGCGGGCTGCGCGTGCCCAGAAAGATCGCCCGGCGTTTCTACTACTTCCACCCTCGTCAGAGGAGGAAGATTGGTCGGCATCCTTGCTGTCTGCCGTGGTCTTTGCTGAAAAGTCGCTCATGGTTCCAATTTAAGGTCTTGACCTTCGTAGGGGTCAGATAGGCCGAGATCTGCCAAAATACGAGTCTCCAACCCCTCCATAATTTCGGCTTCTGCATCATTCATATGGTCGTAGCCGAACAGATGCAAGAAACCATGCACCATCAAATGGGTCAGATGGTCTTCGAAAGGCTTCTCAAGCTCTTCCGCCTCGCGCGCCACGGTCTCCCTGGCGATGATGATGTCGCCGAGCATCGGCCCCGGAATCTTGCCCGGCGTGATCGGGTAGGCGGGAAAGGACAGGACGTTGGTCGCCTTGTCCTTCTGGCGCCATTCGGCATTGATCGCCCGGATCGACTCGTCGTCGGTGAAGACCAGCGAAACCTCGGTGGCCATCTTGGGAAACTTCTGCTTGGCACTGGCCTTGAGATAGTCCGCGGCCTTTTCCAGCACACGGTCCGTCAAAGGCTGCAACTCGTCCTCGGAAGGCCAGCCGCCTTCTTCCACGCTGATCTGAATGTCGAGTAAGGCCATAGTCCTATTTGATCGCGTCTTCTTCGCGCGCTGTGTAGGTGGCGTCATAAGCCCTGACGATGCGGCCGACAAGCGGATGACGAACGACATCGGCATCTTTGAAGCGGACGATCGAGATGCCCTCGACTTCGGTGAGCAGGTGAAGGGCCTCGACAAGGCCGGATTTCACGCCGCGCGGCAAGTCGATCTGGCTTGGGTCGCCGGTGATCATCATCCGCGAATTTTCGCCGAGACGGGTCAGGAACATCTTCATCTGCATCGATGTCGTGTTCTGCGCTTCGTCAAGGATGATTGCCGCGTTCGAAAGTGTGCGTCCGCGCATGAAGGCGAGCGGTGCGATTTCGATCACGCCCGCGGTAATCGCGCGTTCGACCTTGTCGCCCGGGATCATATCGTAGAGCGCATCATAAAGCGGGCGGAGATAGGGATCGACCTTTTCCTTCAGGTCGCCGGGCAGGAAGCCGAGGCGCTCGCCGGCTTCGACGGCCGGGCGGGTCAGGATGATCTTCTCGACCGCGCCGCGCTCCAGCAGCTGGGCGGCCTGGGCGACCGCGAGGTAGGTCTTGCCGGTACCGGCAGGGCCGACACCGAAGACCAGCTCGTTGCGCTCCAGCGCCCGCATATAGGCGTCCTGTGTCGGGGTCCGGGCAATGATGGTCTTCTTGCGCGTTGAAATCTGAGCCATGGTCAATTTGGCTTTCTTCTCCATCGTCGGCAGGCTCAACTGGTCGTCGGCCGCAACGGCCATGCGAATGGCACCCTCGACGTCGGATCGTTCCACGCTGCCGCCTTTCTGAAGTTTTTCATAGAGATAATCGAGCGTGCGCCGCGCCTGATTGGTGGTTACCACGTCGCCGGTAATGACGACGGAATTGCCGCGGGCACGCGCATCGATGTGGAGCCGCTCTTCGAGGAGCTTCAGGTTCTGATCGAACTGACCAAAAAGTTCGCTGGCGAACCGGTTGTTCTCGAACGTCAGGACAAAGTGATTGGCGTCGCTCGCAATGCGTGGGTGGCGCGGTGAAGAAGAAACCAATTCTTGTCCGTTCAAGCGGTCGAGCTCCTTTGTTGAACCTCAGCCCTCTGCAAATTCGGCAAACAGGCTGTTCGTTCCAGTTCCGGTGATTCGCACTTTAATAATGTCACCGATTTGCGATGCTTTTGCATCAACATTCACTGACTGAAGCCAGGGAGAACGCCCAATAAGCTGTCCTTCCATGCGACCGGGCTTTTCCAGCAACAGATCGATCGTTTTCCCGATGCAGGATTCGGCAAATTCCTGCTGCTGCTTCAGGAGAAGCGCCTGCAGGCGTTCGAGCCTTTCTGCCTTGACCTCTTCGGGCACTTGATCCTTCAAGTCCGCGCCGGGCGTGCCCGGCCTTGTCGAATATTTGAAGGAGAAAGCCTGCGCATATCGCACTTCCTCCACGAGTTTGAGTGTATCCTCAAAATCGCGATCTGTCTCCCCCGGGAAGCCGACGATGAAATCGCCCGATAGGGCTATGTCGGGGCGGGCGGCGCGGATGCGCTCTATCAGCGCCAGATATTCGGCAGCGGTATGACGGCGGTTCATCGCCTTCAGAATACGGTCCGATCCCGCCTGCACCGGGAGATGCAGATAGGGCATCAGCGCCCTGAGGTCGCGATGCGCGGCGATCAGCCGGTCGTCCATGTCGCGTGGATGGCTGGTGGTGTAGCGCAGCCGCGCGAGGCCGGGAATTTCAGCAAGCCGGTAGAGCAGGTCGCCGAGCGTCCATTCTTCGCCGTTCGAGCCCGTGCCGTGCCAGGCATTGACGTTCTGGCCGAGCAGCGTGATTTCGCGCACGCCGGCGTCCACAAGCTGTCTTGCTTCGTCGACGATCTGCGAAACCGGGCGCGACACTTCCGAGCCGCGCGTATAGGGCACGACACAGAACGTACAGAACTTGTCGCAGCCTTCCTGCACGGTGAGGAAAGCCGTGACGCCGCGCGAGCGGATCTTTTTCGCCTCGGCAATCGGCAGGTGCTCGAATTTGTCTTCGAGCGCATATTCCGTGTCGACGATGCGCTGGCCTTCCTTGGCCTTACGCAGCGCTTCCGGTAGGCGGTGATATGTCTGCGGGCCGATGACGACATCGACGGCGGGCGCCCGGCGCAGGATTTCCTCGCCTTCGGCCTGGGCAACGCAACCGGCAACGCCGATCATCATCTCCTTGCCCTTGGCAGCCTTTTTCTTTTTCATTTCGCGCAGGCGGCCAAGGGCGGAATAAACCTTCTCCGCCGCCTTCTCGCGGATATGACAGGTGTTGAGCAGGACGAGGTCGGCCTCTTCCATATCCTCGGTCGGCTCGTAGCCGTCGCGGGCCAGAGCGTCGCTCATCCGCGTCGAGTCATAGACGTTCATCTGACAGCCGTAGGTCTTGATGAAGACCTTGCGGCTGTTGCTGCCATCACGGAGGCTCTCGCTCGGGAGTTCCGGGGCCTGAAGAAGGGCGCTGTCTTGGGTCATGGCGCGCTATTTAGTGGTTTTTTGCCCGCTAGAAAATCGAAATCTTGCGTCAGTTGATCTCGCGTCCGCGCAGGCTGCTGTTCAGCATCGCGCGGATGCGCCGCGCGATGGTCGAACTCACGTCTTTGCGGTTCGAATCTGCGCGGTAATCGACGGGCTCGCCGAAGCGAACCTCGACATCGATGGCGCCGTTTTTCACGACGTCCATGAAATGCGGCATCAGCTCCACGTCGCCGGGCCAACCCGCGAGCGGGCGATGATAGCGGCCGAGTGCGACGCCGTGCGCCTTGGTATAGGCGATTGCCACAGGTTGAACGAAGACCGAACCGTTGGGCGAATGCGGAACCGCCATGGCGGCCGCGCCGAACAGAGACGATTTCACTTCCAGCAGGCGGTTGCCATCGGATGTCGTGCCCTCGGGAAACAGCACGACGATCTCGCCATCGGCCATGCGCCCGGCAATTTCATTGGCTTGGTTGCCGGTGTTGCGCTTTTCTTCGCGGACGATGAAGACGCTCTTTTGCAGCCTCGCAAGCTGTCCGAAGATTGGCCAGCTGCGCACTTCGGATTTGGCGATGAAGGCAACGTCGGCGACTGACGACATCACCATGATATCCATCCAGGATGCATGGTTGGCGCAGAGCATCAGCGGCCGGCGCCGTTCTAGGCTGCCGTGAACATGGACCCGGATGCCGAGTGCGCGACAGGCAATCCTGTGCCAGAACCGGGGAAGGGTGCGGCGCAGCTTCCAGTCAAAGTAGAGCGCGAGCAGCTGGAACGGCATCAGCAGCAGGCTCGCCAGCGCCACGACGATTGCGGCATAGACAATGCGCAGCCAGACCATCAGCGGGCACTCCCTGCGGCTGCGGTCATAGGATCAGCGTTCGTCTTTCTTCAGCGGTATGCCGTAGAGCTCCAGCCGGTGATCGACCAGCTTGAAGCCATGCTCGCGGGCGATGCGTTCCTGCAACGCCTCGATCTCCGGCGAGCGGAACTCAATGACGACGCCATTCTTCAGGTCGATCAGGTGATCGTGATGCTCTTCCGGTACCGTCTCGTAGCGCGAGCGGCCGTCGCGAAAATCGTGGCGGGCAATGATGCCTGCATCTTCGAACAGTTTGACGGTGCGGTAGACGGTCGAGATCGAGATTTTCGCATCGACCTTCACGGAGCGGCGATAGAGTTCCTCGACATCGGGATGGTCTTCCGATTCCTCGAGAATGCGTGCAATCACGCGACGCTGCTCGGTCATCCGCATGCCGCGTTCGGCGCAAAGCTCCTCAAGGGTCTTGGCTACGTCGGTCATTGGCGGCCTTCACAAGAGATTCCAGTTCCAAGAGGGAACTAGCGAAGAACGCGCTTCATGACAAGCGCCGTGGAAACCGCACCCTTGTCGTCCTTGTAATAGCCCCGGCGTTCGCCAACCTGCTCGAAGCCAAGCTTGCGGTAAAGACCGAGTGCCGGCACGTTGCCCGCATCGACTTCCAGGAACAGGCTTTCACCACCCCGCGCATGCGCTTCACGCATCGCCGCCTGCATCAGCCGCCAGCCGAGGCCGGAGCGCGCGGCCTTCGTCTGCACCGCGACCGTCAGGATTTCCGCCTCGCCTGCCACCTGCCGGGCAAGCACGAAACCGGGCAGAGGCTTCTTGAGGAAAGCGTTGGTCTGGCGCGCGACGAAACCGAAGACATTGTCCTGGCTGAGCAGGCTGTGAAACTCGCCGTCGCCCCAGGGGCGGGCAAATCGTTCGCCGTGGAGCACCGCAACCCCATGACAGTCGTCGCTGTCCATCGCGACAATCTCGAATTCCGGCTTAAGCGACAGATAGGCTTCCAGCATCGTCATACTCGCGCAATCGCAAACCCCGCCTGTGGCTTGGCGTCGGGTCCACGCAGATAAAGGGGCTTCGGCTTTCCGGAAGACGGATCAGCGGCAGCACCGAGGCGCGCCACGATGGAAATGGGAAATGCGTTGACATAGTCGCCAGTCAGTTCGGGCCGCAGCAGCGGCGCGGCCGAGCCGGTGATTTCGCCGTCGAAAGACGATGCGAAAGCGATGGCTTCCCCGACCGGCAAGGCGCGCGGATCATCGAGAGGCTCGCCTTCGGCCGAAAAGCTCTGGAGATAGATTTCGTCGCGCTTGGCATCCATGGCGGCGAGAACCGCGCGGCCAGGCGTCTTCAGCCGTTGTGCGGCTGCCATGGTTTCCAGCGTCGTGACGCCGACGGTTGGGATACCGAGTGCAAGAGCAAAACCGCGGGCTGCGGCCACGCCCACTCGAATGCCTGTAAAGGAGCCGGGGCCGATCGTCACGGCGATGCGTTCGACCATCGCGAGCTTCTTGCCGGCCTGCGACAATGCGCGGTCGACGATGCCCATCAGATGCTCTGCATGCCCCTTGCCAATCATCTCCGATGCCTCCCCAAGCACCGTCTCACTACCGCTGTCAAAAACAGCGGCAGCGCAATCCACACCTGCCGTGTCGAGCGCCAGAATTATCATGCCATCAATTTCCGAATAAATTCTTCCGCGCGCAGAATAAATTCATCCGGCCGTGCTGCAATAGCCCGGCCGGGTGAATTGATGCGCAAATACTGTTGTTTAGGCCGCGACGACTTCCTGCACTTCGGGAACGAAGTGGCGAAGCAGGTTCTGAACGCCATGCTTCAGCGTTGCGGTAGAGGAGGGGCAACCGGCGCAGGAGCCCTTCATGTTGAGATAGACCTTGCCGTCCTTGAAGCCGCGGAAGGTGATGTCGCCACCGTCCTGGGCCACGGCCGGACGCACACGTGTGTCCAGCAGCTCCTTGATGGTGAGGACGATCGACTCGTCGTCTGCATCGAAAAACTCGTCGCCTGCATCCGCATCCTCGGAAAGGATCGATGCATCGCCCATGACAGGCTTGCCCGACATGAAATGTTCCATGATCGAGCCGAGGATCGCCGGCTTCAGGTGCTGCCATTCGGCATTGTCCTTGGAGACGGAAATGAAATCATAGCCGAAATAGACGCCTGTCACGCCCGGGATTTCAAACAGGCGCGCAGCCAGCGGCGAGGCCTGTGCTTCGTCCGCGCTGCGGAATTCGGCCGTGCCGTTCTCCATCACCACCTTGCCCGGCAGGAACTTCTGCGTGGCGGGGTTCGGGGTGGCTTCGGTCTGAATGAACATTTCGCTCTCCATGCGGCCTAGCCGTCGCTCGGGGCCGTCTTTAGAATTCTTCAAAAGAAAATAGGCTGTTTGGCCGCGCCATTCAAGAGATAATGACTCCAGAATTGCCCTACTCAGGCAAGCGCGTCCAACTCTTCGTTCGTCAGCGTATCGGGAAGCACGGTGACGGGGATCGGAAAAGCCGCACCCTTGCCGGCAACCGAGGAGACCAGGGGGCCTGGTCCCTCTTTCGCCGAACTTGCCGCGAGCACCAGGATAGCAATATCTCGGTCTTCTTCGATCGCCAGATTGATCTGCTCGGCGGCGCTGCCTTCGCGGATAACGATTTCCGGTTCGATGCCGATCGTCTCGCGCACAACCTGCGCCGATTTGGCGACCACGGCTTCCGCCTCCTCGCGCGCTTCCGCACGCATGATCTCCTCGACCCCCAGCCACTGCTGGAAATCGCCTTCAGGAATCACGTAGACGAGGACGAGGCCGCCGTTGGAATTCTTGGCACGCCGGCCGGCATAGTGAACGGCGCGCTGGCATTCGGGTGTACCGTCGATGACCGCCATGAACTTGCGGCGATGACCTTCAAGACGGGAGAGTCGCTTTGATACCATGGCGCGGACTCTGACACCCTAACCCGAAAATTTGCAAGCCCCTCGTACGAGCGCAAGCCCTTCCGGACGGGTTCGCTCGGCACCTAGAGCTTATTGATCCTGGGGAGCCAGGCCGGCGGATCGTCGGCATGCAAAGCGAGGATCGGCTGCGATGCGATCGCGAAGCGGGCTTCCTTCCACGTCTCGAAACGTGAAGCGCCTTCACCTGCAATGCCATCGTTCTTTTTTGACCAGAGATCGAACAAAGCGCTGCCCATGCGGTCGCCGAATTTGCGGGCGAAGTCTTCGGCCTGGGGAACGAAACCGGCGACCTTCAGTCCGCTGGTGCGCGCGGAGGCGATGTAGAGGCCGAGAAGGCGCTCGATAACGAACGGCCGCATGCTCGTGTTCTTGTCGCGCGCATAATTGCCGTGGCCGATATAGGCCAGACCTGCCTGCCTGCCTGCGGCGGCCTCTTGCTCGAGAGCGTAGAGAATAGCCTCGCAATAGGAGAAGTAGCCTCTCCAGAAGCGGTCGTTTGCCACGAAATAATTGCAGAAGAAGAATGTGTCCGGGCCTTGTGGCTCGTCGACAGGGTAGCCGGTCGCGGCCAGGTAGTCGAAGATCTTGTCCATGCCGACATGGCCGGTCGCGATACCCTGATCCCAGGCGCTGAGAAAGATTGCGGCGTTGGCGAGCATCGGATTGTAGGCATAGCAGTCGAAACCGGCGCGTTGCGCTTCGCTCGCCTGAGATACGAAATGGGAAAATGGCGTGGCAGCCTTCAACGCGAACTTGCTGGAAACAAGACCCCAGAAGGCGGAAGGGTCGAACCCGATGGCTCTATGGTGATCGTAGAGCGTCCGGAACAGCTCGTATTCGCGCGTCGCGGCCTCGGTATTGAACGATATGTCGAGCGGCACGGCCTGCGGATCCAGCGAGGCGAGCTGCTGATCGTTCAGATAGGGCTGGTATACGAGGCATCCGTTCGCGGCGACCTTGGCCTTCAGCAGTTCGACGTCCGGCAAATGCGCCGCACCTGGAGTGGAGGCAGACGGGGTCATGGATGTTCCTTGCAGCGCGTCAGCGTTGGATGATCGTCCGGACTGTCCGGACAATGCTGGAAATCCATGGCAGGCAAAGCTTGAGCCGGGCTGACAACGCCCGGCTCGAACAATGTTTGCCTAGTAAAGAAATCCGATGATGTCGCGGACGTCCTTCATCGTGGCTTCGGCGCGGGCGCGGGCGCGCTCGCCGCCGTTGCGCAGGATCGTGTCGATATGGGTCGTGTCGTCCATCAACCGGCGCATCTCGCCCGTGATCGGCGCAAGAACCTGCACCGACAGATCGATAAGGGCCGGCTTGAAGACCGAGAACTGCTGACCGCCGAATTCGGCAAGAACTTCCGCCTTCGTCTTGTCGGCGAGCGCGGCATAGATGCCGACGAGGTTGTCGGCTTCCGGGCGGCCCTTCAGGCCCTCGATTTCGCTCGGCAAGCCATCGGGATCGGTCTTTGCCTTGCGGATCTTCTTGGAGATCGCCTCTTCGTCGTCCATCAAATTGATGCGCGACAGGTCGGACGGATCGGATTTCGACATCTTCTTCGTGCCGTCGCGCAGCGACATGACCCGCGGCGCCGGACCATCGATCAGCGGCTCGACCATCGGGAAATAGGCGTGAACAGGCTCGTTGCCGACCACGATATCGGTGCCATGACCGGCCCGGCGGATGTGATCCTGATAATCCAGATTGAACTTCATGGCGATGTCGCGCGCCAGCTCCAGGTGCTGCTTCTGATCGTCGCCAACAGGCACATGGGTTCCGCGATAGACGAGGATGTCGGCTGCCATCAGGCTCGGATAGGCAAGTAGGCCAAGCGAGGCATTCTCGCGGTCCTTGCCGGCCTTGTCCTTGAACTGCGTCATGCGGTTCATCCAGCCGATACGGGCGACGCAATTGAAGACCCAGGCAAGCTCGGCATGTTGTGGTACGGCGGACTGATTGAAGACGATATGCTTTTCGGGGTCGATGCCGGCGGCGATGAAGGCAGCAGCGATCGAACGGATCTGGCCGCGCAGGTCCTCGTGAACCAGCTGCGCGGTGATCGAGTGGAGGTCAACGACGCAATAGATGCAATCATTGCCGTCCTGCAGCGCTACGAACTTGCGGATCGCGCCGAGATAATTGCCGAGATGGAGATTGCCGGTCGGCTGAACGCCGGAGAATACGAGCTTCTTGAATTCGCCCATGATGATGTCCTCGATTAGGCTGGTGGAGGGCCCCAGGGCACGACGCCCATGTTGCTAACGGGCGCGCTTATGCACGCGTCAAACGCGGCAATCAAGAGCCTGCTGGTGCGGCGTGTTGGATGAGGTCGAAGGTGTTGCCGTAGGGATCCGAAAACACGGCGACGGTGCCATAAATCTCGTGCCGCGGCTCCTCTAGAAAGCGAACGCCGGCTGCAGTCATTCCCGCATGGTCGCGCGCGAAATCGTCGGTCTTCAGGAAGAAGCCGACGCGCCCTCCGGTCTGGTTGCCAATCGCGGTCTTCTGCCGCTCGTCCGCGGCCTGCGCAAGCAGGAAGGCCGCACCTTCGCCGCCGCGCGGCTTGACCACGACCCAGCGCTTGCCGTCCGGCATCGCCTCATCCTGCAGGCAGTCGAAGCCGAGCGAACCACAATAGAAAGCCTTCGCGCGATCATAGTCATCGACAACAAGCGTGACGAGAAACAGCGACTGCATGGGTCCGGGCTCCTGATTCAAGGCATCTCAACGGGATGAAGGCTCCCTTCTTAAACTTTTTTCAGCCGCCGAGCCGCATTTTTTGCGCGCCGGAAGCGATTTCGGATGGGCTATGCGCGCAAGGGGCAAAGCCTTGATTCCGTTTTGGGTGTCAGGAGTATTTTATACTCATTTATAGCTATGTTGAAAATGTGAATATCCTATAAATGAGGTATTTTCACATTTTCAATTGGTAGAAAATTTCACAAAATGGTCACAATTGAAACCAACGTTCCTGGCGCCATCCGGCCGGGCGCTGCCCTTTCAGCCCGGCCCTTTCCGGAGGGACGTCGATGCACACCATTCTATCCCTGGCGCTCGCCAGTCTTTTCGCCGTGTCTTGTTGCTTGAATGCCAATGCCCAGACCGCCAAGAAGCCATCCGTCAGGCTGCTCAAGAATGCCGCCACATCCGCCTACACGGTGCAGACCGTCAGCGTCCGTGTCGGCTGCTTTCCGCCGCGCCTGAGAGGAATTCTCGCCCATATCGCCGCCAAGACCGGCAGGCGCCCGATGGTCACATCTGGCTTCAGGCCGCGTTCCGGCCGGTCGCACTCCCAGCACCGGCATTGCAACGCCGCCGATATCCGGGTGCCCGGCGTTTCCGAGCGGGTGGTTATTGCCGCCGCTCAGAGCGCACCGGGCATCGGTGGTATCGGCCGCTACTGCAACGGCATCGTCCATGTCGATACCGGGCCGAAGCGGCGATGGACCTACTGTTGAGCCTCAGCCTTCGGTGGAAGGTGCCGGCTTGCGGTTGAGGTTGCGGCGGATCATGCCGAGATCGGCGCCGCCGATCAGGAATGCCGTGGCGAAATAGACGATCATCGAGATCGCAATCAGCAGTCCCAGCGTGCCGATCTTGGTCGTCAGATGAGCGCTTGAGGCGAGCCACGGCTCCCAGCGATGTTGCAGATAGATGATGACGCCACCCATGACGGCGGCCGAGACGACGAGCAGCGTAGCGCGTCGTGCCAGCGCCCATTCCCACGCGAGGTGGCCTCGCCGGATGAGGGTAGTGAACAGCAGAACCGTGCTGATCCAGCCCGCCGTCGCCTCGGCAACCGCGATGCCGGGAGCGCCGAGATGCGGGAAAAGCGTCAGCGCTGTCGCGCAGTTGACGCCGACGGCAACAGCTGAAAACCGCATCGGCGTCTTGGTGTCCTCGCGGGCGTAGAAGCCCGGCTGCAAGGCCTTGATCAGTACGAAAGCCGGAAGGCCGATACCGTAGATCGCCAGGATCGAGCCGACGATCGCGGTGTTTTCCTGGTGGAATGCGCCACGCTCGTAGAGCACGCGGATGATCTCGTCGGAGAGAATCCATAGGGCGAAGGCCGCCGGAATTGTCAGGAACAGCACGAATTCGATCGAGCGGTTCTGCAGGTTGCCGGCCTCGCGCAGATTGCCGCCCTTCAGAGCCCGCGCTAGCTCCGGCAGCAGGACGACGCCGACCGCGACGCCGACGACACCGAGCGGCAGCTGATAGATGCGGTCGGCATATTGAAGCGCCGCAATCGCGCCTTCGCGCGACGAGGCAATCGCCTGGCCGATCATCTGGTTGATCTGCGTGATACCGCCGGTGACGGCTGCGGGAACCGCGAGGATCAGCAACCGCTTGACGTTGGGCGTCATGCGCGGACGGCGCAGGCCGATACTCATGCCGGCATGGAGGACGCCGATATAGACGACGGCGAGCTGCAGGATACCCGCCGCCAGAACGCCCCAGGAAAGGTACCAGGCCGTCTGCAGCGGCTCGGAGCCCGTGTAGAGCGCATAAAACAGCGCGCCGATCATGACGACGTTGAGGAAAACAGGGGCAACCGCGGCGGCAAAGAAGTGATGCAGCGAATTCAGCATCCCGCTCATCATCGCCGTCAGCGACATGCACATCAGATACGGGAACATCACAGCCGCCATGCGCACGGTGATCGAAAACTTGTCCGGATCGTCGGTGAAGCCAGGCGCGATGATGAAGCGCACCAGAAGCGGCATGCAGAGCTCCATCACGATGGTGATGAGCAGCAGTACCGAGAAGAGTACGCCGAAGACTTCTTCCGAAAAACGCTTGGCGCCATCGGTACCGTTTGCCTCGATTTCCTTGGCAAACAGTGGCACGAAGGCGGCATTGAATGCGCCCTCGGCAAACAGCCGTCGGAAGAGGTTCGGAAAGCGGAAGGCGGCGTAGAACACGTCGGCCATCGGCCCGGTGCCGAGGGCGGCGGCCATCAGCGTTTCGCGGGCAAAACCGAAGATACGGCTGCCGAGGGTGGCGCCGCCGACGGTGGCAAATTTCTTGACGAGGCTCATGCGGGCGAACCGGCTTTCTTGTCGTTCGGCTGCGAAGTCCTGGTGGCAGCAGGCGCGATGATGCCCGAAGGCATGCGCTCGCGCAGTTCGTCCTCCTCGCCCGCCATGACGGCTTTCAGCCGGGCGGTGATGTTGGAGCGCTTGCTGTCGCTGGTGATCTTCTGACCGACGAGGTCTGTGACGTAGAAGGTATCGATCACCTTCTCTCCGAATGTTGTGATGCGGGCGGATTGAATGTCGAGTGACAGATCGGACAGCACGGCGGTGATTTCCGACAGCAGACCGGCGCGGTCGAGGCATTCGACCTCGATGACGGTGAACTTGTTCGACAGGTTGTTGGTGATGTTGACCGACGGCGGAATGACGAAAGCCTTGCTCTTCTTGCGGTTCTTGGTGCGTGTCGCGATGACTTCAGGCAGCCGCTTGCGGCCCGAAAGCACGTCCTCGATCATCCGGCCGATCGTCGCCGCACGGCGCAGCTCGTCTTCGTCGTTGGGAAATTCGCGGCTCACATGGATCGTGTCGAGCGCGCGTCCGTCCGATGTCGTGAAGATCTGTGCATCAACGATATTCGCTCCGGCCGCTGCGCAGGCGCCGGCGATGACGGCAAGCAGGCGCGGATGGTCGGGCGAAAGCACGGTGATCTCAGTGATCGCATGGAAGCTGTCGGTCCGAACGGTGGTCGCCAGCGCCTGACCGGCCTTGTCGGTCTGGCGGATGAAATGCGCATGGCGCACCTGGTCTTCCAGCGGAACGGAAAGCAGGTAGGGCTGGTAGTGCAGCTTCGTATAGGTCTTGCGGTCCTTTTGCGTCCAGTCGGAGAGCGCGTTGAACAATGCCTCGGCGGCGAAGCCGGCACGCTCCTTGCGTGACACTTCGGAGAAGCCGCCGGCGAGCAGCAGTTCGGTCTCGTAATAGAGCGTGCGCAGCAGCTGGCCCTTCCAGCCGTTCCAGACACCGGGGCCGACAGCGCGGATATCGCAGATCGTCAGGATCAGCAGCATCTTCAACCGTTCCAGCGACTGCACGCGATCGGCAAAATCGGTGATCGTCTTGCGGTCCGTCAGATCGCGGGTCTGGGCGACCATCGACATCGTCAGATGTTCCTCGATCAGCCAGACGACCGTCTCCGTCTGCTTTTGCGACAGGCCGAAGCGCGTGCAGAGTTTGCGGGCAACGCGCGCGCCTGCAATCGAGTGATCTTCTTGGCGGCCCTTGGCGATGTCATGCAGCAGCACCGCGACATAGAGCGACTCACGGTCCTCGATGCCCGGCATCAGCTTGTTGGAAAGCGGGTGCAGCTCCTCGGCCTTGCCCTTGTCGATTTCCGACAGAACGTCGACGCTGCGGATCAGATGCTCGTCCACCGTATAGTGGTGATACATGTTGAATTGCATCATCGCGACGATCTTGCCGAACTCGGGAATGAAGCGGCCAAGCACGCCGGCCTCGTTCATCCGCCGCAGGATCAGCGCAGGATCGCGGTGTGATGTCAGGATCGACAGGAAAAGCCGGTTCGCATCCTCGTTGTCGCGCAGATCGTTGTCGATCAGGCCGAGCGAGCGGCTGACCCGCTTCAGGGCATCGGGATGGAATTCCAGTCCATTCAGATCGGCCACATGGAAGAGCCGGATGATGGCGACAGGGTCACGCTTGAATACCTCAGGATCGGCAAGCGTAATGCGGCCGCGATCCTCGACGAATTCCGCACTTCCGGCGATCTTGCGGGTCCGGTGCGTGAAGCGGCTCAGCACGCCGCTCAATCCCGGGGTCGACTTCGCCTGCTGGTCTTCGAGCGCGGCGCAGAGAATGCGCGTCAGGTCACCGACATCCTTGGCCACCAGAAAGTAGTGCTTCATGAAGCGCTCGACGGCCGAAAGGCCAGGGCGCGGCTGATAGCCCAGCGCTTCGGCAATCTCGCGCTGGATGTCGAAGGAAAGCCTCTCTTCCGCCTTGTTGGTCAAGAAGTGCATGTGGCAGCGCACGGCCCACAGGAAATCCTCGGCGCGCATCAGCAGCCGGTATTCCTGCTTCGAGAGAACGCCAAGCTTGATGAGCTCGGCGGGATCGCGGACATGATAATAGTATTTCGAAATCCAGAAGAGCGTGTGCAGGTCGCGCAGACCGCCTTTGCCTTCCTTGACGTTGGGCTCGACGAGATAGCGCGTGTCGCCCGCCTTGCGGTGGCGCTCGTCGCGCTCGGCAAGCTTGGCGGCGATGAATTCCGGGCCGGTGCCGGTGACGATTTCCTTGTCGAAGCGCGCTTCGAGATCGGTCTCCAGCGATTGGAGGCCGCAGATATAGCGCATTTCGAGGATCGCCGTGCGTATGGTCATATCGGATTTCGACAGCGCGATACATTCTTCGACCGTGCGGGTCGCGTGGCCGACTTTGAAGCCCATGTCCCAGAGGATGTAGAGCATGAACTCCACGGCCTTGTGGGTCTCCTCGCCCGGCTTCGGCAGGAAGAGGAACAGCAGGTCGATATCGGAGCCCGGCGCCAGCGTGTCGCGGCCATAGCCGCCGACCGCGGTCACCGCGAACTTGTCCTTCTGCTTCGGAAAGACGTGAGTGATCGCGAAATTGTAGAGGACCGCGATGATCTGGTCCTGAAGCCAGGAGATGCGGTAGGCGCAATTCAGCCCGCTGCCGTCTTCCGAAAGCAGCGTCCGGGCTTTCTGGCGGCCCTCTGTGCTTGCTTTCTTGAGAAGCGCCAGAAGGTCGGAGCGCAGTAAATCCGGCCGGTTCCTGTTCGCCTCGGCGACGGCGTCGCATTGGCTCTGCAGATACGCGGTGTCGAGAATGCTGGAAAAGTCGATGTCCTGCTTCGCCATGCTCTGTTCGCGCGGCGCGGCTTGATCGTTCTGCGCCTCTCGTTTCGTCTGCATGCGCTATAGCCTCTCTGCCCGGCGAATGACACCGGCTTCATACCTCAAGAACCTTTAATTTTGGCGAAAAGGTGTTGGCGCGGGCTGTGGCGAGGCGGTTTGCCGCAAGTTCGGCGGGCGCCGGCTTTCAGGCGGCCTGGGCCTGGACCGAATACAGCACCTGCCGGGCTTCACCGGTGATCGCCTCGAGCGTCGGCCTGTCGCATTCGCGGTATCCCGCCTTGGCGATCATCGACGCCAGTTCGCAGATCAGTGCGCAGCTGCGCGTCACTTCCAGAAGGCCATAGGGCGAGTTCCAGCCGCGCGGATTGCCGTGCTCGTCGGCCTTGCGCAGCGCCTCGAGGATCGTGAACATATCGGAAAGCCGCTGTGTCTCGCGGACAAGGCTGCGCATGAACATCCGGCGGCTCCTACTTCACTTGCTTCTTCAGGGCGTAAAGCGCGTCCAGCGCCTCGCGCGGCGTCATGTCATCGAGGCTCATGCCCTTCAGCGATTCCTCGACCTTTGACGGGCCGCGATTGCCATCTTCGCGGCGCACCGCCACCTGGAAAAGCGGCAGGTCGTCGATCAGCTGGCTCGCCGGGTTCTTGCGGTCGGCGTCTTCCAGACGCGTCAGCACGTCGCGCGCGCGAGCAACCACCGAGGCCGGCAATCCGGCCAGCCGCGCAACTTGGATGCCATAGGAGCGATCCGCCGCGCCCGGGCCGACTTCATGCAGGAAGATGACGTCGCCATCCCATTCCTTCACGCGCATCGTGGCGTTCGATAGCCGGGCAAGCTTTTCGGACAGAACCGTCAGCTCGTGAAAATGCGTGGCAAAAAGGCCTCGGCACCGGTTGGCTTCATGCAGATGCTCGACGGCAGCCCAGGCGATCGACAGGCCGTCGAACGTCGCCGTTCCTCGACCGATCTCATCGAGGATCACGAGCGAGCGCTCCGTAGCCTGATTGAGGATCGCCGCGGTCTCGACCATCTCGACCATGAAGGTCGAGCGGCCACGGGCGAGGTCGTCGGATGCGCCGACGCGCGAAAACAGTCGATCAACGATGCCGATATGCGCCGATGCCGCCGGGACGAAACAGCCCATCTGCGCCAGGATCGCAATCAGGGCATTCTGGCGCAGGAAGGTCGATTTACCGCCCATGTTCGGGCCGGTGAGCAGCCAGATGGCGCCGTCCTTGCCATCGGAAGCGGGAGACAGATCGCAATTGTTGGCGACGAAAGGCCCGGACGACTGGCGGCGCAGCGCTTGCTCGACGACAGGATGCCTGCCACCTTCGATCGCAAACATCTTCGAGCCATCGACCATCGGGCGGCAATAGGCCTGCTCGTCGGCGAGCAGGGCCAAGGCCGCGGCAACGTCGATGATCGCGAGCGCCCGGGCGCCAGCCTTGATAGCTTCGGCCTCGGCAACGACGGCCGCGGTCATCCGGTCGAAGGCCTTCAGCTCGATCTGCAGCGCCCGGTCGGCGGCGTTGGCAATACGGCTTTCGAGATCGGCAAGCTCGGTCGTCGTGAAACGCATGGCATTGGCCATCGTCTGGCGATGGATGAAGCGCGCCTTGGCTTCGGCGGTATCCGTCATCGGCCCGGCATTGCCCGCCGTCACCTCGATGAAATAGCCGAGCACATTGTTGTGCTTGATCTTTAGCGACTTGATGCCGGTCTCATCTGCATATTGCAGCTGCAGTCCGGCAATCACGCGGCGGGACTGGTCGCGCAGTGCCCGGACTTCGTCGAGCTCGGCATCCGCACCATCGCGCAGGAAGCCGCCATCGCGCTTCAGCAGCGGCAATTCGTCGGCCAGCGTCTCGCCGAGCAGGGCTTCCAGCGCGGGCGGAAGCGCACTAAGCTCGGTCGAGGCGCTATCGAGTTCTGCGGGTAACAGGGCATCCGAAAGACGGCGCGCCAGTGCGCTGGCGGCACCAAGGCCCTGGCGGATCGCCCAGAGGTCGCGCGGTCCGCCGCGATCGAGCGCCAGGCGGGAGAGTGCACGCGGCATATCCGGCACGTGCTTCAAGGCATCCCTCAGATCGCCGCAAAGCGATGGCTCCTCGATCAGGAAGCCGATCGAATCCAGCCGCTCGTTGATCCTTACGGGATCGGTCAGCGGCGACATCAGCCGCTCGGCGAGCAACCGTGCGCCACCACCGGTGACCGTCCGGTCGATAGCCTTCAGAAGCGATCCGTTGCGGTCTCCCGAGAGTGTCTTTGCCAGTTCGAGATTGGCGCGCGTCGCCGGATCAATGAACAGCGTCGAAGCGCCGCTCTCGCGCTCGGGCTTTCCAAGTGGCGGCCGCTCGGCGATTTGGGTCTTCTCGACATAGGCGACAGCGGCGGCTGCAGCCGCAAGTTCGGCCCGCGAGAAAGTCCCGAAGCCATCGAGCGTCGAGACCCCGAAATAGCGGGTGATGCGGCCCTCGGCCGTGGCGCTGTCGAACAGCACGCCCGGCTGCGGCACAGCGACCCGGCCAAGCACGTCGAAGACAGGCTTCAGTTCCGGGTCGTAGAACATCGTATCCGGGACGATCAGCTCGCGCGGTTCGATGCGCAGGATATCGGCGAGCAGGCGGGAGGCCTCTGTTTCGGCGAGACGGAAAACACCGGTTGAAATGTCGATCCAGGCAAGGGCCATCAGCGGTTCGGATGCGCCGCGGATACGAGTGAGCGCCATCAGATAATTCGATTCCGATGGCGAGAGCAGTTTCTCTTCGGTGATCGTGCCCGGGGTCACAAGGCGGATGACGTCGCGCTTGACGACTGATTTCGAGCCCCGCTTCTTGGCCTCCGCCGGATCTTCGACCTGCTCGCAGACGGCAACGCGGAAGCCGAGCCCGATCAGCCGCTGCAGGTAGTCGTCGGCCGCATGAACGGGAACGCCACACATCGGGATATCCTGACCCATATGCTGGCCGCGCTTTGTCAGCGTGATGCCGAGCGCGCGGGAGGCATCGAGCGCGTCCTCGAAGAACAGCTCGTAGAAATCGCCCATGCGGTAGAACAGCAGCGAGTCCGGATTGTTCGCCTTGATCTCGATGAACTGCTCCATCATCGGCGTCGCCGAGGCGCGGCTTTCCTCCGTCGAAAGTTCGGCAGCCGAAAAGGCTTCGTGTCGAGGATCCATTCTGTCGTTCACGTCGGTCGGCTTTTCCCTAAAAAACAGGTGCCACCCTATCGAAGCGCGGCTATAGAAGACAACAGCTATCGGGAAATGGGAGCCGTTAGCCCACAGGAGGATTGAGGGAGGTATTCGGCGAACCGCGAGGTCAGGAACCCCTTGAGGGGACACCTGTCAGCTCCGGCGGATATTTTAATCGATTGTAGCCGTACGGCTTTTTCGCAAGGCGTCGTGTCGGCCCAAATAAGCGTGTCTATAGAGGGATAACGGCGCAATCGAAGATGGTTGCCAGGAGATTTGGAGGACATATGCCCGACATGAACAGCAAGCAGCGCCCCGCCAACGGCATCACCGACAAGGAAGCACTGGACTTCCACTCTATGGGGCGGCCGGGCAAGCTCGAGGTCAATCCAACCAAGCCGATGGCGACACAGCGTGATCTCTCATTGGCCTATTCGCCTGGTGTCGCCGTTCCGGTCAAGGCGATCGCCGCCGA